>DATJSO010000269.1:0-26435 GCA_035504075.1 Allostellaceae bacterium | reverse complement strand
CGCTGCGGCTTCGACGAGGAAAAGACGGGCCGTGTCGCGCTGATTGCAACCGAACTGGCGACCAACCTGATTCGGCATGCGAGCGAGGGAGAACTGGTTGTCAGCCGGTTTTCGGATTCTGATGGCCAAGGCGTCGAGCTTCTTGCGCTCGACAGGGGTCCGGGCATCCCGGACGTGCAACGGGCCTTGTCCGATGGCTATTCGACCTCCGGAACCCTGGGCGGTGGTTTGGGCGCGATGGGGCGCAGCGCCGATCGGTTTGCCTTGTTTACGCGACCGCATCTCGGCACGGCGGTGCTGGCCCGGTTCGTCGGCGCCCCGCCCTTGCCGGGGCGGCGCGCTGCCGGGCTCGGCGCCGTCATCCAGCCTTTTCCGGGCGAGCAGGTCTGCGGCGACGCCTGGGCCTACGCCGACCATCCGGGCGGCGGCACGCTGCTCGTCGTCGACGGGTCGGGGCATGGGGAACAGGCCGCAAAAGCCGCCGCCGTGGCGAGCGAGGCCTTTCTCGCCAACGCCGAACTCGATTGCGTGCGGCTGGTTGAAATGCTGCATCACGCGCTCGCTCCGACGCGCGGCGCCGCGTTGGCGGTGGCGCGCATCGATACTACGCAACGAGTTGTCCGCTTTGTTGGAATCGGCAATATCGCGGCTTCAATCGTGATGGACGGCGAGCTGCGCCATATGGTTTCCCATAACGGCACTGCGGGTCACGTTGCGCCGCGCATCCGGGAATTTACCTATCCTTATAGCCGCGCGCCGCTGGTCATCATGAACTCCGACGGGCTCTCGACGCGGTGGGACCTCGCCGCCTATCCCGGGCTTGCGGCGGCGCATCCGGCCCTGATCGCTGGCATCCTCTATCGCGACCACCGGCGCCCGCGCGACGATTGCGCCGTATTGGCGTGGCGCGCTTCCGATGAAATCCCGCCTGCTGCGCGTCGCGCTTGAGCGCGACACCGATATCGTGCTGGCGCGGCGACGCACGCGGCGCATAGCCGAACTGCTCGGGTACGACCATCATGCCCAGACCCGGATAACGACGGCCGTGTCGGAGCTCGCGCGCAACGCGGTCGAGCACGGCAAAGGCGGGTGGATCGAGTTCGCGATCGAGCCGGAAGACCGGCCGAAGTTGAAAATTGTCGTCGCCGACCGGGGACCCGGGATTCCCGACCGGCGCAACGGGGATCAGCACCGTGCCGGTGGCGGCATGGGGATCGGATTGGTCGGGGCGCAGCGTCTGGTCGGCAATCTCTCGATCGAGACCTCTCCCGAGCGGGGTACGCGCATCGTCGTTTCTGAGCCGTTGCCGAATGCCGCGCCGCAGGTCACAAAAGACCCATTGGCGCGCATCGCCGAAGCGCTGGCGAGCGACGCACCGGCCGACCCGGTCGATGAGATCCGGCAGCAGAACCGGGAAATGCTGATCCAGCTTGAGGAACTGGAAAAGCGTCGCGAGGATCTCACCCACCTGAACCAGGAATTGCAGGACACCAACCGCGGGGTCGTCGCGCTCTACGCAGAACTCGACGAGCGGGCCGACCATCTGCGGCGTGCGGACGAGCTGAAGTCGCGATTTCTCTCCAACATGACGCACGAGTTTCGGACCCCGCTCAACTCGATACTGGCGTTGACCCGGCTGCTGCTTGCCCAGACCGACGGCGCCCTCACCCCGGAACAGACGACGCAGGTGCATTTCATCCGAAAATCGGCGGAAAACCTGAGTGAGTTGGTCAATGATCTGCTCGATCTAGCCAAGGTCGCGGCCGGCAAGACGGCGGTTACGCCGATCGAGTTCACGGTCGATAGCCTCTTTGGCGCGTTACGTGGAATGCTGCGGCCGCTGCTCGTCGGCGATGCGGTCGCGCTCGTGTTCGCGGATTGCGGCGATGTGCCCACGCTGCTGACCGACGAGGCAAAGGTTTCGCAGATCCTGCGCAATTTTCTGTCAAACGCGCTGAAGTTCACGCCGAGCGGCGAGGTGCGGGTGTGGGCGGTGGCAGAGCCGGATGCCGACACGATCACGTTTTCCGTCCGCGACACCGGCATCGGCATTGCTCCCGAAAATATCGAACTGATCTTCGAGGAATTCGGGCAGGTGCCGGGGCCGATCCAATCGAAGGTCAAGGGCACCGGCCTCGGACTGCCACTCTCGAAAAAGCTGGCGGAACTCCTCGGCGGCAAAATCTGGGTGAGCAGCGCGCCCGGACAGGGGTCGGTGTTCTCGTTGACGATACCGCGGCTTTATCCGCATCTGCCGGAGATCGAGGAGGGTGCGGAAATCACATTGGACGGCGGCCGGCTGCCGGTGCTCGTCGTAGAAGACAACGCGGCCGACGCGTTTGCCGTGCAGCGCGCGCTCGCCGGCAGCCTCTACCAGCCGGTCGAGGCACACAGCATCGTCGGCGCCCGGCGCCTGCTCGAACGCTTTGATCCGGTGGCCATCCTGCTTGATGTCGTGCTGCTCGGGGACGAGTGCTGGCGATACCTGATCGAACTGAAGCAGAATGAACGCACTCAGGGCATCCCGGTCGTTGTCGTCTCGTCCAGCGGCGACAAGCGCAAAGCCATCAACCTCGGCGCCGACGAATATCTGGAAAAACCCATCGAGCCCGAGCAGCTGATCACCGCGCTGCAGCGCTGGACGGGCAACGGCTCGGTAACGACGGTGCTGATCGTCGATGACGAGCCGGTTTCGCGCTATCTCGTTCGTCGCCTGCTGCCCGCGAGCGCCTTCAAGGTGATTGAGGCGGCAACCGGCGTCGAAGGATTGGCACAGGTGCAGGACCGGGCACCGAACATCGTGCTGCTCGATCTCAACCTGCCCGAAATGGACGGGTTCGAGTTTTTGCGACGCCTTTCCGTCGAGCGCAACGGCGCCAAGCCGCCGGTCGTCATCCTCACCTCAATGGTCCTCGACCGCGAGCAGCGACTGCAGCTCGGCAATTTGGCGCAGGTACTTTCGAAAGCCGAGCTTTCGGCCGTAAGCCTGGTCGGTGCCATCCGGCACGCGCTCGGATAAGCGGCCTCGGCCGATCCCGCATGGCTGTGAACCCGCCCAGGATCCTTGTCGTCGACGACGATGCGGCAGGCCGCTATGTGAAGGCGCATACGCTGAAGGCGAGCGGCTTTTCGGTCGCGGAGGCGGCGACCGGGGCGGACGCCGTTTGCCAGACGACCCGCAGCCACACCGATCTGGTGGTCCTCGACGTCAAACTGCCCGACATAAGCGGCATCGAGGTCTGTCGCCGGATCAAGTCGCAATCACCGGGCACGATGGTGTTGCAGACCTCGGCCGCGTTCGTCGGCCCCGGCCACCGCGCGGCCGGGCTGGAGGGCGGCGCGGATTCCTATCTCGTCGAGCCGATCGATCCGCCGGAATTGATTGCCGCCGTCAACGCGCTGCTCCGCACACGCGAGGCCGAGTTTCAACTGCGTCAGCTCAACCAGGAGCTCGAGCGCCGGGTCGCGGAGCGTACCAGCGAACTGCAGGCGGCGAACGCGAAATTGCAGGCCGAGGTCGTCGAACGCCGCAAAGCGCAGGTCGCCCTTCAACTCGCCGGGAAAATGGAGCTGCTCGGGCAGCTGACCGGCGGGATTGCGCACGATTTTAATAATTTGTTGACGGTGATCTCAGGAAACCTGGATCTGCTTTTCGATACCGTCTCGGCAGCGGGACCGCTCGACGGGTCCAGGCTCAAAAAACTTATTGCAGCGGCGCAGAATGGGACCACTCAGGCGGGCCGGCTGACGCGACGGCTCCTGGCGCTCGCCCGGCGCGACGACGCCAGACCGCTGCCGGCCGACGTTGGGCGCCTCATCACAGGGCTGGAAGAATTTCTAGTTCGGGCGCTCGGTAAGCAGGTGGCGCTGCGCCTGTCTATCGGACGCGGGCTGTGGCTCTGCCGCCTCGACCAGATGCAATTCGAGGCAGCGCTCCTCAACCTCGCCGTTAATGCGCGGGATGCGATGCCGGATGGCGGCGAATTCACGATTTCAACCGCCAACGTCAGAACCGAACCAAACGACCCTGAGGCAGTGGCACCCGGCGAATACATTCTGATCGGCGTCGCCGACACCGGGACCGGCATGGATAAGGAGGTGCTGGCGCGCGCCTTCGACCCGTTTTTCACGACAAAGCAGGTCGGCAAGGGAACCGGGTTGGGCTTGAGCCAGGTGCACAGCTTTGTCACCTCGGCGGGCGGCTACCTCAAGGTGACGAGTGCGCCGAACCGGGGAACAAAGTTCGACATCTATCTCCCGCGCGGGCAAGAGCAGGAACCAACGCGCGCCGTCGCCTCACGGGATCTTCCCGCGATATTGGGGGGCTACGAAACCGTGCTCGTCGTCGAAGACGACCCTGACGTTCTCGATGTGGTGCTGAAGCTGCTGCGCATGCTGGGATATGAGGTGATAACGGCATCGAGCGGGCCGGAAGCGCTTGAGGTGCTTCGCAGCGGGCGTACGATCGATCTGTTGTTCACCGACGTCGTCATGCCCGCCGGCCTGAGCGGCTATGAGCTGGCCGAAGCGGCACACAAGATCGACAAGCATCTGAAGGTGCTGCTTACCTCCGGCTATTCCGCGGAATACCGGCCGAGCCACAACATCCGCTGGCCGATGCTGTACAAGCCCTATACCAGCGCGGAGCTTGGCGCGCAGTTACGGGCCGCACTCGACGACAGTTCGCGCGGCAGGCACGCGCGCTGAACACACCATTTCCGCGCGGCACCCAGAAGGGCCTGGCGACAGCGGATCAGCGACACAGGATGAATGTCTTCGGCTCGCGCCGGATTTCCCATTCCGCCCGTTGCAGCATCGGCACCGTGTCCTCGACGGCGGGATAACCGATACAGAGATAGGCGATCAGCCGCCAATGTTTCGGCACGTCGATGTCGGCCGCCAGGGCGGCCGGGTCGATGATCGATACCCAACCGACGCCGACGCCGTGCGCGCGCGCCGCCAGCATCAACGCGGTGACGGCCGCGACGACCGAAAACTCGATCGTTTCCGGCATGGTCACGCGGCCGAGGCCGTGTCCCGCCGTGGCGGCGCGGTCGGCGAACACGGCGAGTTGATGCGGCGCGCAGTCGAGGCCATCGAGTTTCAAGCGGGCGTAGCGGGCGGCCCGCTCGCCGGCGTAGCCGGCCAGTGCCGCCGCGTTGCTTGCCGAGAAATTCGCGCGCACCCGCGCTCGCCGTTCCGGATCGTCGACGAGGACGAAGCGCCAAGGCTGGCTCAGCCCGACCGACGGCGACAAGCAGGCGATCCCGATGAGGTCGTTGACGAGCCCGGGCGGCAGTGGTTCGCAGCGGAATCTCCGCACATCCCGCCGCCATTCGAAGAGCTGGCGGAGCTGCTTCCGAAAATCCTCGTCAAAGACCGGCGCCATCCCCGCTCCGCACCAACGGCTTGAGCGTGCAGGTCATCGCACCCGCGCACCCCGCATCGGAAAACGACATCTGGTCTGTATTGGCCACCGCGAACGCCGAAAATTTCATAAAGTCTTTGGCAAATGAATTGCGATTGATCGAGCGTTTCCCATTATTCAGAGTATATCATGGTTGCTGGACAATTAAACAAATCGGGTGAGCCAATGACCACCCTGACCAGGCTTCTGTACGACGAAGGCGCGGCGACGGCAATCGAATACGGCCTCATCGTTGCGCTGATCGCGATTGTCGCCGTCGCTGCTTTCAGGCTCGTCGGCACCAGTCTCAGTTCGGTCTTCGACACAGTCGCCACCGATCTGTAATCGTCGGCCGGATCGAGCGGCGGCCGGCCTCTGCACCGAACTCGGCCGGGACCGATTCCGCCCGCAACCCGTCAATCCGGAACGCCGGCCTCGACCGCCGCGCGTGAGGCGCCGGCCCATCCTCGCGACCGCCGCACGGGCGCGGCTTGCCCAATCTCCGCGGGCGCGGTAGGACGGGTGCTGGCGCATCGGCCGGACGGAACGAGGCGGAGGGAACCGAGATGGCGATCCAGGGCGAATACGATGTCGTCGTCGTCGGCGCTGGCAATGCCGGGCTGTGTGCGGCGCTGGCGGCGCAGGAGAATGGCGCCCGCGTACTCGTCTTGGAGGCGGCGCCATTTGACGAGCGCGGCGGCAATTCGCGCTACACGGCGGGCGCCCTGCGGTTCGTCTATGAGGGGGTCGATGACCTCTTGAAGCTTTGCGACCTGTCGAAGACCGAAATCGAGACGAGCGATTTCGGCACCTACACACAGGAAAAATATTACGACGATCTGGGTCGGCTGACCGACTATCGCAGCAACCCCGATATGGCGGAACTGCTGATCACGAGGAGCCGCGACACGCTGTTGTGGATGCGCTCGAAAGGCATCCGTTTCGCGCCGATGTATTCGCGCCAGGCCTTCAAGCACGACGGCAAGTTCGTGTTCTGGGGCGGGCTGGCGCTGGAGGCGTGGGGCGGCGGCCCCGGCCTCGTCGAAGGGCTGTTCAAGGCAGCCGACGAGCGGCAGATCACCGTCGTCTATGAGGCGCGCGGCGAAAAGCTCGTTGCCGACGATAACGGCGTGCACGGCGTCGTCGCCACGGTCGAGGGGCGCACGACGACGATCCCGGCGAAGGCGGTTGTGCTGGCATGCGGCGGCTTTGAGGCCAACGCCGAGATGCGCACGCGCTATCTCGGACCCGGCTGGGACCTCGCGAAAGTGCGCGGCACCCGTTTCAACACCGGCAAGGGCATCCAGATGGCGCTTGAGGCGGGTGCGATGCCGTATGGCAACTGGTCGGGCTGCCACGCCGTCGGTTGGGACTACAACGCGCCGGAATTCGGCGATCTGGCGGTCGGCGACAATTTCCAAAAGCACTCCTACCCGTTTGCGATCATGGTCAATGCCGACGGCGTACGCTTCTGCGACGAGGGCGCCGATTTCCGCAACTACACCTACGCCAAATACGGCCGGCTGATCCTCGAACAACCGCACCAGTTCGCGTGGCAGATCTTCGATCAGCAGACCGTGCACCTGCAGCGCGACGAATACCGCATCCGCCAGGTGACGAAAGTCGTCGCCGATACGATCGAGGAATTGGCCGACAAAATGGCCGAGACCGGCGCCGCCGTCGACAAGCGGCGCTTTGTCGAGACCGTGCGCGCGTTCAACGCCGCCGTCGATACGGGCGTGTCGTACAATCCGACGGTCAAGGACGGACGCGCCACAAAGGGGATCGAGCCGCCGAAATCGAACTGGGCGATGGCGCTCGAAAAGCCGCCCTACGAAGCGTATTGCACGACCTGCGGCGTCACGTTCACGTTCGGCGGCCTCAAGATCGACACCGACGGCCGCGTGCTCGACACCGCGCAGAAGCCGATCCCCGGCCTCTATGCGGCGGGCGAACTGGTCGGCGGCCTGTTCTATTTCAATTATCCCGGCGGCACCGGGCTCGTCTCGGGCAGCGTCTTTGGCAAGATCGCCGGCGGCAGCGCCGGCAAGGAGGCAAAAGCCGGGTGATCGCGAGCCGCCCGAAAACCCCGTTCGTCACGCCAAAACTCACCTCCGCCGGGCCTCACGCGGCCATCTGCGGGGCCGGATGCGGCCGTGCGCGCCGTCGTCACGTTTGACGCGTAAGCCTCACGCCGCGCTGGCGGCAGCGAGCTTCTTGCCGACGAGCCGGTCGAAATCCTCCCACATCAGCCGGCACAGCGTCGCCGGCGTGAAGCGGTAGTGTCCGACCGAGCCGATGATCTCGCCGACCGGCGTCACCTCGGCGGCCGAACCGGTCAGGAAAACTTCGTCGGCCTTCGCCAGATCGGCGGGCGGAATATGGCGCTCGACGACCCTGATGCCGCGCTTTTTCGCCAACTCGATGACCGTCTGGCGAGTGATGCCGTTGAGGAAACAATCGGGAATCGGCGTGTGCAATTCGCCGTTGATTGCGAGGAAAAGGTTGGCGCCGGTGCCTTCCGCCAGATTGCCACGCCAGTCGAGCATCAGCGCGTCGTCGCAGCCCTGCGCCTCGGCCTCGTGCTTGGCGATCGTGCAGATCATGTAGAGGCCCGACGCCTTGGCGTGCACCGGCGCCGTGTTGGGCGCCGGCCGCGCCCAGCGCGACCACAACATCCTAATCCCCCTGGCGCGCGCCTCGGGCGAGAAATAGGCCGGCCAGTCCCAGCAGGCGAGCGCCAGGTGGATCCTTGTCTGCTGCGCCGACACACCCATCTGCTCGGCGCCGCGCCACGCGATCGGCCGGACATAGCCGTCACGAATGTTGTTGCTGGTGATGACCTCCTCGGTTGCCCGAGCCAGATCGTCCATGCTGGCCGGAACCTCAAAGCCCATGATCTTCGCGGAATTGATCAGCCGCTGGTTGTGATCCTCCAATCGGAAGACCTTGCCGTCATAGACGCGCTCGCCTTCGAACACGCAACTCGCATAATGCAGACTGTGCGAAAGCACATGCAGTTTGGCGTCGCGCCACGGCACCAGCCGGCCGTCGTACCAGATAAAGCCGTCGCGATCGTCGAAGGGCTGCGAAAACTCGGTCATGGGAGGCTGCCTCGCCACAGAATGGCCCGCATCGTTATATGCCAGAAGACGCTTTCATTGTATTGATGGTTGCCAGATAAGTCAATATGACTGACATAAATTATGAACCCGCCGAAACCGGCGGCGACGCGCGCGAGGCTGGCGAGGAAGCGGTTCGCCAGGGCATCGAGCTGTTGTTCTTTGCCTATCGCGACTTCACCGCCGAGCCGGATGCGATCCTCGAAGAATACGGCTTCGGCCGCGCCCATCACCGCGTCGTACATTTCGTCGGCCGCCATCCGTTGATCACCGTCGGCGACCTGTTGGCGATCCTGCGCATTACGAAGCAGAGCCTCAATCGCGTGCTCGGACAATTGGTGCGGCAAGGGTTCATCGTGCAGCATCGCGGCGCGCAAGACCGCCGCCAGCGCCTGTTGGAATTGACCGAACGCGGCCGCGAGTTGGAGCGGCGGCTGTCAGCGCCGCAGCGCTCGCGCGTCGGCGCCGCCTATAAAAAAGCCGGCGCCGCGGCGGTCGAAGGTTTCCGCAGGGTGCTGTTGGGCATCATCGCCGACGAAGATGACCGTCGCCGCTTCGCGCCGCCGCGCCCGCCTCGACGCTGAGCGCAGAACGGCGGGGTTGTTTCCCCCGCCATGGCAGGATCGGTGCAGGGCGCGAAGCAACGCCGCAATGCCGGCGAAATATCGCCTATACTGCGCGCGATGAGCGACGCCGAACCGCACCTCCTGGTCGTCGACGACGATGCGCGGCTGCGTGCGCTGCTGCGCCGCTATCTTGTCGATAACGGCTTTCGCGTGACAGCTGCCGCCGATGCTGCCGAGGCGCGCGCCAACCTCGCCAGCTTCGCGTTCGACCTGATCGTGCTCGACGTGATGATGCCGGGCGAGAGCGGCCTTCAACTGACGCGGAGCCTGCGCGCCGCCGGCCGGTCGCGCGTGCCGGTGCTGCTGCTGACGGCAATGGCTGAGCCGGAAGAGCGTGTCAACGGGCTGGAGCAGGGCGCCGACGACTACCTCGCGAAGCCGTTCGAGCCGCGCGAACTGGTGCTGCGCATCCGCAACATCCTGGAACGGCGCGGCGGCGCCGGCGATGCGGCGCCGCGCGACGTGCGCTTCGGCGCGTTCCGCTTCGACCTGCAGCGCGGCGAACTGTTTCGCGGCGGTGATCCCGTCCATCTGACGGCGGCCGAAGCGGGGTTGCTGGCGGTCCTCGCCGCGCATGCCGGTGAGCCGGTATCGCGCGAGGACCTGTCGCAGGCGGCGCAGTTCAGCGGCAATATCCGCAACGTCGATGTGCAGATGACGCGTCTCAGACGAAAGATCGAAGCTGACCCGCGTTTTCCCCGCCACCTGCAGACCGTGCGCGGCACCGGCTATGCCCTCAGGCCGGAATGACGCCGCCGCCTGGCCGGGCGAGGCAGGGCCGGAACTGACGCCCGGCGATATGGAGATCCGTCAGCGCCGGGTGCTGAAGCGGCTGCTGCCGCAATCGATGTTCGGCCGCTCGCTGCTGCTGATCGTCATGCCGCTGGTGCTGCTGCAGATCATCGCGACCTGGATCTTCTACGACCGTCATTGGGAGGCCGTGTCGTACCGGTTTTCCGCGGATGTCGCCGGCGACGTCGCAATGGTCATTGATGCGATGCAGACGGCCGATACGCCGGCGGAGCGCGATCACCTGTTCCAGCGCACGGCCGCCGAAAGCGAACTGATTTTCGGCTTCCGTCCGGGCGCGACATTGCCGGCCGGCGAACCGTTCGACGATTCGATGCTTGAAACCAAGCTGCGTCAGACGATGACCAGTCGCGTGCACCAGCCATTCACGATCGACGACCGCAGCCGCGCCCATTGGGTTCTGGTCGGGGTCCAGCTGCCGGACGGCGTGTTGCACGTCGATGTGCCGCTGAGCCGCTTGTATACGCCGACGACCTACATCTTCATCCTGTGGATGATCGGCTCGTCGGTCGTGCTGCTGGCGGTTGCGGCGCTGTTCCTGCGCAATCAGGTGCGATCGCTGCGGCGTCTGGCGGCGGCGGCGGAAGGCTTCGGCAAGGGCCGCCCGATCGCTTTCACAAAGCTCGAAGGCGCCCGCGAGGTACGTCAGGCGGGCGCCGCATTCATGCAGATGCGCGACCGCATCGAACGCCAGATCCGCCAGCGCACCGAGATGCTGGCCGGCGTGTCGCACGATCTGCGCACGCCGCTGACCCGGATGAAATTGGCGCTGGAATTATTGCCGGACGAGTCGACGACGGCGGAATTGAAATCCGATGTGACCGATATGGAGCGGCTCATCCACCTCTACCTCGATTTCGCGCGAGGTGAGGGCACCGAAACTCCGGTCGAAACCGACCTCGGGCTGCTGCTCGAAGAGATGGCGGCGGCGGCGCGGCGCGACGGCACGCCGCTCGCGGTCGCCGAACCGCCCGAGTTGATCATCCAGGTCAGGCCGAACGCACTGCGCCGCTGCCTCGGAAACCTGCTCGCCAACGCCCGGCAATACGGTTCGCAAGTCTGGCTGTCGAGCGAAGCGGTGGCCGACGGCATCGATATCGTCGTCGATGACGATGGTCCCGGCATTGCGGTCACCGAACGCGAGCGGGTGTTCCGTCCCTTTATCCGGCTCGACGCGTCGCGCAACCCGCGCACCGGTGGCGTCGGCCTCGGACTGACGATCGCTCGCGACGTCGCCCGCAGCCACGGCGGCGACGTGCGGCTAGAGGACTCGCCCTATGGCGGATTGCGCGCCCGCCTGCATTTGCCGCGATAGGCCAATCGAAATCCGCCGCGTTCCGACGCTACCCGGAAACGCCTGTCCCGTTCTCCGTCCGCCCTAAATTTTCCGGCAGCGATCAGCCGGCCGCTCTTATCCGAGAAGGAACCAGGGCTTGCTGCATGTCGCCGAGGATCAACCGCGCCGCTTGCAACCTGTTGGGCGCCCTCACGATCGGCCGGCCAACGACGAGGTAGTCCGCCCCGGCGGCGATCGCATTGGCCGGCGACGCGGTCCGCTTCTGGTCGTCGGAAGCGCTTTCGGCGAGACGTATGCCCGGCGTTACGATCAGGAAATCCCGGCGCCGCACGGCTCGACGAACCGCGCGAACCTCATTCGGCGAGCAGATCACGCCGTCCGCGCCGGCGTCTTCGGCGAGTTGCGCCCGCTCAGCCACAAACTCCTCGACCGATTTCTTGGTGTTGAATTCGCGCTGCATGTCATCCTGGCTCTGATCGGTGAGCAAGGTGACGACCAGAATTTTCGGGATCGGCCGCCCCTCGCGGCCCGCCTGGGCAGCGGTGATCGTCGATGCTGCGCGGGCGATCGTCATGAATTCGATGCCCAGCTTCGCGGCGCGCGACGCCATCACACGCACCGTGTCGCCGATGTCGAAGCTCTTGAAGTCTAGAAAAACGTGTTTTCTCCGCTCTTTAATAAGCTCATCGATGAAGTTGATCAGGCCGCTGACGAACAGATGCGGGCCGACCTTGTAGAACGACACCTCATCGCCGAGTTCATCGACGATGGCGCGCGCATCTTCCAGGCTCGCCACGTCCAGGGCGACGATGAGGCGGTCGCGTGCCAGGTCGGTCATCGTCGAGCTTTCACATCTGAGGCGGTACGCATCAGAGCGTAACGAATCGACAACAGCGAGCGAACCGAAAAATCCGGGGCGTGCCGTTCTACCCCCCGGAATCGCCGCTTATCCACGCTGATCGCACAATCCTGCACAGCCTCGTGCACAGCCGCAGAGGGTGTGGAGGGCCGGCATAACGCGGCGATCAGGCGCGGTATCTGGCGATGGCCGCGTCGTCGAATTCGAGGCCGAGGCCGGCGGCCCGTGGCATCAACAGGTCGCCGTCCACCGGTTGCGGCACCGCTTTCCACAACGGAAAGAGGCGGGGCATGTATTCGACCGTCAGGCCGTTCGGCACCGCGCCGACGAGATGCACGTGGATCTCCGGCACGCCGTGGCTGACGACCGGCAGGTTGAAGGCCTCCGCCATGCCGGCGATCTTCAGCCATTGCGTGATGCCGCCGCAGCGCACCTGGTCGATCATCGGGATGTCCACCGAGCGGTGTTCCAGCATGTGGCGGAACGGCACGATGCCCCACAGATATTCGCCGCCGGCGACCGGCGTCTTCAGTGCATGGGCGACGCGCGCGAGGCCGGCGTAGTCGTCATGCGCTGTCACGTCTTCGAGCCAGTAGAGGCCGACCCCGGCATCCTCGACGCGGCGGCCGATGTCGATCGCCTGCTCCGGCCGCCAGCGCTGGTTGATGTCGCACATCAGATCCATGTCGGCGCCGGCCGCCTCGCGAATGAGGCGCGCCTGCTCGACCTCGCGCGCCGGATTCGTCTCTCCCGGCAGGCCCAACTGCATCTTTGCCTGGCGATAGCCCTTCTCGCGCAGCCGGCCGGCGGCGGTGACCGCCTCGTCGAGCTTGAGGCCGCGGCGCAGCGCGCCCGACGCATAGGTGCGGATGCGGTCGCGGCCGCCGCCAAGCAGCTTCCACAAGGGCAGGCCAAGCGCCTTGCCTTTGATGTCCCACAACGCGACGTCGATCGCCGACATCGCCATCGTCAGGATGCCGCCGGGGCCGGCCTGCTGCGCCGCGTCGCGCAGTTTGCGGGCGACCGCCTCCGGGCGCAGCGGGTCGTCGCCGACAACGAGCGCGCCGAGGTCGTCAACCGCCTGCCGCAGCACGCGGGTCAAGGTGCCGCCGAAATAGGTGACGCCCAACCCCTCGATGCCGTCGTCGGTGCGCAATTTGAGCCAGACGATCGGATTTTTGCCGTTCGGGTTTTCCGAAAACCCTGCGAGCGGCTCGTCGTTGGGCAGCATGACGATCCCGGTTTCGAGCGACGCGATTTTCATTGCGTTTTCCTTCCTTAGCCCGTCGTGCCCGGATCAAGTCCGGCCATGACGACGGATCGCCGGCTCTCACGCCTTGTAGCGGGCGAGGGTGGCGTCGTCGAATTCGAGGCCGAGGCCGGGCGCGGTCGGCATGACGAGTTCGCCGTTCTGCTGCGTCGGCACTTCCTTGAACAGCGCGCCGAGCCACGGCATGTATTCGACGGTCAGGCCGTTCGGCACCGCGGCGATCAGGTGCACGTGCACCTCCGGGATCAAGTGGCTGACGACCGGCAGGTTGAAGGCTTCCGCCATGCCGGCGACCTTGAGCCATTGGGTGACGCCGCCGACGCGCACGAGGTCGATCATCGGGATATCGACCGAGCGGTGTTCCATCATGTGGCGGAACGGCACGATGCCCCAGACGTATTCGCCGCCGGCGACCGGCGTCGAGAGCGCATCGGCGATGCGCGCAAGGCCCGGAAAATCGTCGGCCGTCGTCACGTCTTCGAGCCAGAACAGGCCGACCCCTGCATCCTCGACGCGGCGGCCGATGTCGATCGCCTGTTCCGGCCGCCAGCGCTGGTTGATGTCGCACATCAGTTTGATGTCGGGGCCGATCGCCTCGCGGATCTTGACCATGCGCTCGACTTCTTTGGCCGGCGTCGTTTCGCCGGGCAATGCCATCTGCGTCTTCATCTCGCGCCAGCCGCGCTCCTTCAGCGTAGCCGCCGCGTGCACGACGCGGTCCAATGACAGGCCGCGCATCAGTGCGCCCGAGGCGTAGGTCGCCACGCGGTCGCGCGCGCCGCCGAGCAATTTCCACAGCGGCAATTCGGCCGCCTTGGCGCGGATGTCCCACAGCGCGATGTCGAGCGCCGACAGCGCCAGGTTGTAGACGCCGCCCGGCCCGGCCGAGCCGCCGGCCGCGTTCTTCAATTTCTGCTGCACCGCCTCGACGCGCTGCGGGTCTTCGCCGACGACGAGCGCGCCCAATTCGTCGATCGCGTGCGCCAGAGCGCGGGTCAGCGCGCCGCCGAAATAGGCAACGCCGAGACCTTCGATGCCGCCATCGGTCTCGACCTTCAGCGTCACGATCGGCCGCTTGCCCTGCGGGTTCTCGGCGGCGCCGGCCAACGGCTCGTCGGCCGGCAACTCGACGGTCAGCGTCTTGGTCGCGGAGATTTTCATCGCATCACCATCGCCTGCTTCGAGCCGCGCCGTTTTCGCCGCGGCACCGCGATGTTAGGCGGTTCAGGCGAGTTCGGGAACGCCCTCGGTGACGACTTCGAGTTGGCCGATCGTCTCGCGCCCGAGCACGACCGGGATGAAAGCGCCGATCGCCGCGACGACGAGCATCGTGCCGAAGAAGATCGTCGGCGAGCCGACAAACGGCTCCATCAGAAACGGCGCCACGACGCCCGAGAAGACGCGCGCGAACGACTCGCCGAACACGTGGCCGCGGCCGCGCAGCGCCGTCGGGAACTGCTCGGAAAGATAGATGCGGAAGGCGGTCGCGCCGGACAGTGCGGTGAAGCCGGTGATCATCGCGCCGATGATCATGACCGTGCCGGCGTACGGCCCCGTGCGATGCGCGAGCAGCATCAGGCACAGCCCCGGCAACGCGCCAAGCTGCGCGTAGGCGATCGTCCAGCGCCGGCCGATGATCTCCATCAGATAGCCGGTGAACGCCTTGCCGGGCATGCTGGCGCCGAAGACGATGGCGCCGACGCCAAAGCTCATTGCGACGGCGCCGCCCTGGTCGACGAGGGCCTTCGGCAGCAATACCGAGGTCAGAAAGAACGTCGTGCTGGCAAAGACGAAGCTGGCGATGCCGACCGCCGTCCAGCGCAGCTGCCCCCTGGCGAACAGCGCGCGATACGGCGGCAGCTTCTCATGCACTGTCTCCCGGCTGCCGCCCAGCGCGGCGAGCGTCAATTCCGGGACGCGGCTGCCGGCGCGTCTGATGATCCGGTTGACCGTCGCAACCGCATCCGCGGTGCGGCCGTGCCGCAGATACCACCGCGGGCTCTCGGGGATCATGAAATAGATCAGCGGCGGGATCACGAAGAACGCGAGGCCGCCGGGCAACGCCATGCTGCGGAATGCGTTCGGGTCGCCGGAGAGCAGACCTGCCACGAGCGGCAGGACGGTGAACGACGTCGCGAGCGCAACTTCGTAGACCGCGCCAAAGGTGCGGCGATGCTGCGCCGGCATCAATTCGGCGGCGATCGGAAACGGCGCGGAGACGGCGAAGCCGCCGCCAAACCCGGTCAACAGGCGCAGTGCGATCAGTTGGTCGGCGGTCTGCACCAATGGGATCAACAGGGTGCAGAACGTGACCGCGGCGACGCCGATCAGCATCACGGTCTTGCGGCTGTAATGGTCGGAGATCGCCGAGCAGACGAACCCGCCGACGCAAACCATCAGCGTCGATGCGATGGCGAGGAACCGGACCTGCCCCGGCGCCATGTGCAACGGCGCCTTTGCGAGCACGAGCAGCGATCCGGTCATCACCAGATCGTAGCCGTCGATAAACCCGACTAGCCCCAGCACGACGATAATCATCAAATGGTGGGGGCTGAACGGAACGCTGTCGAGCTTTCGCCCGAGCATCCGGCTGGCCGACGGCATCCCGCCGCCGGCGATAACCGTTTCTGCGGCCACCGCGACCCTCCCTGTTCAACTTGGGCGTTTCGCCAACCTGTCGCCAAGCGAGATCAGGCAGCCGTCAGCCCGGCGGTTGCAGCTCAGGCGAATTCGGGCACGCTCTCGGCAACGGCTTCAAGCTGGCCGACCGTCTCCTTGCCGAAGACGACCGGGATGAAGGCGCCGATCGCGACGACGACGAGAATTGTTCCGAAGAAGATCGTTGCCGATCCCGTATAGGGTTCGATCAGAAACGGCGCGACGCCGCCGGCGAACAGCCGGCCGAACGCTTCGCCGAAGATGTGGCCGCGGCCGCGCAATGCGGTCGGAAATTGTTCCGACAGGTAGACGCGGGTTGCGGTGAAGGCGGACAAAACGGTGAAGCCGGTAATGAGCCCGCCCGCCACCATGACGACGCCGGCATAGGGTCCGGCCTTGTGCGCCAGGAGCATCAGGCAAAGGCCCGGCAGCGACCCCGCGAGCGCATAGAAAATCGTCCAGCGACGGCCGATGATTTCCATCAGGTATCCGGTAAAGCCCTTGCCGAAAAAGCTTGCGGCATAGACGATCGAGGTCAGGCCGAGGCTGGAGCTGACGGCAAAACCCTGGTCGTTCAATGCCTTGGGTAACAAGCCGGAGACCAGGAAGAAGGCCGTGCCGGCGCAGATGCCGGACAGGATGCCGACCGTCGTCCAGCGCAGCTGGCCCTTGGCGAACAAGGCCCAGTAGGGCGGCAGCTGATCGCGCTTCTCGTGCGCATCGCCGAGTTGCGCCGCGGTGATCGGCGCGACGCGGTTGCCGGCACGCGCGATGATCTGGTTCACGACATCGACCGCCTTCTGCACCTGGCCTTTGCGCAGATACCAGCGCGGGCTCTCGGGTAGCGCGAAATAGACGATCGGCGGTATGACGGCGACCGCGAGGCCGCCCGGCAACGCCAGATAGCGGAAGGCATTCGCGTTGCCGGCCAAGAGGCCGGCGATGAACGGCACGACGGTGAAGGAGGAAGCGAGCGCCATCTCGTAAACCGCGCCGTAGGTGCGGCGGTGCTGCGCCGGCATCAGTTCGGCCGCGATCGGAAACGCCGCCGACACGACGCCGCCGGCGCCGACGCCGGTCAACAACCGCAGGATGATCAGCTGCTCGGCGGTCTGCACCAGCGGAATCAGCAATGTCAGCAATGTCGTCAGGAAGACGCCAATCAAGACAATGATCTTGCGGCTCAAATGGTCGGAGATCGCGGAAAAGAAGAAGCCGCCGAGGCACAGCATGAAAGTCGGCCCCGATACGAGAATGCGCAGGTCGGGGCCGGTCAGATGCAGCGGTCCCTTGGCCAGCACGAGCAGCGAGCCGGTCATGACGAGGTCGTACCCCTCGATAAAGCCGACCAGCGCAAGCACGAAAATGATCAGGGCGTGGTAGCCGCTGAACGGGATGCTGTCGAGCTTTTGCCCGAGCACGCGGCTGGCAGGCGATCCCGCCAAGGCGGTCGATGTTGCGGCGGTCATTTTCTCCCCAGCGGTTATGCAACCCTGGGCGCGAAGACCGAACCAGCGCAGGGCAAGGCTATGCTGACGAGGTGTATGGGTCGCAGCGTTCCTTGCGTCTCGCAGTTCGGCGGCGGCGCCGCCGGGTTGGCGTGTTGCTCCTGTTCAATGCCGCTCCCTACGGGTGCCGGAAGCGGCTCGTGTCCTGGGCCGTACCGACGGCCACGGTTTAAGCCTAGATGAGGCTGCGGCAGATTGTCACCCGAAAAGATTTTCGCCTGCCTCCGGTGCGGGCGGTGCGGCGCGTTCAGGCCAGGGCCGCGGCCTCGTCGGCGACGGCTTCGAGCTGTCCCGTGGTTTCCTTACCGAAGACGATCGGGACAAGCGCGCCGATCGCGGAAAAGAGCATCATCGTGCCAAAGAAGATCGCCGGCGATCCGGTATGAGGCGCCATGAAAAACGGCAACAGGCCACCCGCGAAAATCTTGCCGCATGATTCGCCAAAGATGTGGCCGCGGCCGCGCAATGCGGTCGGAAACTGTTCCGACAGGTACATGCGGGTTGCGGGGAATGCCGATACTACGGTGAAACCGACGAGCAGGCCGCCGGCGATCATCAACGCGTGGGCGGATGATCCCGCCGTATGCGCGAGCAGCATCAGGCAGAACCCGGGCAGCGCTCCGCCCATGACGAAAAAGATCGCCCAGCGCCGGCCGATGATTTCCATCAGCCAGCCGGTGAACGCCTTGCCAAAGAAGCTCGTCAAATAGATGACCGAGGTAATCCCCAGGCTGACGCTGACCGCATAGCCCTGGTTGGTCAGCGCTTTTGGCAGCAGGGCCGCGGTCATGTAGGCGCCGCTGCCGGCGCAGGTGCCGGTAATGACGCCGACCACGGTCCAGCGCAGCTGGCTCCTGGCGAACAACGCGCGATAGGGCGGCAGCGCCTCGCGCGCGGCTTCGCCGACCTCACCGAGTTGCTCGACGGTGAGCGGCGGCACGCGATTGCCGGACCGCCTGATGATCCGGTTGACGATATCCACCGCGATCTGCGCCTCGCCCCGGCGCAGATGCCAGCGCGGGCTTTCCGGCAACAGCAGGTAGATGATTGCCGGCACCACCAGCAGTGCCAGCCCGCCGGGCAGCGCGAGCAGCCGGAATGCCGCCGGGTTGCCGGCGAGCAGGCCGCCGACGAACGGCAGGACGGTGAACGAGGAGGCCAGCGCCATCTCGTAGATCGCGCCGTAGGTGCGCCGATGCTTTGCCGGCATCAGTTCGGCGCCGACCGGGTAGACGGCAGACCACACGCCGCCGGCGCCGAAGCCGGTCAGCGCCCGCAGGATCAGCAGCTGCTCGGCATTCTGCACCAGCGGTACGAGCAGCGTCAGAAACGTCGTTGCCGTCACCCCGATCAGCAGCATGCCCTTGCGGCTCAGGCGGTCGCCGACGGCCGAGAAGCAAAAGCCGCCGACGGTTCCCAACAGGGCCGGGCCGAGCAGCAGCCACTGGATGTCGGTCTCGGTCAGATGCAGCGGCGCCTTCGCCAGCACCAGCAGCGACCCGGTCATAAACAAATCGTAGCCCTCGATGAAGCCGACGAGGGCCAGGATGAAAATGATCAAAACCTGATAGCTGCTGAACGGAATGCCGTCCATTTTGCGGCCGAGCACGCGGCCGGCCAACGGACCCGCCGTTTCTGCCAGCGATGCGATGGCCATGACGCTTCCTCCCGGTAAGGCGACCCGCAGCCTTGCGCAGCTGCTATATTGGTCGAGGCATGCCCGCAGTATGCAGGTGCCGGCCGCGCCCGGTCACGCCAAAAGCGAGCCTTTCCCCGCGGCGACCGGGTGGCGCCGCGGCCGTCCGAGGGATGCGCTCATGAGGGGCCTTGGCAGATCACGTTGAGGAGGGCCTGGCGCTTCTCGACGTTGACGGCATGGAAGGCGCGGCGGAACGCGGCCGGCAGGTCGGCCGGGTCCTCGACCCGCTCGCCGTAGCCGCCGGCGGCGGCGCACACCTGCTCGAAGGCCGGCAGGTCTTCAAGATCGATAAACGGCGGCCGGTTGCTGCGCGCCGCCTCGCCCTTGGGATACATGCCCAGCGTCGCGCGCCGGACCGCGCCCCACATCGCGTTGTTGACGACGACGAACAATACCGGCAGACGGTGATGCCGCGCCGCGTGGTGCACCGCGACCGGGTTGGCGAAGATGTACGAGCCGTCGCCGAGCACCGCGACAACCTGCCGGTCCGGCTCGGCGAGCTTGACGCCGAGCGCGGCGCCGGCGCCCCAGCCGAGGCCGGCGCCGGGGCTCGACCCGAAAAACCCGCCGGGCCGGGTCGCCGGGCAATGGTCGGACAAGAGCGTGTATTCATTGACGAGGATGCCGCCGGGGTCGCGCGCCTCTGCGAGGCAGGCGCTGACCCAGACGGGGCTGATCGGCCGCGCCGTCGTCGCCGCGGCGCGCGCCTTCTCCAGTTCCGCCAGCATCGCGCGGCGGCGCTCGGCGAGCCGCCGGCGCCGCGCCGCTATCACCGCCTCGTCGGCGAGCGGCGCCATCGCCGCCGCGAGCTTCGGCAGGACAAGCCGGCCCGCGCCGGTGATCGGAACATCGCACGGGAAGCCGCGGATCGGATAGCGGCTGTAGAGCGGATCGATGCCGACCTGCACGACGCTGCAGTCGGGCGGCGGCGCCTTGCGGCCGGGGATCCACGGCACGTCGCATTCGACGACGAGGATCGCGTCGCAATCGTCGAGCAGCGGCGCCGGCTGGTAGCCGAGGTGACAGGGATGGTCGGCCGGCAGCGACAGGTGCCGCCGGTTGAACTCGACGACCGGGATCGCGAAGCGCTCGGCGAATGCGGCGAGCGCCGGCACGGCGGCGGGGTCGCGGCCGAGGTCGGCGGTGACGATCAGCGGGTTCGTCGCCGCCGCCAACAGCCGCGCCGCCGCGGCGAGTGCAGCCTCGTCCGGCGCCGGCGGCGCGGCGGCCACCCGCCGCGCCGGCGAGTCATACGCAAACCCGGGCAATCTCTCGGCCAATACCTCGCGCGGGAGCGACAGGTAGACCGGTCCCTCGGGCGGGCTCGTCGCGATCGTCAGCGCCCGATCGACGACCGTTTCGACCTGCACGCCGTTGCGCAGTTCGTAATCCCATTTGACCATCTCGCGCAGCATGCCCGCCTGGTCGAACATCTCCTGCGCCCAGTGGATGTAGTTGTCGCGGGCGCCCGGCAGCCCGCCCTCGGTCAGCGGCGAGCGGCCGGCGGTGAACAGGATCGGCACGTTGACGCGCGCCGCGTTGTAGATGCCGCAGACGGCATTGGCGGTGCCGACGCTGACATGCACCATGACCGCCGGCACCTTGCCCGACGCCGCGGCGTAGCCGTGCGCCATCGAGATCGCGACGTTCTCGTGCGTCGCCAGCATCGGCCTTGGCGCCGGCAGGCCGCTGTGCGCCGCCCGCGCATAAGCCTCGACGATCGGCGCGAAATCGGTGCCGGCATTGGCGAACAGATATTCGACGCCGCGTTCGGCCAACAGCGCCAGGTAGGCCTCGGCGACGGTCTCGACATCCAGCTTCTTGCGCGCCATCTGATCCTCTCTGCCGCCGCCCCCGGTGCGCACAATAGCGCCCGCCGACGCCCGGTGAACACCCGATCACGCCGATCTCCCGCTGTGTTCTTTTTTTGTTCTGGACAAATGACCTGCCTTCCGGTATCGTACCTGCCTTCCTGTATCGTATACGTGTGGAACCGTTCGTGCTGTTTCATCCCGCCGTCGCCGCCTGGTTCAGCGACAGCTTCGCGGCAGCGACCGCGGCGCAGCGGGAGGCATGGCCGGCCATCCATACCGGCCGGCCGGTGCTGATTGCGGCGCCGACCGGGTCGGGCAAGACCCTGGCCGCCTTTCTCGCCGCGATCGACGGCCTCGTGCGGCAGGGAATTGAAAACGGCGGCGCATTGCCGGACGCGACACAGATCGTCTATGTGTCGCCGCTGAAGGCGCTGTCCAACGACATTCGAAAAAACCTCGAACGGCCGCTCGCCGGCATCGCCGCAGAGCTTGCGGCGCGCGGCCTGCCGCCGGTCGCGATCCGCACGCTCGTGCGCACCGGCGACACGGCCGCAGCCGAGCGCGACCGAATGCGCCGCCTGCCGCCGCATATTCTCGTTACGACGCCGGAATCGCTCTACATCCTGATCGGCTCGGAATCCGGCCGCAGAATGCTTGCGCCGGCGCACACCGTCATCATCGACGAGATCCACGCGGTCGCCGCCAACAAGCGCGGCGCGCATCTGGCGCTGACGCTGGAGCGGCTCGACGCGCTGTGCGGCCGCCCGCTGCAGCGCATCGGACTGTCGGCGACGCAGACGCCGATCGAGCTCGTCGCACGCTTTCTTGTCGGCGGCGCCGCCGATCCGGCGAGTTGCGCGATCATCGACACCGGCTTTCGCCGCCGGCGCGACCTGGCGCTCGAACTGCCGTCCGCGCCGCTGGAAGCGGTCATGGCCGGCGATGTGTGGCGCCAGGTTTACGACCGCCTTGCCGAACTGGCGCAGGCGCATCGCACGACGCTGATCTTTGTCAATACCCGGCGCATGGCCGAGCGCGCGACACGCGAACTCTCGACCCGGCTCGGCGAGGACCAGGTGGCCGCGCATCACGGCAGCCTCGCGAAAGAGCGCCGCCTCGACGCCGAGCAGCGGTTGAAGGCGGGACAATTGCGCGCGCTTGTCGCGACCGCCTCGCTCGAACTCGGCATCGACATCGGCGATGTCGATCTTGTCTGCCAGATTGCTTCGCCACGTTCGATCGCGGCGTTCCTGCAGCGCGTCGGGCGCTCGGGCCACGCGGTCGCCGGTACGCCAAAGGGCCGCCTTTTCCCAACCTCGCGCGACGAGTTGGTGGAATGCGCGGCATTGCTCGACAGCGTGCGGCGCGGCGAACTCGACCGGCTCGCGATCCCCGAGCGGCCGCTCGACGTGCTGGCGCAGCACATCGTCGCCGAGGCGGCGGCGCAGGAATGGGCTGCGGACGCGCTGTTCGCGCTGTGCCGCCGCGCCTATCCTTTTCGCGACCTGCCGCGCGAGGATTTCGGCGAAATCGTGCAGATGCTGGCCGACGGCTTCAGCACGCGGCGCGGCCGGCGCGGCGCGCTCCTCCACTACGATGCGGTGAACGGGGTACTGCGCGGCCGGCGCGGCGCCCGCATCACGGCGCTGACCTCGGGCGGCACGATCCCCGACAATGCCGACTACCAGGTCGTGCTCGAACCGGAAAACCAGGTCGTCGGCAGCGTCAACGAGGATTTCGCGGTCGAGAGCCTGGCCGGCGACGTGTTCCAGCTCGGCAATGCCGCCTACCGCATCCTGCGGGTCGAACGCGGCACGGTGCGGGTCGAGGACGCGCAGGGCCAACCGCCCAACATCCCGTTCTGGCTCGGCGAGGCGCCCGGCCGCTCCGACGAATTGTCGGCATCGGTCTCGCGCCTGCGCGCCGAGGTCGAAGCGCGCCTCAACCCGCACGCGCCGAATACAAATTTCGTCATGCCCCCACTCGATCCCGGCATCCGCGAGACAGCTTCCGCAGATCGCCGGGTCAAGCCCGGCCATGACGGAAATCTCCTGTGCAGTGGGGCGAGTGCGTCGGGGTGGCTCGCCGCCGAAATCGGCTTGGGTGAGCCGGCGGCGCGGCAGATCGTCGATTATCTCGCCGCCGGGCATGCCGCGCTCGGCGCCCTGCCGACGCATGACACGATCGTCTTCGAGCGCTTCTTCGACGCGATCGGCGGCATGCAGCTCGTCATCCATTCGCCCTATGGCAGCCGCCTCAACCGCGCCTGGGGCCTGGCGCTGCGCAAGCGTTTCTGCCGCAAGTTCAATTTCGAGCTGCAGGCGGCCGCCACCGAAGACAACATCGTTCTGTCGTTGACGACGGCGCACAGCTTCGACCTCGCCGAAGTCAAGGATTACCTGCATCCGAACACGGTGCACGAGGTGCTGATCCAGGCCGTGCTTGACGCGCCGATGTTCATGACGCGGTGGCGCCGCGTCGCCGGCGTCGCGCTCGCACTGCCGCGCTTCCGCGGCGGCAGAAAGGTGCCGCCGCCGCTCGCCCGCATGGATGCCGAAGACCTGATCGCGGCGATCTTTCCCGATCAGCTGGCATGCGCCGAGAACCTCGCCGGCGCGCGCGAGGTGCCGAACCACCCGCTGGTGCGGCAGACGATCGCCGATTGCCTGACCGAGGCGATGGACATCGCCGGGTTGGAGCGGCTGCTCGAGCGCCTGCGCACGGGCGAGGTGCGGTTCGTCGCGCGCGACCTGACCGAGCCGTCGCCGCTGGCGCTCGAAGTCTTGGCGGCGCGGCCCTACGCCTATCTCGACGACGCGCCGCTCGAAGAGCGCCGCACCCAGGCGGTCGTCGGCCGCCGCTGGCTGGCGCCGGAGGAAGCCGCCGATATCGGCCGGCTCGATGCCGACGCGATCCTTCGCGTGCTCGGCGAAGCCTGGCCGGAAGCGCGAAACCGGGACGAACTGCATGACGGCCTCGCCTGGCTCGGCTTTCTGACCGAGAGCGAAGCCGCCGCCGGGTCCGACTGGCCGGCGTTTCTCGCCGAACTGGCCGCCGAGAGGCGGGCGACAAAAATAACCGCGACCCCGGCGAAAACCGGGATCCGGGGCAACGATGCTGGATCGTCAGCCGTCGATTGCGGCTCGCGCTGGAATGACGCAGCGGCGCCGATGATCTGGGTCGCGGCCGAGCGGCTGGCGCAATTCGCCGCGCTGTGGCCGGATGCCCGGCTTGAGCCGCCGATCGCCGCGCCGCCCGGGCATGCCGCCCGCCGCTGGTCGCCGGAGGAGGCGCTCGTCGAGATCCTGCGCGGTCGCCTGGAGGGCCTGGGACCGATGAGCGAGGCGGCACTGGCGGCGCCGCTCGGTCTGGCGCCCGCCGATATTGCCGCCGCGCTCGCCGCGTTGGCGGCCGAGGGCTTTGCGCTGCGCGGCCGCTTTACGCCCGGCGCGGACGCCGACGAATGGTGCGAGCGGCGTCTTCTCGCGCGCATCCACCGCTATACGCTGAAGCGGCTGCGGGCCGAGATCGAGCCGGTCGCGGCGCGCGATTTTCTGCGCTTCCTGTTCGATTGGCAGCGGGTCGCCGACAAGAGCCGCATGGAGGGGCCCGATGCGCTCGCGGCCGTGCTCGGGCAATTGGAGGGCTTCGAGGCGCCGGCCGGCGCCTGGGAGACCGAGATCCTGCCGGCGCGCGTCGCCGGCTACGACCCGGCCTGGCTCGACGACCATTGCCTCGCCGGCCGCATCGTCTGGGCCCGGCTGCGCCCGCGCAGCCCGCGCCCCGAGAACAGCGAGCGCAGCGGCGGCGGCATCGCGCCGGTGCGTTCGACGCCGATTGCGCTATTGGCGCGGCGCCACGCGCCGCTCTGGACGGCATTGTCGCCGCAACCTGATGCGGCGCAGGCAAGCCCGCGGGCGCGGGCGGTCATCGCGTTCATCCAGGCCAACGGTGCCTCGTTTTTCGACGAGCTTTGCGACGGCACCCGGCTGTTGCGGCCGCAGGTCGAGGAGGCGCTGGCCGAATTGGTGGCGCTCGGTCTCGTCAACGCCGACAGCTTTGCCGGGCTGCGCGCATTGCTGATGCCGGCCGACCGGCGGCGCTCGCGGCGGGGTCGCGCGCTCTTCGGCATGGAGGATGCCGGGCGTTGGGCGTTGGCGCGCCGGCCGCGTCCGGCCGACGCCGACGAGCCCGGCGAAGCCGTCGAGCACCTGGCGCGTACCTTGTTGCGGCGCTACGGCGTCGTGTTCTGGCGCCTGTTGGAGCGCGAGGCCGCCTGGCTGCCGCCGTGGCGCGACCTGTTGCGCGTCTATCGCCGGCTCGAGGCGCGCGGCGAGATCCGCGGCGGCCGCTTCGTTGCCGGTTTCGCCGGCGAGCAGTACGCGCTGCCTGAGGCGATCGGCGCGTTGCGCGCGGCGCGCCGCAAGCCGCAGGCAGGCGAGCTTGTGTCATTGTCGGGCGCCGACCCGCTCAACCTGGTCGGCGTCCTGACGCCGGGCGCGCGGCTCGCGGCGCTTACCGCCAACCGCATCCTCTACCGCGACGGCCTGCCGCTCGCCGTGTCGGCGGGCGGTGCGGTGCAGTTTCTCGCGGCGCCCGAGGACGACGCGGCCGAATGGCAGGTCCGCAAGACGCTGCTGCGCGGCGCCGCGCCGGCCGCGCTGGCGCCGCTGGCGTGAGCCTACAGCACGACCTCGACGAGATAGGGGCCGGGCGTCGCCAGGCCCTCGGCGAAGCGGCGGTTGAAACCGTCCATGTCGGTCACCCGCGCGCTTGGCACGCCGAGGCTCTTCGCGAGGCCGACCCAGTCGATGTCAGGATGGCCGAGATCGAGCATGTCGAGCGCCTTGCGGCCCGGATTGCCGGCCCCGACATTGGCGAGTTCGCCCTTCAGGATCTGGTAGACGCGGTTCGAGAACAAAACCGTCGTCACATCGAGGCCCTCGCGCGCCTGCGTCCACAGCGCCTGCACCGTATACATCGCGCTGCCGTCGGCCTGCAGCCCGACGATTTTGCGGTCGGGGCAGGCGACCGCGGCACCGGTCGCGAGCGGCGGACCGAGGCCGATCGAGCCGCCCATGTTGGAAAGCCAATCGTGCGGCGCGGCGGCCTTGGTCGGCGCGAAAAAGCCGCGGCCGGTCGTGACCGCCTCGTCGGCGACGATCGCGTTTTCCGGCAGTAGAGCGCCGATCGACTGCCCGAGCGCCTCCGATGTGATCGCGCCGGAGGCGGGCTGCGGTTTGTCGTCATTGACGACGGGCGACGGTGTCCGCCGCGCGTCGACCGCCTCGCACAGCATGTCGAGCGCGGCGATCAGGTCCTCCTCCGGCCGCGCCAGCACGTGGCCTCGGCAATCCTCGGGGTA
>DATJSO010000268.1:0-5789 GCA_035504075.1 Allostellaceae bacterium | reverse complement strand
GGGCGCGGCATCATGCCGCCGCGGCCCATTTCTCGTAGGCGGCGATCGTCGGCTCGACGTCGCCGAATTCGGCGAGGCGCCCGGCATGCAACAGCAGCGCCCGGTTGCAGAACTGCCGGATCACCTGCGGCGAATGCGACGCGAGCACGAGAAGGCTGGCGCGCGCCATCAGACTTTCGATGCGCCGTTGCGCCTTGTGCATGAATTGCGCGTCGCCGGCCCCCAACACCTCGTCCAGCAGCAGAATGTCCGGGTCAAGCGCCGTCGCAATCGCGAATGACAGGCGCACCTGCATGCCGCTCGAATAGGTGCGCACGGGCATGCGCAGATATTCGCCCAGTTCGGTGAACTCCGCGATCGCCGCAGTCTTCGCCCTGATCTCGCCGGGCGTCATGCCGAGGTAAAGACAGCCGGTGCGAATGTTCTCAAATCCGGTATCCTCGGCGTCAAAGCCGATGCCCGTTGTCAGCAGCGAGGCGACCTCGCCGTCGATCGCGATCGTGCCGCTCGACGGCTGGTAGCTGCCGGCAAGCACGCGAAGCAGCGTCGATTTTCCCGCCCCGTTGCGACCGATCAGCCCGAGCCGATCGCCGGCTCGCAACTCGAATGACAAGTTGTCGAGGGCGCGGATCGTTACCCGATCGCGCCGGGCTTGATCCTTTCTGACGATGCCGCCCACCTTGGCGCGAAACAGCAGCTTGCGCAGACTGCGATCGGAATCGTAGATCGGAAAATCGACGCAGACGCGGTCGAGCGTGATCGACGCCATCGTCACAGCCAATACGCGATGCGGCGGTAGAAGCGCCGCAGGAACAGCGACGTGAGCGCAAACCCGCAAATTATCGCAGCGCCGAGGAAGATGAACGACACTCGGCTCGGCGTCTGCCCAAGCAAAGGTGACCGAATCACATCGACCAGGTGATACGCGAAGTTCGCGTCCGCCAATACGAAGCGGGCCGCCGGCACCGACGCCAATTGGCTTGGTTTCCAGAAAATCGGCGTGATGAAGAACAGAACCGTCGAAAGATTGGCGATGAGTTGAATTACGTCGCGAAACCGCGCGCAAATGACCGCCAGGATCAAGCTGATCCACAGGTAATTCAACACCGCCAGTGCCAAGCCGATCGGCAGAAACAGCGTGCCGATCGTCAACTTCACGCGGAAAATCAAGGCGACAACGATGAATACCAGCAAATTATGACCGAAGACAATCAAGTTCCTGGTGAGAACACGCAGGACAAAGACAGAATATGGAACTCTGATCGCTTTTATCGTCGCTTCGGCAGCGATGATACTGGAGCCGCTTTCGGTCAATATCGTAACGAAAAGCAGCCACGAAATATAGCCGGCGCAGAAGAACGGCAGGTAGCTCGATATTGGGGTATGCCATAACGTCGAATTGACGAACCCCAGCGCGCCGACCAGCGTCGCCGTACTGAGCACGGTCCAAAACGGGCCGATAACCGTGCGGCGATAACGCGACCGTATGTCGTTCCAGCCCAGATTGAGCCATAGGTGATGGCGGCGCAGCCCCTCGCTGATATCCTCCCAGACGGGATTGCGAACGCCCGCAATTCTGCGGCGACGATTGCCAACCGCGCGCAGCTGCGGCCGGTTGCGGCCGATGTCAACGCTCAAATCAGAAAGCCCCCGGTATTGCCCGTAAGCGGTTATCGCCGGCCGTCGCCGGCCGCGCAATCGTCATCGTTGCAGCGCCGCGTCAACGGCGCCGGCGATCCGCGCCTGCGTCGCCGCGTCGAGATACGGGTGCATCGGCAGGCTCAGGACCTCGCCGGCCAGCCGTTCGGAGACCGGCAGCCCGTTGCCGGCGGTCGGGTAGTCGCAATAGGCCGGCTGCAGGTGCAGCGGCTTGCCATAATAGACAGCGGTCGGAACGCCCGCTGCCTTGAGCTGCGCCATGACCCCGTCGCGCTCGCAGCCGGCGGGCAGGCGCACCGTGTATTGCGCCCAGACGCTCGTCGATCCGGCCGGCACGGTGGGTACCCCGACGATGCCGTCGAGCAGTTCGCCGTAACGCGCCGCGACCGCGTCGCGCGCCGCAATCTCGTCGGCGAACACGGCCAGCTTTTCCAGCAGGATCGCGGCCTGGATCGTGTCGAGACGGGCATTCATGCCGATCCGCACATTGTCGTATTTGTCGCTCCCCTGCCCGTGCACGCGCAGGCTTCGCAGCACGGCGAGCATGTCGTCGTCGTCGACGAAGACGGCGCCGCCGTCGCCGTAGCAGCCGAGCGGCTTGGCCGGAAAGAAACTGGTCGTCGTCATGTCGCCGATTGTGCCGACACGGCGGCCGCGATGCGTCGCGCCAAAGCTCTGCGCCGCATCGCACAACACCCACAGGCCGTGCGCCGTCGCGATCTCCAAAATCGCGTCGTAATCGGCCGGCAATCCGAACAGGTCGACCGGCATGACCCCGGCGACGCGCAAGCCGCGGCGCTTTGCCGTCGCGATGCCGGCTTCAAGGCTCTGCGGGTCCATATTGAAGGTATCGGCCCGGACATCGACAAACACCGGCACCGCGCCAAACCACGCGACGACCTCGGCGCTCGCGGCAAAAGTGAATGACGGCACCAGCACCGCTTCGCGCGGCGCGAGCCCCTTCGCCATCAGCGCCAGCCCCAGCGCGTCGGTGCCGTTGGCGCAGCTCAACACGTGCTTCGCGCCGCAAAACGCGGCGAGCTGCCGTTCGAGCGCGGCCACCTCCGGACCGAGAATGAAACGGCCGTGATCGAGGACGCGCCGGATTGAGGTCTCGATGCGATCGCCGAGACGGCGGCGCTGCGCCTGCAGGTCGACGAACTCGATCGGCGCCGACGGAGCCGGCCCCACGGTATCGGGCATCAGACGATCTCCTCAATCTGGTCGGGGCCGGCCTCGCGGTAACGCCGGCCGCTGCGCGGGCAGGCGAGATCGGGGCCGAGCCGCTCGCCGGCATGGCTCATCCAGCCGATCCGCCGGGCAGGGTTGCCGGCCATCAGCGCAAAGGCCGGCACGTCGCGCGTTATGACCGCGCCGGCGGCGATAAAGGCATATTCGCCGATCGTGTGGCCGCACACGATCGTCGCATTGGCGCCGATCGTTGCGCCGCGCCTGACGACGGTCGGGCGGAATTCGTCCTTGCGTTCAATGTCGGCGCGCGGGTTGTTGACATTGGTGAAGACGCAGGACGGACCGCAAAATACATGGTCCTCGAGCGTCACCCCCTTGTAGATCGATACGTTGTTCTGAATCTTGCAGCCGTCGCCGATCGTCACGTCGGGTCCGGCCATGACGTTCTGGCCGAGCGAGCAGTCGCGGCCGATCCGGGTGCGCGGCAGGATGTGAACGAAATGCCAGACGCGCGTCCCGGCGCCGATTTCGCACGGCTCGTCGACGACGGCCGATTCGTGGATCTGCACCGCCGGAAACCGCGGCACGGCAGGCTCTGGGCGCGACCTCGGCGGCGCCGTCAGCGATGCGCTGGCGCGCGCCAGCACCCGCAGCACGCGCAAGCCCTCGCTTCCATCGGTCCGCGGCCTCGACCCGCTGACGATGCAGTCGAGAAAATGGCTGCATTCGAGCTTCAGCGGTTCGCCTTCCTGCAATTTGACGGGATCGGCCTCGGCCCGACGCGGCACCGGCAGGGTCTCGCGCCACTCGATCCGATGCGGGTATACGAGGAGCTTTTCGGTCCAATCCAGCCCGTCGTCGAATACGGCCATCGCGCGGTCGCCGATCGCGACCAGCTTCTGTTCCTTGAACGGGTGCAGCCACGACACGAAAACATGCGCCTGCTCGCCGCCTGGAAAGACGAGATGGGTCGTCGTCACATCGGCGATCGCTTTGTGCAAGTAAAACCCGCCGTAAGCGGAAACCTCTGTCGGCTCATGGCCGACCAGCGACAGGATCATCGACAGATCGTGTGGCGCAAAAGACCAGAGGATATCTTCTTCACGTCGCACTTTTCCCAGGTTCAGCCGGTTTGAATAGAGGTATTGCAAGCGGCCGAGGACGCCGTCGCGTACCAATTCGCGCAATTTGACGAATGCCGGATGGTATTGCAACAGATGCCCGACCATCAGCCGCAGGCCGCGCTGCCGCGCCAGTTCGCAAACCGTCTCGGCCTCGTCGACGGTCAAGGCAAGCGGCTTTTCGACAAAGACGTGCTTGCCGGCCTCCAGCGCGGCCCGCGTCAGCCGCGCGTGATGGATGGCCGGCGCGGCGATCGCGAGCCCGGCGACCGCCGGGTCGCTCAATACCGCGTCCCAGGTCCGGGCGGGAGCGCCGGATCGCTCGGACATCTGCGCCGCGGTCGCCGGATCCGGATCGCAGACGGCCGCGAGCGCCTGCAGCTCGGCGAAGTTGCGTACGAGGTTCTTGCCCCAATAGCCGCAGCCAACGACCGCGACTTTGGGCCGCGTATCCTGCCGATCGCTCAAAACGACGTCCTTTCCATGCTACCGCAGTCCGGGTGACGCATGCCGCCCCCGGAACTCTGCCGCGCCTGAGCCGCCGCGGCCCATGCCGCGGGCATCGGCTCAGGCCGCTTCGATCGCAGCCGCGCCGAGCCGGGTGCGGACCTGACGGCCCAGCACGTCCAGCAGCACGACGACGCGATCCTGGTCGTCCAGTTCGAGCAGCCGGCCGATCAGGTCTTCGAATACGCCGGCGGTCACCCGCACCAATTCCCCGACGCACAGCGTGCGCCGCGTCGCGAGGCGATCGAACAGCCCGGCGGCTTCGCGTTCCCGCAAGCCCGTCACGATACGATCGCCGACCGCGACCGGCTCGTCGCCGGCACGGACAACACCGCTGACGCCGAGCGTGGAGAGGATCGGACGCCAACGCATCCGCGCGCGGTCGAGACCGGCAAACAGGTAGCGCGGAAACAGCGGCCGCAGCACCAGCTGCCGCCGCCGCGCATGGCGCACGACGGTGCGATAGCACGGCAGATAGACGCTGTAGCCCTGCCGCAGCAGGTTCTCCAGCGCCGTGCGCTCGGCCTGCGGTCGGGTGTGGACGACATACCAGACGGGTTCCGCGGTATTCATGCCGCCTCGGTGACCGGCCGGAGCGAAATCCCGAGCAGCCTCGGCGCGACGATCCGGCTCGCCGCAAAGCCGTGCGCCGCCGCCGCCCCCACCAGCGCATCAAAGCACGCTTGCGGCGCCCGCGTGTCGGTCAGGATCAGCCCGTCGAGCGGGGCGTCGCCGACCAGCGCCTGCGCCGTCGCCACGTCCGCGACGACGGCAAGGCCGCCGCAGGGGCGTCCCACCGCCGCCGCATCGATGACGCAGACGAGCTCGACGCCTCCCCCGACGGCGCTCAGCGCCGCGATCTCGGCCAATTCCCCCGCGCCATAGAGCGCCGCCCGGCGCCAGCCGGCGGCGGCGCAGGCGGCCAGCAGCTCGGCGCAGTCGGCCCGCGCCCGGCGGAAGAAAATGAACGACGCGGCGAGATATTCCGCGGTCAGCCGGCTTTTTTCGGCAAACCCTTGCGGCGTCAAGTAATAGGCGTAACGGTTGAGCGGCACCTGGCTCATCTTGACGAGGCCCTTGCGCACGCAGCGCCGCAGGTAGGCATTGGCCATGCCGAGGGCGATGCCGAGTTCGCCGGCAAGCCGGCGCTGCGTAATCCTGCTATCGCGCTCGATCGAGGCGAGCAGGCCCAGCACGATCTTGGGATTATCGTAGTCGCCGCCCGGTTCGCTCACGCGCCGCCGCCCCCCAGCTGCGCGGCGGGCTATAGCGTGTTCTATGATCGAACGTCAAGGGGAGTTCGCCGGATGA
>DATJSO010000267.1:0-15431 GCA_035504075.1 Allostellaceae bacterium | reverse complement strand
AAGCTGCAGGCCTACAAGCGGCGGATGGGGTGGAATTTTCCGTGGGCGTCGTCATCCGACAGCGACTTCAACTTCGATTTCGAGGTGTCGGTCACCGAGGCGCAGCAGCAGGCCGGTTCGGTCGCTTATAACTACCAGCCTGGGCAACCGCCTAAGGTGCCGCCGCGCGAGGGTGCGGCGAAGGGTGCTGCCGCGGCCGGTGCCGACGTCGCCGCCTACACGCGCGAGCGTCCCGGGATGAGCGCGTTCGTCATCGACGGTGGTGCCGTCTACCACACCTATTCCGCATTCGCGCGTGGCGTCGACGGGCTTTGGGGCATGTACCAATGGCTCGACCGTGCGCCCAGGGGACGCAACGAAGCGGGTTACTGGCTGCGCCACCATGACGCGTACGACAAAGGCTGAGGGTCGCCGCTGTCACAACCGATCGCGGCGCGGGAGGGACGATGCCCAAATCAAAAGTCTTTGACAGCTTCGCCGACGCGGTGAGCGACATTCCTGACGGCGCGGTCATCGGCTTTGGCGGCTTCGCTGTCGTCGGCATGCCGCTCAACCTGTACGATGCGTTGGAGAAGCAGGGCGCCAAGCGCCTCACCTGCGTATCGAACGGCACCGGCGGCGGCGCGACATTGCCGGCCGACGCACCCAATCTGAGCCGGCTGATCAGCGGCAATCAGGTCAGCAAGGTCGTCGCCGCGTTCACCGCGCCGACCCGCGCCTCGCAGCGCATCCCGCTGACCGACTACGTCGACAAGGGCCTCGTCGAGGCCGAACTCGTGCCGCAGGGCACGCTCGCCGAGCGCCTGCGGGCGGCCGGCGCCGGCATCCCGGCCTTCTATACGCCGGCCGCAGTCGGCACCGAATTGGCCCAAGGCCGCGAGACGCGCATCTTCAACGGCCGAGAATACCTGTTGGAAGAGGCGCTGCCACTCGATTATGCCTTCATCCGCGCCTGGCAGGCCGATGAATTCGGCAATTTGCGTTTCCGTCGCTCGCAGCGCAATTTCAACCCGCTGATGGCGATGGCCGCGAAGATCACGGTCGTCGAGGTCGAGGAGCCGCTATTGCCGCGCGGTGCGATCGACGCGGACGACGTACATCTGCCCGGCATCTATGTGCACCGCCTGGTCAAGATCCCGCCGCCGCCCGAGGGCATCTGGCCACAGCGTCCCGCCGATATTGCGGCGCGCGCGGCCGCGCAAGGAGGCACCGCACGATGAGCGATGTTCAAGGCTTGACCCGGCAGCAGATGTGCGACCGGCTGGCGATGGAGTTCGAGGACGGCTGGATCGTCAATCTCGGCGTCGGCATCCCGACGCTGTGCTCGAATTACGATTTCGGCGACAAGGACATCATCTTCCACGCCGAAAATGGAGTCATCGGCTACGGCCCCTTGACCGGGGCGGGCAAGGAAGACCTGCACCTCGTCAATGCCGGCGGCCAGCACGTGACGCTGAAGCCGGGTGCAGCGATCGTGCACCACGCCGATTCGTTCGGCCTCATCCGCTCCGGCCGCATCGACGTGACCGTGCTCGGCGCCTACGAAGTCGCCGCCAACGGCGATTTCGCCAACTGGAAGATGGCCGGGCAGAAGGGCGGCGGCATCGGCGGCGCGATGGATTTGGCGGCCTGCGCCAGACACGTCTTCATCGCGATGGAGCAGACAACGCGCAACGGCGCCCCGCGGCTTGTCGAGCGCTGCGCGATCCCGGTCACCGCGCGGGGCGTCGTCGATCTCGTCATCACCAATTACGGGCTGTTCGAGATCACCTCGGACGGCATGGCGCTGAAGGAAATCGCGCCCGGCATATCGATCGACGAGGTCAAGGCGACGACCGGCTGCGAGTTGATCGTGCCGCGCGGGGTGCCATCGGTACGCATGCGCACGTGACGTAGCGGGCCCTACCGCCTCGCAAGCGTGCTCGGAAACGGCATCTCGAATTCGAGCGACATCTCGTCGCCCTGGAACCATTGCGGCACAGGCGGAAAACGGCGCACCGCGGCCACCATCCGTTCGACGCGCTCATCGATGTCGTGATAGCCGGAGCTGCGCTCGACCGAGATGCGTTCGATACGGCCGTCGTCGAGAACCAGCAGCGAAAGGATGGTAGTCCCGCGACGGCCGCCGATAAATGAGGGCGGCAGCATGTCGAGATGCCGCATAATCAACGCGTTGCAATACGCGAGATATTCGTCGCGATCGGCGGCTGGGCCGAGCGCTCCCAAATGCGCCGGTGCGCGCGGCCGCGGCTCGGGCCGGCGCATCTCCGCCGCCGCCGGTTTCGGTTGCGGCTGCGGCGGCAGCATTGCCTGCTGCATTTGGTCGGCGGGCGAAGGCAGGGGCACGGCGGCGACCTGCGGCGGCGGCAGAGCCGACACCAATTCGGCCGGCGGCGCTTGGCGCGGCGCCGCGGGCAGTTCGCGCTCGGCGCCCGAGGCGTGCGGCCGCCCCGCGGGGTTGCCCATATCCGCGGAGGCGAGCCGCCCGCGCGGACGCTTTTTCTCGACCGCCGGAGCGGGCAGCGGCTTTGGCGGCGGCTGCACCACGACGAGTTGCACCGGGATCGGCGGGACGGTCTCGGCCGGCGCAACCCGCCAGTCGATCAGCGCGGCCAACGGCAACAGGTGCAGCAGCACCGACGTGAGCAGCGCGAACGGCAGGAGGCTGCGGCGCACCGCTTCGACCGGTCGCTGCGGTTCAAAGCTCGCCCGCGCCGGATCGAGGCGCGCCGGCCCGACGGCCGCCGCTGCCTCGGGTGTCGCTGCCAAATGCGGCTCAGGGCTGGCGTCGGAGGCCGCAGCAACGGCCCGCAGGGCGAACGACACCGACTCGCGGTCCGGCGTCGTGTCCATCGTGGTGGCGCGGGTCAGCCGGCGGCGTCGGAGAGCCTGGCGAGCTTCAGCCATTGCGCCTCGTCGAGCGTCGCGACGCCGAGCGCGGCGGCGCGCGCCGCCTTTGAGCCGGCGTCGGCGCCGATCACAACATAATCGGTTTTCGACGATACCGCGCTTGCGACGTTGGCGCCCAACGCTTCGGCCCGCGCCTTGGCCTCGGAGCGGCTCATCGATTCGAGGCCGCCGGTGAAGACGATTGTCTTGCCGGCAAGTGGCGAGGCTGTTTCGAGCGGCCCCTCGTAATCGAGCACCTCGACGACGTGGGCGAGGTCTTCGAGCACGGCGCGGTTGTGCGGCTCGGCGAAGAACCCAACGATATCGGCCGCCATGTCCTCGCCGATGCCGTGCACATCGAGGAGGCCGGCATAGGCCGCGCCGTCGCGGTCTTGCGCCTCCAGCATCTCGTCGCGCCAGCGGCGGAGCGAGCGGTAATGCCGCGCCAACAGCCGCGCCGTCGCCTGGCCGACCTGCGGAATGCCGAGCGCGTTGATGAAGCGGTCGAGCGAGATGCGCCGCCGTTCGCCGATCGCCGCGGTCAACTTTGCCGCGCTGACCTCGCCCCAGCCCTCGCGCGACGCGATCACCGCGGCATCGAGGCGGAAGATGTCGCCGGGCTGCGTTATCAGGCCGGCTTCCCAGAAATCCGCGATGTGCTTGGCGCCGAGCCCCTCGATGTCGAACGCATCGCGCGCGACGAAATGCTTCAGTCGCTCAACCGCCTGCGCCGGACAGATGAGGCCGCCGGTGCAGCGCCGCGCCGCCATGCCCGCTTCGCGCACGGCGAGGCTGCCGCACACCGGGCAATGGTCGGGGAATTCATAGGGCTGCGCATCGGCCGGGCGCCGATCGAGCACGATTCCAACGATCTGCGGGATCACGTCGCCGGCGCGCTGCACGATAACCGTGTCGCCGATCCGCACGTCCTTGCGGGCAATCTCATCCTCGTTATGCAATGTCGCCCGCTGTACGACGACGCCGCCCACCGTGATCGGCTCCAGCATCGCGACCGGCGTCAGCGCGCCCTGGCGGCCGACCGAGATGACGATGTCGCGCAACACGGTGTCGGCCTGCTGCGCCGGAAACTTGTGCGCCAGCGCCCAGCGCGGCGCGCGGCTGACAAAGCCGAGGCGGCGCTGCAGATCGAGGTCGTTGATCTTGTAGACGACGCCGTCGATGTCGTAGGGCAATTCGGCGCGCCGCTCGCCGATGTCGCGGTAATAGGCCAGCACCTCGTCGACGCCGCGGCACAGGCGCGACTTCTCGTTGACCGTGAAGCCCCAATCGGCAAAGCGCCGGAGCGCCTCCGCATGCGTGCGGGCGAACGGACGGCTCACCTCGCCCCAGTGATAGGCGAAGAATTTCAACGGCCGCCGCGCCGTTACCGCGGCGTCGAGTTGGCGCAGCGAGCCGGCCGCAACGTTGCGCGGGTTGGCGTAGATCGGCTCGCCGGCGGCCGCACGTTCGGCGTTGATCGCGAAAAATCCCGCCCGCTCGAGGTAGACCTCGCCGCGAATTTCGACGATCTCGGGCCAATCCGCGCCGGACAGCCGCTCCGGCACGGTGGCCAGCGTGCGGATATTGGCGGTCACGTCCTCGCCGGTCACGCCGTCGCCGCGCGTTGCGCCGACGACGAGGCGGCCGCCTTCGTAGCGGATTGCGGCGGAGAGCCCGTCGATTTTCGGCTCGCACATGACCTCGACGACATCCTCGGCGACGAGCGCCTCCGTCGCGGTGCGCCGGAAGAAGTTGCGGATGCCGGCAAAGAAGTCGCGCACATCCTGTTCCGCAAAAGCGTTCTCCAGGGACAGCATCGGCAGCCGATGCGTGACCTTGGCAAACCCGGCGACGGGCGCGGCGCCGACCCGGCGCGACGGGCTGTCGGCGCGGATCAGCTCCGGAAAGCGCGCCTCGATCGCGGCGTTGCGGCGGCGCAATTCGTCATAGGCGGCATCGGAAATCTCGGGCGCGTCCTTGGCGTAATAAAGCTGGTCGTGATGCGCGATCACGGCGGCGAGCCGCGCCAGCTCCTGCCGCGCCGCCTCTTCGCCGATCTCATCGACCGCGCGCCCCGCGCCGTCCGGGGCGGCGTCATCGCGAGCAGCGCTCCTCACGGCCGCGCTCCGGCGATAAGGCTCGCCGCGGCGGCGCGCGCTTCGGCGGTGACAGTGCTGCCCGACAGCATGCGCGCGATTTCCTCCTGCCGCGTATCGTCGTCGAGTTCTTCAACACGGGTGACCATCGCGCGCTGGGCCTGCATTTTGGCGACCCGCCAATGGTGCGCGCCGCGCGCCGCGACCTGCGGCGAATGGGTGACGACCAGCACCTGCAGCCGCGCCCCGAGGCGCTGGAGCCGCTCGCCGACCGCCGCCGCGACGGCGCCGCCGATGCCGCTGTCGACCTCGTCGAAAATCAGCGTCGGCACCGACGAGGTGCCGGACAACACCAGCTTCAAGGCCAGCATGAAGCGCGACAGCTCGCCGCCCGAGGCGATCTTCGCCAGCGGCCCGAACGGCGCGCCCGGGTTCGTCGCCACCTCGAAATTTACCCGCTCGCAGCCATGCCCGCTCCACTCGGCTTCGGCAAGCGGCGACAGCACGGTGCGGAAGCGCGACTTGTCGAGGCGCAGCGGCTTCAGTTCGGCGGCGACGGCCTGGTCGAGCCGGGCGGCGGCGCGTTCGCGGGCGCGCGAGACGGCCTGCGCCGCGGCGACAAAGCAGGCGCGCGCAACGGCTGCTGCCTGCTCGAGCGCGGCGACGCCGTCCGCGCCGGTTTCGATCGCGGCGATGCGCTCGGCGAGCGCGGCATGCACGGCCGGCAGGTCGACGACCGCGACATTGTGCTTGCGGGCCGAGGCACGCAGCGCGAAGAGCCGTTCCTCGACCTCTTCGAGGGCGCGCGGGTCAAGCTCGACGAGCCGCACCGCCTGCGCCAATGCCGCGAGCGCCTCGCCCGTTTCGGTCGCCGCGCGTTCGGCGGCGTCGAATGCCGCGTCGAGCAGTCCCTGCGCCCGGTCGCGGGCGCGCTCCAACCGGCGCAGCGCGCGCGCCAACGCCCGTTGCGCGCCGCTTTCGCCGTCGATCTCGGCGATCGCTTCGGCTACCGCCTCGCCGATCCGCTCGGCATTCTGCAGCAGGGCGCGGCGGCCGGCGAGCCGCTCCTCCTCATCGCCCTCCGGCGCCAATGCATCGAGCTCTGCCTTGTGGTGGCGCAGAAGATCCTCTTCGGCGCGTGCATCGGCGAGATGGCGAGCCGCCGCCTCGGCGCGCTGTTGCGCCGCGCGCCATTCCTGCCAGAGCGCGGCCAGCGCCGCGTCGTCAATTTCGCCGAAGGCGTCGAGCAGCGCCCGGTGCATCGCCGGATCCAGCAGGCCGCGCTGTTCGCCCTGCCCCTGAATCTCGACGAGGCTGTCGCCCAGTTCGCGCAGCAGCCCGACGCTTGCCGGCTCGTCGTTAACGAAGGCGCGGCTGCGCCCGTCGGCGGCAACGAGGCGACGCAGCACGATCGTGCCGGCCAGATCGGAGCCGATGCCGGCGTTGCGCAGGATGGCGGCGGCCGGGTGGTTGTGCGCAATCGCAAATTCGGCGGCGACGGCGGCCTGCTCGGCACCGGGACGCACGAGGCTCGCATCCGCCCGCCGCCCGAGCGCGAGGCCCAGCGCATCGAGCAGGATCGACTTGCCGGCGCCGGTCTCGCCGGTCAGCACGCACAGCCCGGAGCGGAACGCCAGCGTCAGGCGATCGATCAGAACAACATCGCGTATCGTCAGGCCAAGCAGCATGCGCGGCGGATCATATCATAAACATTGCCGCGCCGGCGGATCGGGCCGATCGCGATTTGAGCGGGGCGGGGTGCTCAGCCGGTGCGGACAAACTTGTCGACGCTGCGGTCCTGCGTCAGCCCGGCATAGATGTCACCCCGCGAATCAACGCCGACGCCGTGCACATGCCGGCTGGCGAGCCGCACGAGCACGCGGCCCGCGGGATCGCGCACGCAGACATAGCTGGGGTTGCCGTCGGCTTCCTGCTCGGCGATGTAGAAATTGCCATCCTTGCCGCGGCTGACATCGTTGGGGCCGCCCATGCCGGTCCATTCGCCAAGGTGGCGCCCGTCCTCGGTGAAGATCTGGATCCGGCGGTTCGACCGGTCGGCGACAAGGAGCTGGCCCTGCTCGTCGATCGCGATCGAATGCGGCAGATGAAACTGCCCCGGACCCTGACCCGGCTCGCCCCACGACGCTTTCAGCCTGCCATCGGCGGCAAAGCGGTGCACGCGGGCATTGCGGTAGCCGTCGGTCACGTAGATGTCGCCATTGGGATGGGGGATCATCTCGGTCGGGTGATTGAACGGGCCGGCAGCGCGTTCAACGAGCCAATTCTCGACCTTTCCGGTATCGGCATGGCGGCCGCGCTCGCCGAGCGCCAGTTTCACGGCGCCGTCGAGCGCAAAGGATTTGGCGACCGAATCCGAACGGTCGGTCGTGTAGACCGTATCGCCGACGATCTTCAGGCCATGCGGGTCGCTCACCTCGCCGGCGCCCCAGGCGCGAAGATACCTGCCGTCGCGATCAAACACGACGACCGGCGGGTCCCTGCGTTGAAAGACGTAGACGCGGTCCTGATCATCGGTTGCGACGCGGCTGACGAGGCCGAACTGTTCACCGTTCGGCAATTTGAGAAAATCGCGGATCAGCTCGTATTTGTAATCGCCGGTGCCGGCTTGCGCCATCGCTGCTCTCCTCGCCAGAACGGTGCGCCGATGTGGCGAGAGCGCGCACCGGCGCACGCGTGGAACGCGATTGCTATTATACACGTTAAGGGCGGCGGCGGCGCGGTTTGCGCGCTGGCAGGCAATTTCGCGGAGAGAAGGATGACGGCGAAGATCAAGATTTTTGCGGCGGCAGCGGCGCTGATCGCCGCGACCTCGAGCGGTGCATTCGCGCGGTACCCCTGCGCGCCCGGTTTCGCGCCGTATGATGGCGTCTGCCGCCCGATCGGCGTCTATGGCTACTCGAACCCGGTCTCCGGCGCGGTGAGCGGCGAGGCGAACGGAGCGGCCCGCGGCAATGCGGTTGCCGGCCCCGTCGGTGCCGTGGTCGGCGGAGCGGTCGGCATCGCGACCGGGACGCTCACCGGCACGGCCAACGCGCTGACCGGCCGGTAACAACAAACGCCGCACCCCGCTGGAGCCGGCGCCCTCGCCGGCACCGGCGAGGGCGCGCCTACTCGTCCTCGTTCAACACCTGGCGGAGTTTGCGGGCGAGCTGTTCACGGGCGTAGGGCTTTGTGATCAGGTTGATGCCGTTTTCGATATGCCCGTTGTGGAGAGCGGCATTATCGGCGTAGCCGGTCGTGAACAGCACCGCAAGACCGGGTATTTTCTGTTGCGCCTTGCGCGCGAGTTCCGGTGCCCGCAGGCTGCCGGGCATGACGATGTCGGTAAACAACAGATCGATCGCGACGCCGCTTTCGATGATGACGAGCGCGCTGTCGGCATTCCTGGCGCGCAATACGCTGTAGCCCAGTTCCGCCAGCATCTCGGCCGTCGTTGCCCGCACGGCCTCGTCATCCTCGACCAAAAGGATCGTCTCCGAGCCGCCGGCCACCTTGCCGTCGCCGAGTTCGACCGGCGCGTCCTCGTCTTCGCGGCTGCGCGGCAGGTACATGCGCACGGTCGAGCCCTCGCCAGGCTCGCTGTAGATCTTGATGTGCCCGCCGGACTGCTTGATGAAGCCATGCACCATGCTGAGGCCGAGGCCGGTCCCCTGACCCTCGGGCTTGGTCGTGAAAAACGGGTCAAACACACGCTCGAGTACCTCCGGCGGCATTCCGCTGCCGGTGTCGGACACGGCAATCATCACGTATTGCCCGGGGGCGACCTCCTCGTGGCGGGCGGCGTAGCTGTCGTCGAGAAATGCGTTGCCCGCCTCGATCGTGAGCCTGCCCTGCCGCGCCATCGCATCGCGCGCGTTTATCACCAGGTTCAACAGGGCCGTCTCGACCTGAACCGGATCGACGCAGGTATTCCACAGCCCGCCGGCGATGACGGTTTCGATCTCGATTGCTTCGCCGAGCGCCCGCCGCAGCATCTCGTCGGCGCTGCGGATCAGCCGGCCGAGATTGACAACCTTCGGAGAGAGCGACTGCCGTCGTGCGAAGGCGAGTAGTTGCGCGGCAAGCTTCGAGCCGCGCCACACCGCCTGCAGCGCGGTTTCCAGCCGGCGGTGCAGCCGATCATGGCCGGCGATCTCGACCGACAGCATTTCGAGATTGGCGCCGATAACCTGCAGCATATTGTTGAAATCGTGCGCGACGCCGCCGGTCAATTTGCCGAGTGCATTCATCTTCTGCGCCTGGCGGAGCTGGGTTTCGGCGGCGCGCTGCTCGGTCACATCGATGCAACTGCCGAAATAGCCGGCGAAGGCGCCGCCGCGGTGAAACGGTGCGCCGTTGTCGAGGATCTCGCGGTAGACCCCATCGTGCCGGCGCAGACGATAGGTCATCGAGAACGGCTGGCGCGCGTCGAATGCGGTCACATAGGTTTTCAGGCAGCGATCGAAATCCTCGCGGTGAACGCCTTCGGCCCAGCCGTTGCCGAGTTCCTGCTCCATTGTCCGCCCGACAAAATCGAGCCAGGGCTTGTTGAACCAGTCGCACAGCTTGTCCGGCCCCGATCGCCAGATCATCACCGGCGCGTTGTCGGCCAATTCGCGGAAGAAGCGCTCACCTTGGTCGGCCTGGTTGCCGCCGAGACCACCGGCCGGCACCCCGTCGTGCCCACCGGCCGCGGGCTTCGCGCCAGCATTTGTCATCAATTCCAACCCCAAAACGGTGGCAAACGCGGCTTCGTCGGATCGGTTCCGTGCTCGCGTTCGAAAATGAACGCCGTCCTGCTGAGGATCCGGACGACGGCGACGACGCACGACAAGCCAACTCCTTTCATGTGCCGCAACGCGGCCAGGCCGGACGCCAAGGGCACTGCAGTCAGCACCTGCAAAGCTGCGCGTTTCCGAACCAGGTTTTTCAAGGCGGTTGCCGAGCGCAAGAGGATGGGCTGGCAGGCGGCGACGCTTGTCCCTAAGGTTATGGCCGGGACAGCGCGATTGCAGGCAAGAGGCGGCGAATGAACGACGTAATGGATCTGGGCGATATCGGGTTTGACGAGCGTTACGGGGTCGGTCAACCGGTACCGCGGGCGGAAGATCCGATATTGCTGCGCGGCGCGGGACATTACTCCGACGATTTCAGCCGGCCCGGCCAGGTGTATTGCGTCATCGTCCGCAGCCCCCATGCGCATGGCGTCATCCGCCGCATCGACACGGCAGCGGCGCGCGCGGTGCCCGGGGTGCTGGCCGTCTACACCGCATCCGAGCTGGCGGCCGGCGGCATCAGCGTGATGCCGGCGCGCCAGGTCATGAACAATCGCGACGGCACGCCGATGCGGCACCAGGACCGGCCGGTGCTGGCGACCGACCGGGTGCGGCACGCCGGCGAGGCGGTGGCCGCCGTCATCGCCGACAGCGTCGCCGCCGCGAAGGACGGCGCCGAGGCGGTCGTCGTCGATATCGACCCGCTGCCGGCGGTCACCGAACCGGCCGCGGCCGACGGCCGGGATGCGCCGCAGATCTATGACGACGTGCCGCACAACATCGGCGTCGATTTTCATTTCGGCGACAGCGAGGCGGTCGCCGCGGCGTTCGCCGGCGCGGCGCATGTCACGACGCGGCGGCTGCGCAACAGCCGCGTCGTCATCAACCCGATCGAGCCGCGCGCCGCCCTCGCCGAATACGATCCCGAGCGGCGGCATTTCACCCTGTACGTCGGCTGCCAGGGTGTCTTCGGCTTTCGCAATTACATCGCGCAGGTGATGGGCATCGGGCGCGACAAGGTGCGCGTCGTCACCGACCGGGTCGGCGGCTCTTTCGGCATGAAGCAGCCGAACATGCCGGAGCATTTCTGCATCCTGCATGCATCGCGCGAGTTGGGCCGGCCGGTCAAATGGACCGACGAGCGCTCCGGCAGCTTTGTCTCGGACACGCACGGCCGTGACGCCGATTTTACGGCCGAACTGGCGCTCGACCGCGACGGGCATTTCCTCGCCGTGCGCTTGACGGGCTACGGCAACCTCGGCGCCGCGTACGGCGCGCCCGGCCCCCCGACCCGCAACGCCGTCAGGAACACGCTCGGCGTCTACCAAACGCCGCTTATCGAAGTGAACACGAAGTGCGTGTTCACGACGACGACGCCGGTCGGCGCCTATCGCGGCGCCGGGCGGCCGGAAGCCAACTACTACATGGAGCGCCTCGTCGAGGCGGCGGCGCGCGAAATGGGCATCGGCCGCGTGGAGCTGCGCCGCCGCAACCACATTCCGCCGCAGGCGATGCCGTACAAGGCGCCGAACGGCACGACCTACGACAGCGGCGATTTCACCGCGCTGCTCGATCAGGCGGTGACGCTCGCCGATTGGCGGGGATTTCCCGCACGCCAGACGGAGAGCCGGGCGCGTGGCAGACTGCGCGGCCGCGGCATCAGCGACTATCTCGAATTGACCGGACCGCCCGGCCGCGAAATGGGCGGCATCCGCTTTGAGGCAAACGGCGATGTGACGATCATTACCGGCACGCTCGATTACGGCCAGGGCCATTGGTCGCCCTTCGCGCAGGTGCTGGCGCAGCGGCTTGGCATCCCGTTCGGCCGCATCCGCCTCATCCAGGGCGACAGCGATGCATTGATCGCCGGCGGCGGTACCGGCGGCTCGAAATCGATGATCGTCAGCGGCAACGCGATCGTCCAGGCGAGCCAAAAGGTCATTGAGCAGGGCAAGCAGATCGCCGCGCATGTGCTGGAGGCGGCGGCGGCCGACATCGAGTTCCGCAGCGGACGCTTTGTCATCGCCGGCACCGATCGATCGGTCGGTTTGATGGAACTGGCGGCGCGGCTGCATGCCGGTCTCGAATTGCCGCCGGAACTGCCGCAGCGGCTGGATGTGGCGGAAATCTACGACGGGCCGCCGTCGGCATTCCCGAACGGCTGCCACATCGCCGAGGTCGAAGTCGATCCCGAAACCGGCTGTGTCGATGTCGTCAAATACACGTTCGTCAACGATTTCGGCACCGTCATCAACCCGATGCTGGTCAACGGCCAGGCCCATGGCGGGATCCTGCAGGGGATCGGCCAGGCATTGCGCGAAGCAACGGTCTACGACGACGCCGGGCAATTGCTGACCGGCAGCTTCATGGATTACGCGATGCCGCGCGCCAGTGACGCGCCCCATTTTGTGCACGACTTTCATCCCGTGCCGGCCAAGACCAATCCGCTCGGCGCCAAGGGCTGTGGCGAAGCCGGCTGCGCCGGCGCCTTGCCGTCGGTCGTTAACGCGCTGGTCGATGCACTCAGCGAGTTCGGGATCGCCCATATCGACATGCCGGCAACCCCCGAGCGCGTCTGGCGCGCCATCCGGGAAGCGCGCGGCCGAGCGTAACTTGGCACCAAAGAACCTGGAGGATTCCGACATGCGGGCAATGCAGATCATCGACTGGGGCAAACCCCTCGAAATGCGCGAATACGCCGATCCCGAGCCGCAGGGCGAAGAGGTCCTGCTGCGCGTCGAGGCGGCGGGTGTCTGCCACAGCGACGTGCACCTGTGGGACGGGCATTTCGATCTCGGCGACGGCAAGCAGATCTCGATGGCCTCCCGCGGCATGAGCCTGCCGTTCACGATGGGCCACGAGATCGCCGGCGAGGTCGTCGCGCTCGGGCCGCATGCCTCGGGCGTCGAGGTCGGCGACAAGGTCGTCGCCTATCCGTGGATCGGCTGCGGCGAATGCGCGGTATGCCGGCGCGGCGAGGAGCTTTTGTGCAACAACCCGCGGACGCTCGGCACTCGCGTCGCCGGCGGCTACGGCAGCCACGTCATTGTGCCGCACGGCCGATATCTGCTGCCGTATTCTGGCGTTCCGCAGGCGCTGGCGGCGACCTACACCTGCTCCGGCATCACCGCATTTTCCGCCCTGAAGAAGACCCGCGAGCATGTCGCGAGCGCCGATGATCACGTCGTCATCATTGGCGCCGGAGGGGTCGGCGGCAGCGCCGTGCACATCGCGCCGGCGGCGGTTCCGGGCAAAATCGTCGTCGCCGATATCGATGCGCAGAAGCGGGCGCACGCCCGCCAGATGGGCGCCGTCGCGACAATCGACAACGCCGCGCCCGACGCCGTCCGCCAGGTCATGCAGGCGACGGGCGGCGGCGCCGCGGCGGCGATCGACTTTGTTGGCTCGCCCCAGACGATGGCGTTCGGCATCAACGCGCTGCGCAAGGGCGGCAAGCTCGTCATGGTCGGGCTGTACGGCGGCGCTTGTCCCGTCTCGACGGTCATGTTCCCGTTCAAGATGATGACGATCGAAGGGTCCTATGTCGGCACGCTGGAGGACCTGCGCGAACTGCTCGCACTCGTACAGGCCGGCAAGGTGCCGCCGATCCCGATCGAGACGCGGCCGGCCGAAGCGGCCGGCGAGGCGCTTGCCGATTTGAAAAGCGGCGGCAAGGTGCGCGGCCGCGTCGTGTTGCAGCACCGCCATTGATCCTTGCCGCATGATGGCTGAGGAGGGGACCGAAATCCCGCCGCTTTGGCGGCATGCGCCTTGCTTTTCGGCCGGCGCGCTACGAGGAGGATCACCACATGACCATCGTTCGGGCCACGACGCCGCAAGTACCTGAGCCGCAGCCGGAGACCTGGTCGAACTGCCTCGTCTGCGGCGGCATTGCCTATGTCGCCGGCATGACGGCGAGCGGCGGCGACCTCACCGACGAATACACCCAGGCGAAGGCGATCTTCACAAAGATCCGTCACCTTGTCGGAGCGGCCGGCGGTACGATGAACGACATCGTGACCGTGACGATCTTCGTCACCGACATCAAGAACCGCGAGCAGGTGTGGCGGGCGCGCCGCGAATTCTTCACCGGCAATTTTCCGTGCTCGACGCTGGTGCAGGTGGCGGCGCTGGCGACGCCGCAGCTGAAAGTCGAGATCAACGCGATCGCGCATATCGGCGCCAGCAAGGGCTGAATGGTCCCGCTGTCGGTTCTCGATCTGTCGCCGATCGTCGAGGGCGGCGAGGCCGGGCAGGCCTTGCGCAATTCGCTCGATCTCGCGCGCCATGTCGAGCGGCTCGGTTACCGCCGCTTCTGGATGGCCGAGCACCACAACCTGCCGGGCATCGCCAGCGCCGCGACCGCCGTCGCGCTGGCGCACGTCGCCTCTGGCACGAGCACGATCAAGCTTGGCGCCGGCGGCATCATGCTGCCCAACCATGCACCCTTGATCATCGCCGAGCAGTTCGGCACCTTGGCGGCGTTGCATCCCGGGCGCATCGAACTGGGACTCGGGCGCGCCCCCGGCTCCGACCAGCTGACGCTCCGGGCGATGCGCCGCAACCTCTTTGCCGACGACGCGCAGTTTCCGCAGGACGTCGTCGAATTGATGGGCTATTTCCAGCCGCCGCAGGAGGGCCAGCGCCTGCAGGCGGTGCCGGGCGCCGGTCTCGACGTGCCGATCTGGATCCTGGGGTCGAGCCTGTTCGGCGCTCAATTGGCGGCAATCCTCGGCTTGCCGTTCGCCTTCGCGTCGCATTTCGCGCCGGCGATGATGAGTCAGGCGATGACGATCTACCACCAGCGCTTCCAGCCGTCGGCGCAGCTCCAGGCGCCGCATGTGATGCTCGGGGTCGTCGTCGTCGCGGCCGAGGACGACGAGGAGGCGCGCTACCTCTTTTCGTCATTGCAGCAGTCGACGTTGAACAACCGCATCGGCCGGCCGGGACGGGTGCCGCCGCCGGTCCGGGATTTCGACAGGCGGCTCGACCCGCAGGCGCGCATGATCCTGGAGGACAGCCAATCGCAGGCGATCGTCGGCGGCCCCGACACCGTGCGGCATCGCCTCGATGCGTTTATCGAACGGACGCACGCCAATGAATTGATGATAACGGCCAATATTTACGATCACGACAGGCGCAAGCGCTCGTTCGAGATCGTCGCCGACGTGGCGGGCATGCGCCCGCCGGCTTCTGGATGAGGAGCCCAGTCTAGTTGCTTGGCGCCGCGACGTAGAGGCCGCCGAACAACAGCGCGGTCCCGACCCCCATCAGTACGGCGGCGGTGCCGGCGCCGATGCGCCGCTGGCGGCTCAACGTCAGGGTCAACCCCATCAGGAGGAAACCGCCGAGCGAGATCAGGTTGAGGCCGAATGTCAGGGGCTTGGTCAGCATTGCTTGCCTCGCGCGGCACAGGGTCCAGCAATATTACGCCCACGGCCGCGCGACGCGGCGATTGCCGCGCTCCCTCGCCGGTGCGATAACGCCGCTCGGGTGCCGACCCCGTAGCTCAGCCGGATAGAGCACCTGCCTTCTAAGCAGGTGGCCGCAGGTTCGAATCCTGCCGGGGTCGCCATTCCCGCAGGCAATCCGAAACCGCGGCGCCGCATGCCGAGCCCCCCGGCGCACCTTGCGCAGGGTGCATCGCGACGCTATTTTTTCGGTCCGCCGG
>DATJSO010000266.1:0-3191 GCA_035504075.1 Allostellaceae bacterium | reverse complement strand
GAAACCGGCTTCGGGTTGGTGCAAGCCTTGGGCCGGCTCGATGTGCGGCCGCTCGAAGTGGGCGCGCGGCGGCGCGTCGGCGCCGGCGATCGCGCGATCCTGGCAGCCGAGGGTGGCCGCAAGCATGCCGTGGCGGCCGTCGTCGTGGCGCGCCAGGAATTCGCCGGCTATTGGGAATACCTGCTCGACCGCGCGATCTTCACCGCGCCGGCCCACCCGTTTTGGGGCGGCGCGGCGCTGATCGGCGGCGACGGCAGCCTCATCGGCATCGGCTCGCTGCACGTCCAGCATTCCAACGGCCGCGAATTGCGCCGCGATGTCAACATGGTCGTGCCGATCGATCTGCTGCCGCCGATCATCGACGATCTGATGGCGTACGGCCGCATGAACAAGCCGCCGCGGCCCTGGCTCGGGCTTTACGCCGCCGAGGTCGAGGATGCGATCGTCGTCGCCGGACTGTCAGAGCGCGGCCCGGCGAGCAAGACCGGCCTCAAGCCGGGTGATCGCATTGTCGCGGTGCGCGACGAACCGGTGTCGAGCCTCGCGTCGTTGTGGCGGCGCATCTGGGCCAGCGGCCCGGCCGGCAGCGAGGTCGTGCTGCAGGTGGCGCGCGACAAGGAAACGATGAAGGTGCGCATCATGTCGGCCGACCGCACCCGGCTGTTGAAGACGCCGAAACTGCACTGATCCGGACGATTGCCCGAACGACAGGAGGGACGCATGCCCGATATTTTCGAAGTCATGAGCACGATGCGTGCGATGCGGCGCCTGAAACCCGACCCGGTGCCGGACGAACTGGTCAACAAGATCCTGCAAGCCGGGCAGTGGGCGCCGAACGGCGGCAACACGCAGCGCTGGCGGTTTCTCGTCGTCAAGGATCGCGACATCAAGAAGCAGGTGCAGACCTATTACAAGCGCCTGTTCGACGAGCAGGTCGGGCCGCGCTACCGCAACAGCCCGCCGCCGCCCGGTTCCGATCCGGCGCGCCAGCAGCGCCAGCTCGCGGCAAACGAATACCTCACCGACCACTACCACGAGGCGCCGGTATGGATCGTCGCCTGCCTCGAGAGCGGCGAGAACCCGGGACATGGCGCCGGCTCCTCGATCTATCCGGCCGTGCAGAACATGTGCCTGGCGATCCGCGCGCTCGGCCTCGGCACGACGCTGACGACGCGACACATGGGCTATGGCAAGGAGGTCGATGCGATCTTCGGCCTGCCGCCGGGCGTCCACTCCTACGCGATCCTGCCGGTCGGCTGGCCGATGGGGAAATTCGGCCCGGTCGGACGCGGGCCGCTCAAGGACATCGTTTACGGCGACAAATGGGGCCAGCCGTATACGGGGGTGTGATGCTGCCGTTGCTATTTTGTTGTCATGGCCGAGGCTCGACCCGGCCATTTCCGCGCCACAGGGTCGCCCTTGACTTTGATCCGGGGGCGCGGGTGACGGTATAGAGACAGGAGGGGAGTAATGCCGCGCGTTCCGCCAGTCACGAAAAAAGAAGATGTGCCGGCACAGCATCAGAACGTCGCCGAAGAGGTCATCGGCGTCTTTGGTCAGATCCGTGGCCCATTTAGCGTGCTGCTGCACAGCCCGCCGTTGGCCGAGCGGATGCTGCAATTCGTCAAGTACAACCGCAGTGGGGCCGTCGTCGAGCCGCGGCTGCTGTCGCATGCGATCCTCGCTGCCGTACGCGAACGCGACGCACATTATGTATGGGCGGCGCAGGTCGGCGCAGCGCGGCGCGCCGGCGTGCCGGACGCGACGATCGACATCCTGCGCGCCAAGGGCGATCCGTCGCCGCTTGGCGAGGACGAGCGCGACATCGTCAACTACACGCGTCAACTCGTGCGCACGAACCGCGTCGATCAGGCATTGTTCGACCGCCTGCAAAAGCGGCACGGCACGCCGTGGCTCGTCGAACTGACCGCCTTTGCCGGCTACTTCCAGATGCTGTCGAATGTCGTCAACGCCTTCGACGTGGCGCCGCCGCCCGAGGGCGACAAACTGCCGGCCTAGCCGCGCCGCACCGGCGAGGGATGCGATGATCATTGACACGCACGCCCACGTCGTGCCCGCCACGATGCTGGACGCGCTGCGCCGCGATCCGCGGCTCTTCCCGTCGGTACGGCTGCATGCCGACGCCGCCGCACCGCGTCTCGCGTTTGCCGGGGGCGCGCCGGGCCGGCCGATCCAGCCGCGCCTGTCGGATCTCGGCGATCGCCGCGATTGGCTCCAGCGGGCGCGGGTCGACCGCCAACTGGTCGGCGGCTGGACCGATGTTTACGGCTACGAACTGAGCGGCAGCGAAGCCGCCGATTGGGCGCGCTTCTACAACGAGCACATCGCGAAGGATGCGGCGGCGCTGCCGGCGCTCGCCGCCCTCGCGACGGTGCCGCTGCAGAACGGTGCGCTGGCGGCGCGGGTGCTCGAAGAAGCGCTCGACGCCGGGTTCAACGGCGCGATGATCGCGACGCAGCCGAAGGGCACCGGCGGCAATCTCGACGATCCGGACCTCGATCCGTTTTGGGCGCTTGCCTCGGCGCGCGGCGCGACGATCTTCATCCATCCGCACTATCTGTGCGGCGACGAGCGGCTGGCCGGCTATGACCTGGTCAATGCTGTGGGCCGCCTGTCGGATTCGACCTTGGCCATCGCGCGGCTGCTGTTTTCCGGTCATCTGACCCGGTTTGCGGGCGTGACCCTGGTCATCGCGCATGGCGGCGGCGCGCTGCCTTACGCGCTGGGCCGCCTGAAGCGCAACCACGCGATCCACCGGGAATACGCCGACCCGGAAGCCGAATTCCGCCGCCTCTACTTCGATACGGTCGTGTTCGAGCCGCTGGCGCTGCGCTTCCTGTGCGACGTGGCTGGGGCGGACAAGGTCATGCTCGGTTCGGATTATCCCTTCGGCATCGGCGATCTGGAGCCGGTCGGCGTTGTCGAGCGGACGCCGCTGACCGCTGCCGAGCGCGATGCGATCCTCGGGCAAAACGCGGCCCGGGTCTTTCACATCGATTGCGCCTGCCAAGGCTAGGCGCCGGCGCGACGAGCCTCTTCAGGCGGCGGAGCGGGATGGCGCGGCTGCGATGATCCGATCGGCCGGGAAGGTCACGGTGGCGCTGGTGCCCTGCCCGAGCGTGCTGCGCAACTCGATGCGGCCGCCGTGCAATTCCATGATCGCCTTGACC
>DATJSO010000265.1:0-7672 GCA_035504075.1 Allostellaceae bacterium | reverse complement strand
GCCGACGGCGCCCCATTCGCGCGCATCGACCGTGCCCGAGTGGATGCCGACGGTCGGCACGCCGAGCCTCGCCGCCAGATGGTGCGGCCCGCTGTTGTTGCCGACAAACAGCGCGGCGCCCGCCAGCAACGGCGCCAGTTCGGCGAGTTCGAGCCGGCCGACCAGCGAACGCACCCGGTCGGGCCGTGCGAGGTTCGCGAGGATCTCGGCGGCGAGCCCGGCCTCGCTCGCATGGCCGATCAGCGCAACCTCGACATCGTGCGCCGCGACCAGCCGGTCGATCAATTCAGCGAAGTAGCCGGCCGGCCACTGCCGGATCGGCGTGCCGACGCCCGGATGCATGCAGATGAACCTTGCGGCGCGCGGGCGACCGCTCGCGCCGGCGATGCGCGGCGGCGCGGCCGCGGGGGCGGCCAGAGGGGCGGCCCAGGGCTCGTCGGGCTGCGCTGCATCGGCAATCGCGTCAACAAGCCGCACCAGATCGTCGCTGATCGGCGAGCGTTTGCGCCCGCCGCGCGGATCCGTCTCCCATTCCAGCGCGATGTCGAGCCACGGAAACTGGCCATCGCTGTCGTAGCCTGCCAGCCACTGGGCGCCGGTCAGCGGCAGCAGCGGCCGCGTCTCGGTTGCCTTGCGCAGGTCGATCGCCAAGTCGAAATCGTACGGCGCCAAACGCTGCTGCAGCATCGAGAAGTCGTCGGAAAGCAGTTGCCGTTCACCGAGCCGGGATTCCGCGTGAAAAAACTCGAACTCGATGATTTCGTCCACTTCGGGAACGAGATCGCGCAAGGCGGCGCTCCACGGCGCGGCGAGAAGATAGAGACGCGCCGCCGGAAAGCGGCGGCGCAAGCGACGCAACGCCGGGATCGCCGTGATGAAATCGCCGATATGGTCGAGCTTGACGGCGAGAATGTTGCGCAGGCGCGCGTCATCGAGCAGCGGCCGGCCCGGGTACACCAGTTCGACCGGCTCGAAATCGCAGGTGTAATCGTCGCGATCGCGACTGAGCAGCGGGTGATAGAACGGATCGCCCGCGGCCAGTTTGCGGCCCCAGCGTGCGGCAAAGCCGCTCTCATCGAAGCGGTCGCTAAGTCCGCGCCGGCTCGCCAGTTCGTGATGGATCAGCACCGCATAGGGCGTGTAGACGACCCGCCGTCCCCGCTCCCAGGTGCGCAGGCAGCAATCGACGTCGTTATTGACGATCGAATGCCGCTCGTCGAACCCACCGAGCGCCGCGAACTCGCCGCGGCGCATTGCCAAGCAGGCGCCGGTCACCGCAAGCACGTTCCGCTCGGTCAGCGCCAAACCAAAATATCCCGGCGCCGCCTCTGCCGCGAAACGGAACGCGTGCCGGCCGCCGGCGGGGCTCCAGAAGATCCCGGCATGCTGCACGGTGCGATCCGGATACAGCAGCCGCGCCCCGACGACGCCGATTTCCGGCCGCTGCACCTGTTCCAGCAGGGCGTCGAGCCAGTCCTCCGACACGATTTCAACATCGTCGTTCAGAAAGACCAGCACATCGCCCGCCGCCTGCTGCGCCGCAAGGTTGTTAAAGCGCGACCAGTTGAACGGCTCCCGCATCGCAATGACCGTGTCCGCGTTCTGTTGCAACCAGCCTTTCCAATCATCGGCCTGGGACGGGATATTTTCGATGCAGACAATTTCAAACTTCCGGTACGCCGTGCGGGCGCGCAGCGTCTCGATGCAGGTCTTGATATGGCCGCCCGCCGCGCAGGTCGGGATGATGATCGAGACGAGCGGCCGCGCCGCCACGGTTCGCTTGACCCGGTGAAATCCGGCAAGCCTGCCGGAGACCACCTCGCCGCTTTCGGCGCGGCGCCCGATCGCCCGGCGCAGCGCGGCGCTCTCCTGTTCCGCGAGGTCAAGCTGCGGGCGGCCGCGTTGACACAGCACTTTTGCGATATGGCGAATGCCGTCTGTCGCCTCGGTGCAGCGCAGGACGAGATCGTAATCCCCGAATTCCGCCCATTCGCCCACGCTCGCCCCGGCGCGCGTGAAAACGCCCGGCAGGGCGCACCAGAACCGGCCGATGTAATTGGTCGCCAGCAGCAGGTCCGGCGACCATTGCGGTTTGAGAAACGCCTCGTAACCGTCGCTGACCGGGCTGATCCGATATTCGTCGCTGTAGAACAGCTCAGCCTCGCCATGCAGTCCGGAGGCGACCGCCGTCTCCAGCAGGGCGTCGCAGCCAAGCGTGTCGCCGGCCAGCAACACGCCGATCAGGTCGGCCGCGGCGCCGCCGCGCGCCGCGTTGACGACGCTCGCCAGCAGCGCGGGGAGCGGCGCATCGAGCAGCACATCGATGCGATCGGCGATGTCGTCAAACCCGCGCAGCAGCCGTTCGCCGCAGCCGTCCGGAAGCACTCGGCCGCGGCGCAGCACGACCACTCGCCAGCGGTCATAAACCTGCCGCCGCAAGCTGGTTAACGTCCTGCGCGCCGCGTCGATTTCGGCGTCGGTCTCGCCGATGCCGACAACGAGCGCGAAAGCGGGCCGCCAGTTCAACCCGCTCAGCACGCGCTCCGCACTGCGAATTTCGGCCAGCGGCATTTTCCGGCGCGGCCGCCACGGCGGCTCGTCGAGCGGTGCGCCGTAAATTTTCAGGAAGAACGTCGTCGCGATGCGGCGGCCGGTCTTCGCTTGCACTTCGATGCGAACGCTGTGGCCGCCGGGCCGCAGCCGCTCCGGCGGGCAGCGACAGACGAACATCACCGCCTCGGGTGCCGCTTCTGGCGGCGCCGTCGTGCCGGAGCGGTCGTCGTCGCGGACCTCGACGGCGAGCCGGTCGTCGTCCAAGTAAACGTCGATGCGGGCCACCCCGCCTTCCGCCTCTGCCCGGCCGTCGATCACCACCGTGTCGCCGACGGCCGCGAGCGCGACATCGCCGATCAGTTGCGGGCGATCGAGGTAAAGCCGCAATGCGCCGTCCGCTCCGTCCGTCGCAGTAGGCCCGGACAGCCCCTCCGGATTCACGGCTACATCGGGATGCCGCAAGAGGGTTCGATAGAGCGTTCGGCGCGCGCGAAGCCGACCGCCGTAATCAATGCGCCTGCCGGAAAATTGTCGCCAAGGACGGCGTTGCGCGCCGGCGCCGGCTCGCGCTTAGTAAAGCGACGCGGCATTGCCTTACAGCACCGACTCGACCCACTCCTTGAGTTTGCTTTTCGGCAGCGCGCCGATCTTTGTCGCGGCGACTTGGCCGTCCTTAAACAGCATCATCGTCGGGATGCCGCGCACGCCGTATTTGCGCGGCGTTTGCGGGTTCTCGTCGATGTTGATCTTGGCGACGGCGACCCGTCCGTCCATCTCATTCGCCAGTTCGTCAAGAAACGGCGCCACCATCTTGCACGGCCCGCACCATTCGGCCCAGAAATCGACAAGCACCGGCCCCGCAGCCTTCAAGACATCGGTATCGAAGCTCGCATCGCTGACCGCCGTCGGCTTCATCGCAAGATCCTCTCTGCACCCTCGCCTGAGATTAGGGGAGCCGCGAAACCGTCGTCAAGACGGCCGCCCCGCTCGGCAGCCGTCATGGCGGGCGACATCAAGCGACGCGGTGGACACCCTCGCCCGCGCCGCAACCGGTACTGCGCCGATCGCCGTTCTCGATCGTCCGCGATCTTTGCCTCAGCGAGACGCGCCGGCCGGCGGCTCAGCCGGCGTGCTCCGTCGCCCAGCGCGCGACCTCGGCGTGCGTGCCGAACCACACAGCCGGACGCGAGCGCGCGAGGCGGATCAACTCCTCGATGATCCAGATGCGCGAGCGGTAGCCGATCACATGCGGGTGCATCGTCAGCTGGAACAACCCGCCCTCCTCGTACGCCGCCTCGAACTCACGGCGGAAGATGTCGAACACCCCTTCGGGCGGCGTGTACGGGCGCAGCGCGGAAAAACGGCTCATCATGAAATAGACGGCGTCGTCGCGCACCCACTCGACCGGCAATTCGACGACGCCGCACGGCTCGCCGTCGAGCAGCAGTTCATAGCAATCCTCGTCCGACATCAGCGACGAGTCGTAGAGGAGGCCCATCTCGGCGCAGATCTGCAACGTGTGCCAGCTGAAGTCCCAGGACGGCGTACGCAGGCCGACCGGGCGCAAGCCGCAGACTTTTTCCAGCGTGTCCGCAGAGCGCAGCATCAGGTCGCGCTCGTCGCCGTATTCCAGCACCGAATTCAATTCGTGAATCCAGCCGTGGATGGCGATCTCGTGGCCCTCGGCGACGATGCGGCGCTGCTCGTCCGGGTGGATCAAAGCAGCGACCGCCGGTACGTAGAAAGAGGCCTTGACGCCGTAGCGGTCGAGCACTTTCAGGATGCGCGGCACGCCGACCCGGTTGCCGTACTGGCCCCAGGCGAGCCGTCCCAAGGATTTGCCGCCGTCGCGCAGTTCGTTCGTCTCGTGGTCGCTGTCGAACGAGAGCGCGACGGCGCAGCGCGCCCCGCCGGGCCACTCGCGCGGGCGCAAGGGGCGGCCGGCGCGCACCCGGCCGACCAGCCGGCGCCAGTGCTCCTCCGGCCACTGCCACGGTTCGGAAGCCGATTCCGGTCGGTTCGACATGGCCGCTCTCCCTGAAACAGGTTGGCGCCAAGCTTAGCACTTCCCGGCACCCCGGCGAAGGCGGCGGTCTGGTGACAAGCGCACGTTGCCGGCTCTGGATTCCTGCTTGCGCGGGCATGACGGTTCAACGTGAAATGCCTCTATCTTGAGGCCTCATGGACAAGGGAAGCGACAAATGCAGCTCGGTGCCTCACTCCCGGTCGTCGATATCGGCACCGGCGCCGCGGCGATCCGCGATTACGCCCAGCAAGCCGAAGGGTTGGGCTTTGACTATCTCGTTGCGCCCGACCACGTGCTCGGCGCCAACCCGAATGGCCCGCACGGGTCGAACCGCGTCGGCACGACCGAGAGCGCCTATCACGACCCGTTTGTGCTGTTTGGCTTCCTCGCCGGCTGCACGGAAAAGATCGGCTTTGCCGTCGGCGTGTTGATCCTGGCGCAGCGTCAGGCGGCGCTCGTCGCCAAGCAGGCCGCCTCGCTCGACGTGTTGTGCGGCGGCCGCTTCCGGCTTGGCATCGGCGTCGGCTGGAACGAGGTCGAGTTCATCGGCCTCAACGAGGATTTCCACAATCGCGGCGCCCGTTCGGCGGAGCAGGTCCGCGTCATGCAAGCGCTGTGGCGGGAGCCGCACGTCACATTCGACGGCAAGTTCCACCATATCGACGACGCCGGCATCAACCCGCGCCCGGCTTCGGGCCGCGTGCCGGTGTGGTACGGCGGCCACGCCGAACAGACGTTCCGCCGCTGCGCCCGCTACGGCGACGGCTTCATGCCGCTGGCCTATGGCGCGGACGACGAGGCGCTGAGGGCATTCGAGAAATTGCGCCGCCTCACTCGCGAGGCCGGCCGCGACCCCGCGCAAATGGGGATTGAGGTGTGGGTCTCGCCCGGCACCGGCGGCGAAGACGATTGGCGGCGCGAACTCCAGTTCTGGAAGAATGCCGGCGTCACCCACGTCACCGCGAGCACGACGTTCGCCAACCAGCACCATAAGCGCATCGCCGGCCGCACCGCCGCCGACCACCTCGCGGCGATCACCCGCTATCGCAGCGCCGTCGCCGAACTGTTGTAGCGGGGGAGGGCCGCCCGATGCCGAAGCTGCGGTCGGATGTGACGAAATGGGGCCTCAACCGCACGCCGCACCGCGCCTTCATGCGGGCGATGGGCCTTGACGACGACGCGATCGCCCGGCCGATGGTCGGCGTCGTCTCGATGAAGGGCGAGCAGACGCCGTGCAACATGACGCACGGCTTCCAGGTCGAGGCGGCGAAGGAAGGCGTCGCCGAAGCAGGCGGGTGCCCACGCGAATTCACCACCGTCTCCGTCTCGGATGGCATCAGCATGAACCACGAAGGCATGAAATTCTCGCTGGTGTCGCGCGAGCTGATCGCCGATTCGATCGAGGCGGTCGTGCACGGCCTCGCCTATGACGGGATCGTCGGCTTCGGCGGCTGCGACAAGACCCTGCCGGGCGTCATGATGGGCATGGTGCGCTGCAATGTGCCGAGCGTGTTCGTCTATGGCGGCGCGGCGCTGCCCGGCCGCTTTCAGGGGCGCGACGTGACGATCCTCGATTCCTACGAAGGCGTCGGCGCGGTCGAGATCGGCGCGATGGACGAAGCCGAACTGGCGCGCCTCGAACGCTCCTGCCTGCCGTCGGTCGGCGCCTGCGCCGGCCAGTTCACCGCCAACACGATGGCGATGGTGTCGGAGGCGCTGGGGCTCAGCGCGCCCAACGTGTCGATGGTGCCGGGCGTCTACGCCGAGCGCGCCGCCCATGCGCGGCATGCGGGCGCGCTCTGCATGGCGGCCATCGAGCGCGGCGGGCCGCTGCCGCGCGATATCGTGACCAGGAAGGCGCTGGAAAACGCCTGCGCGATCGTCGCGGCGACCGGCGGCTCGACGAATGCCGCACTGCACATCCCGGCGATCGCCCACGAGGCCGGCATCGCCTTCGACATCGACGATGTGGCGCGCATCGCAGCGCGCACGCCGGTCATCGCCGATCTGCGGCCGGGCGGCCGCTTCACGGCAAAGGACGTGCACGATATCGGCGGCACCGCGGTCATCATCCGCGCGCTGATCGAATCAGGCTTTATCGACGGCGCGTGCCTGTGCGTGACCGGCAAGACCATGGCCGAAACGTATGGCGCTGCCGCCGCGCCCGACGGCGCGGTCGTGCGCGCCGCCGGCAACCCGCTATTGGCCGATAGCGGCCTCGTCGTATTGCGCGGCAACCTCTGCCCCGACGGCGGCCTGATCAAGATGGCGGCGACGAAAACCGCCGTACATGAGGGGCCGGCGCGGGTCTTCGAGTGCGAGGAGGATTGCGCCCGCGCGGTCGAGGCGCGGCAGTACCGCGCGGGCGACGTGTTGATCATCCGCAACGAGGGGCCGGTGGGCGGCCCCGGCATGCGCGAGATGCTCGGCGTCACCGCGTTGATCGCCGGGCAGCAGATGGGCGAGAAGGTGGCTTTGGTGACGGACGGGCGCTTCTCGGGCGCGACGCGCGGCATCTGTATCGGCCATGTCGCGCCGGAAGCGGCGATCGGCGGGCCGCTCGCGCTGGTGCGCGACGGCGATGTTGTGCGCATCGACATCGCCGCGCGCCGCATCGACGTGCTGGTCCCGGACGCCGAACTGGCAGCCCGCCGCGCCCAGTGGCAGCCGCGCCCGCCGCGCCACCGCGCCGGTCTCCTGGCCAAATACGCCCGCCTCGTCGGCCAGGCCAACCACGGCGCCGTCACCCACCCCGGCGCCGCCGACTGGCCGTGGTTCGACCGCTAACGCGATCGAGCGCCAGGCGCGCGGCGGTTCGAGAGCGCGACCCTGCCCTTCGCCGTAGGGCGCGACACCGCCGCATCCGGTAGCTTACAAGCATCAACGGCGCCGGCCGCCGCCTCTCGCCGGACGCCGGCCGCGTTAACGGGGGAGATTAAATGATCCGCTTTCTAGCCCGGATATCTCACGGTGCGGTTGCTGACGTTGGATTTTCTGGCGCAGTAGGCTGCTGTCGTGGTTTTGGGGGTCGCGAGCCTGGCATTTTGAGCCTGTCGAGGCGCGGTTGGGCGGTCGCAGGCTGTGCGACGGCGC
>DATJSO010000264.1:0-7561 GCA_035504075.1 Allostellaceae bacterium | reverse complement strand
GCGGTGCAGCATGTCGCACACCGCCCGGTCGAACTCGAAGAGTGGCCCGACAGCGACCGCCGCTCGCGGCTCGTGTTCATCACGCGCGACCTGGCGCGCGAACCGGTCGAGCGTCTGTTTGCCGCAGTCGCCGCCCTGGGTGGCGCCGCTTAGCGCCGTTTCAGCCGGGATCGCCGCCGGCGGAAGCTTGCCGGCCCGCGTAATAGCCTTATATTTCGCTGCCGTTCAGGAGCACCAAGGAAGCGCGTATGACCACGGGCGCCGCCCTCGATGTCGTCGGCATCGGCAACGCGATCGTCGATGTGATTGCCCACGCCGAGCAGCCCTTTCTCGACCGCGAGGGGCTTGCGACGGGCGGGATGACGCTGATCGAGGCCGATCGCGCCGCGGCCCTGTACGAAAAGATGGGACCGGCGATCGAGAGCTCGGGCGGCTCGGCCGGCAACACGATGGCCGGCATCGCCTCATTGGGCGGCAGGGGCGGCTATATCGGCAAGGTGCGCGACGATCTCTTGGGCGAAGTCTTTCGCCATGACATCACCTCGATCGGCGTGCAGTTCGCAACGCCGCCGGCCGACAACGGCCCCGGCACCGCGCGCTGCCTCATTCTCGTGACGCCGGACGGACAGCGCACAATGGCGACCTATCTCGGCGCCTGCGTCGAACTGGGGCCGGAGGATATCGATGCGGCCGTGATCGGCGCCGCCCGGGTCACCTACCTCGAAGGCTACCTGTTCGATCCGCCGCGTGCTCAGGAAGCGTTTCGCGTCGCCGCTCGCGCCGCGCATGCCGCCGGTCGGCAGGTCGCACTGTCCCTGTCCGACCCGTTCTGCGTCGACCGCCACCGCGCCGCCTTCCGCGAGCTTGTCATGGGCGACGTCGATATACTGTTCGCCAACGAGCAGGAAATCTGCTCGCTCTATGAGACTGAAGCGTTCGACGCGGCCGCCGCCGCGGTGCGCGGCCATGTCAGGACCGCAGCGCTGACTCGCAGCGCCAAGGGCAGCATCGTGCTCGGCGGCAGCGCCAGCCACGAGATCGCCGCGGCGCCGGTCGCGCGCGTCGTCGATACAACCGGCGCCGGCGACCTCTATGCGAGCGGCTTTCTCTACGGCCTGACGCACGGCGCGCCGCTGTTGCGCTGCGGCGAACTCGGCAGCCTGTGCGCCGCCGAAATCATCTCGCATCTCGGCGCGCGGCCGGAGGTCAGCCTGAAGGAGTTGGCCACCCGCGCCGGCCTGATCTAGCCACCCTTCCGAGAGCGCCGCCGCGTCCCCATTTAACAGCCATGGCCGGACTTGTTCCGGCCATCCACGCGACGCGGGCCAAATCTCTTATCGTCGCGTGGATGGCCGGGTCGAGCCCGGCCATGACGCTGTAAAGATCACTTGGCAGGATCGGCCGGCTGTTCGTCGCCGATCCATTGGGCATCCATGGATATCCGCAACATCGCCATCATCGCGCATGTCGACCACGGCAAGACGACGCTGGTCGATCAGCTTCTGCGCCAGTCGGGCGCCTTCCGCGCCAACCAGCAGGTTGCCGAGCGCGCTCTCGATTCGAACGACCTGGAGCGCGAGCGCGGCATCACGATCCTCGCGAAATGCACGTCGGTCGAATGGCGAAATACCCGCATCAACATCGTCGATACGCCGGGCCATGCCGATTTCGGCGGCGAGGTCGAGCGCATCCTCGGCATGGTCGACGGCGTTCTTGTGCTCGTCGATGCCGCCGAGGGGCCGATGCCGCAGACCAAGTTCGTCGTCGGCAAGGCGCTGGCGCGCGGCCTCAGGCCGATCGTCGTCATCAACAAGGTCGACCGCACGGACGCGCGGCCCGTTGAGGTGCACAACGAGATCTTCGATCTTTTTGCGCTGCTCGACGCCGATGAACAGCAGCTCGATTTTCCGACGCTGTTCGCGTCGGGACGCGACGGCTGGGCGGTTGCCGAACTCGATGCGCCGCGTCGCGGACTGGCGCCGCTGTTCGATCGCATTACGGCGCACGTGCCCGCGCCGGCCGCCAAAGAGGATGCGCCGTTCGCGATGCTGGCGACAACGCTCGACTACGACCCGTTCCTCGGGCGCGTCCTGACCGGCCGCATCCATGCGGGGACGGCGCGGATCAACATGCCGGTCAAGTCGCTGGGCCGCGACGGCCGCGTCGTCGAACAGGCCCGGCTGACAAAGCTGCTGGCGTTCCGCGGATTGGAGCGCCGGCCGATCGAGGAGGCGAGGGCGGGCGACATCATCGCCGTCGCCGGCCTGCAGCTGACAACCGTCGCCGACACGATCTGCGCGCCCGAGGTGGGCGAGGCGCTGCCGTCCGATCCGATCGACCCGCCGACGCTGGCGATGACGTTCTCGGTCAATGACAGCCCGCTCGCCGGCAAGGACGGCGACAAGGTGACGTCGCGGGTCATCGCCGCCCGGCTGTTTCGCGAGGCCGAGGGGAACGTCGCGATCCGCGTGCGCGAGAATGCCGAGCGCGATGCGGTCGAGGTTGCCGGCCGCGGCGAATTGCAGCTCGGCGTCCTGATCGAGACGATGCGCCGCGAGGGGTACGAACTGTCGATTTCGCGGCCGCGCGTGCTGTTCCGTACCGATCCGGCGAGCGGCCAGCGCCTCGAGCCGATCGAGGAGGTCATCGTCGATGTCGATGAGGAGTTTTCCGGCATCGTCGTCGACAAGATGAGCCGCCGCAAGGCCGAGATGCGGGACATGCGGCCCTCCGGCGGCGGCAAGCTGCGGCTCGGCTTTCTAGCGCCGACCCGCGGCCTCATCGGTTATCACGGCGAATTCCTCGCCGACACGCGGGGTTCGGGCGTCATGAGCCGGCTGTTTCACGGCTATGCGCCCTACAAGGGGCCGATCGAGGGGCGGCGCAACGGGGTCCTGATTTCGAACGCGCAGGGCGCCGCGGTCGCCTACGCCCTGTGGAACCTCGAAGAGCGCGGCCCTTTGTTCATCGCGCCGGGGGCGGAGGTCTATCCCGGCATGATCATCGGCGCCCACAGCCGCGGCACCGATCTCGACGTCAACCCGCTGAAAGGCAAGCAGCTGACCAACATCCGCACGACCGCCAAGGACGAGGCGGTGCGGCTGACCCCGCCCGTGCAGATGAGCCTCGAACAGGCGATCGCGTATATCGAGGACGACGAACTGGTCGAGGTGACGCCCGGCGCGATCCGGCTCAGGAAGCAGCTGCTCGACCAGAACGACCGCCGGCGCGCCAGCCGTGCGGCCGCCGCGGAATAGGGGCGGCCAGCGGCGCCAGCGCGGTGATCGCAAACATCGCCAGCTCCAGCGTCCCGATCCACCATTCTTCCCAGAGTCCCCAGCCGGAGGCAGCCACCAGCAGCGCCGCGGTCAAGCTGCCGGCCGCCGCCGCGGCGTAGGCAGGCGGCCAGGCTGCATCGCCGAGCGACAGCCACAACCAGCCGACGAACAGTGCCATGAGCGCCGCACCCGGCGCGCCGAGTTCAAGCCAGACCTGGATCGCGCCGTCATGCGGATGCAGCGGCAGCCAGCTCTGTCCAGGTCGGATTTCGTCCTTGCCGCCGGGAATCGCGCGCGCCGAGTCGAGCCCCCAGCCGAGGAATGGCCGCTCGGCGATGCGGTCGCCGGCGAACGACCAGATCAGCAGGCGATGCCCCGCCGATGATTTGACGGCGTCGGCGGCGGCAAACACGCCGGGCAGCCGCGCCAGACGCGGCAGCGTAACGGGGGCGGTCAGGATCGCCAGCGCCGCCAGCGCCGCCGCGACGCGCGCGGCTGCGGTGCGGCGCAGGTAGAACAGCGCGGCGACCGGCAGGCTCGCGGCGAGCGCCAGCTTTGCCGTCGTGTCGTCGAGCGCAAACACGGCGGCGGTTAGCGCCGCCGCGGCGGCCAGCGCCGGCAGCCGGAAGCGGGCAAACAGCAGCACGACGATCGGCAGCAGGAGCAGCGCCACCCATGCCGCCTCCTGATTGAGCCGCGGCGCGATGAACGGGCGCGCCGATACGTATCGGCTCAGCCCGCCGGCACTCGCCAGATCGGCGAGCGCCAGCGCGATGCCGAGGGTGGTGCCGGCCGCCAGCGCCAGCCTGAGACGGTGCGGCGCCCGGATACCGCCGGATGCCGTTGCCAGCGCCAGCCCGGCGGCGAACAGGCCGCAGAGTCGCGCCGCGAGCAGCAGGCTGCGTCCCGGATCGAGCGACCAGAGCGCCGACAGTCCGCCCCAGACGATGAGCGCGCCGAGCAGCACCGCCGGCAGCGATAGCGCGGCCGCGCGCCGGCCGGGCTGCGCGAGCATCGAGATGAAGGCGAACAGGCCGGCGACGGCGGCGAGCGGCGCCGCACCGCGCGGCGCCAGCGCCAACAGCGGCGGCAGCAGAAACAGGCAAAGCGCCAGCCCCGCTTCCGCCCACAGGCCGATATCGACGGCCCGGCTATCCGCGACGGCCGCATATGCCGACACCGGGATCGCGCCGCGCCGGTGCCGGTTTGACTTGGCGCCTTGGCTGACTATAGTGCTGCCCCTTTCCCGGGAACGCGGGCGATTTGCCCCGGCTCGAACGCCTCTCCGGCGCGCGGCCCTACCGGGACAACAACACCTCTTGCCTGTCTCTCCCGTTGCAGCGGGAGACAGGCGAGGGATAGCTAAAGCGGAATTGCCAAAGATGAGCAAGCGCGAGGAGTCGAAGTACAAGATCAACCGCCGTCTCGGCGTCAATCTCTGGGGGCGCTCGAAGAGCCCGCTCAATCGCCGCGAGTACGGTCCGGGCCAGCACGGCCAGCGGCGCAAGAAGCCATCGGATTACGGCACGCAGCTTGCCGCCAAGCAGAAGCTGAAGGGCTATTACGCCAATATCGGCGAGCGCCAGTTCCGCCGCCTCTACGAAGAAGCGGTGCGGCGACGCGGTGATACCGGCGACAACCTGATCGAATTGCTGGAACGCCGCCTCGATGCGACCGTCTATCGCATGAAGCTGGCGCCGACGCCGTTCGCCGCGCGGCAGATCGTCAATCACGGCCATGTCATCGTCAACGGCAAGCGGGTCAACATTCCGTCCTACCAGCTGCGGGACGGCGACACGATCGAGCTGAAGCAGCGCGCCAAAGAGATGGCGCTGGTCATCGAGGCGTCGCGGTCGAGCGAGCGCGACGTGCCCGATTACATCGAGATCGATCATGACCGCATGCGCGGCCGCTTCATCCGCGCGCCGAAACCGGCGGATGTGCCCTATCCGGTGACAATGGAGCCGAACCTCGTCATCGAATACTATTCGCGCTGATCCGCCGGTCGGGGCAGCAGCCCGGCACATGTCGAGGAGCAATCGTGGCGGCTGGAGATTCGCCGCCGGCCGCTTGCCTTTCCAGCCAAGAAATCGTGGCTTGATCTACTCAGGAAAATCCTCGGCGGCCTTGGCGAGCGCATTGTGTATGGCCGCGACAAGCTGTTCGTTGTCGAAAGGTTTTTGCAGCACAATGCCCATTGCTTCGTTTTCGGCGCTCGGGATATCGTAGGCCGTGAAGTAAACGAATTTCAGTTCCGGACGGCGCAGACGCGCCATGCGCGCCAGCGCGAGGCCGTTCACGCGATCCGGCATGACGATATCGGTAAGCAGCACGTCAATCCGCTGCTCGCCATCGAGATGCCCCAAGGCCGGCGCGTAATCCGCCACCGCGACGACCTCGAACCCGGCATCCCTCAAGACCATTTCGAGGGTATGCAGAAAGACCTGGTCGTCTTCCACCAGCAGAATGCGCGGCGCCGGCTTCCCCTGAAGCATGGCGACGGTCATCAATGCTCCCAATCAGCTGTTGGCGGGGGGATCGACTAGCGAGATTATGCCTGCTGCGCGCCTGACGCAATGGGCAATGGCGCCGCAGCACCGGCGGTCGCAGGCGTGAGGTGAGCGGAGTGGAGATGGAAAGTTTGGCGAAAAACCTCGTCCCGCGGCTGATCGAGGCGCGTGGCGACCATCTGCTCGAGGATTGGCTGCGGCTGCAACGCGGCGCCGGCGCGCTTCGCGGCGGCCAGATCAGCGAGAGCGAACTGGTGGATCAATCGCGCCGCTTCCTCGCCGCGTTCCGACACGGGGTCGAGAGCGGCGAATTGGATGACGCATCCGGACCCGGATGGAGCGATGCTCGCAGCATGCTCGATGAACTGTCGGGTTCCCGCGCGACCCTCGGCTTTACCCCATCGGAGACGGCAATCTTCGTATTCTCGCTGAAGGAGCCGCTGTTCGCGCTGCTCACCGCCGAGCTTGCCGGCAAAGCCGACGCCATACAGGAAATCTGGGTGGTGTCACGGCTGCTTGACAAGCTCGGCTTGTTCACGACGGAAGTGCATCAGCGCCGCCGCGAGGAAGTCATCATCCGGCAGCAGGAGGAACTGCTCGAACTCTCGACGCCTGTCATTCAGCTGTGGCAAGGGGTCCTGGCGCTGCCGCTGATCGGGACGCTCGACAGTTCGCGCACCCAGATCGTCATGCAAACCCTGCTCGAGCAGATCGTCGCCTCCGGCGCGGAGATCGCGATCATCGATATCACCGGCGTGCCGACGGTCGATACGCTCGTCGCGCAGCACCTCATCAAGACGGTTTCGGCCGCCCGGCTGATGGGCGCCGACTGCATCCTCAGCGGGATCCGCCCGGCGATCGCGCAGACGATCGTGCATCTGGGTCTGGAACTCGGCATCGTGTCGAAGGCAACGATGGCCGACGCCTTTGCCCTGGCATTGCGACGGCTCGGCAAGGCCGTGGCGAACCGTTCGCCGATGATTGCGAGGATGGAGAAAGAGAACGACGATGGGTGAAATCCCGATCCTCAAGATCGGCGGCTGCCTGCTCGTCACCATCCAGGTCGATATGCATGACCGGATGGCGATGGCACTACAGGACGATTTGGCGCAAAAGATCGTCGCAACGCGGGCCGGCGGGGTTATCATCGATATTTCCGCATTGGAAATCGTCGACTCGTTCATCGGCCGGATGCTAAATAATATCGCGGCAATAGCGCGAGTGCTGGATGCCGTGACGGTGGTTGTCGGCATGCAGCCGGCTGTTGCGATTACGCTGGTTGAACTTGGACTGACGCTGACCGGAGTGCGAACGGCGCTGAACGTCGAAAAAGGACTTTCGATCATCCGGCGTACGATCGACGGGGGAACGGAGCTTGCCGGTCGAGAGGCGTGAGACCGTCGGGGTCAGGTCATCCGAAGATATTGTCAGGGTTCGCCAGATCGTTCGCAGTTGGGCGGTCGAGGCCGGCTTCAGCCTCGTCGACCAGACCAAGCTCATCACCGCGGCGAGCGAGATCGCCCGCAACACGGTCGATTACGGTGGCGGCGGAACATTGCTGCTGGAGAGCGTTCGTGAGGGTATGCGTCGAGGAGTCCGCTTGACCTTTGAGGATAAGGGACCGGGGATCGCCGACGTGAAGCTGGCCCTGACCGACGGCTACACGACGGGCGCCGGCCTCGGACTGGGCTTGAGCGGCGCGAAGCGGCTTTCGAACGAATTCGGCGTCGAGTCGAAGGCAGGTGAGGGGACGAAAGTAATGCTGGCGCGATG
>DATJSO010000263.1:0-2116 GCA_035504075.1 Allostellaceae bacterium | reverse complement strand
GCCTGGCGGGTCAGCGAGAACACGCCGGAGATCAGCGACTGCGAAGCGATGACGGTGGCGAGCGCGGCGAGCGTTACCATCGGCAGCACCGCCCAGGCCGGAGCGAGCTTATAGAACGGACTGTCGGCCGCGCCGGGGTCGGCGAGCACGAGGGCGCCCTGGCCGAAATAGTTCAGGATCAGCGCCGGCAACACCAGCAGGAACCAGGTTCGGCGGATTGCCGTCGGGCCGACATGGCCCATGTCGGCATAAAGCGCTTCGCCGCCGGTCAGCGTGAGGAAAACCGCGCCGAGCACGACAAACGATGCCAGCGGATCGGCGACGAGAAAATGTACGGCCGCCAGAGGATTGATCGCGGCCACGATGGCGGGCCTCATCCAGATCGCGCGTGCGCCGAGCGCGCCGATGACGATGAACCAGATCACCATGACGGGTCCGAACAGCCGGCCGATGCTCTCGGTGCCCCGCCGCTGGATCGCGAACAGCGCGATCAATATCGCCAACGTCGCCGGCACGATGAATTGGTCGAATGACGGCGCGACCAGCTTCAGCCCTTCCATCGCCGACAGCACGGAAATCGCCGGCGTGATAATGCCGTCGCCGTAGAGCAGGGCGGAGCCGATAACGCCGAGCAGGACGAGAACCGGCAGCTTGGCGCCGTGAGCGACCCGCTCGGCGCTGACCAGCGACAGCAGGGCCAGGATGCCACCCTCGCCGTCGTTGTCGGCGCGCATCACGAAGATAACGTACTTGAGCGACACCATCAGCATCAGCGCCCAAAAGGCGAGCGAGACGATGCCGAAAACATCGACGGCATTCGGCACGCGGTGGCCGATGCCGCTCAGCGCCACCTGAAAGGCATAGAGCGGGCTGGTGCCGATATCGCCGTAGACGACGCCCAGCGCGGTCAGCGCCAAAAACCACGGGTTACCGGCGTGCTCCCGTGATTCGATTGCGGCGGTGCGCGGTGCGCGCCGAGTGCCCGCGGCATGGGCGAAACGGGCGCCGATCAGGGCGGTCAGGCCTCTATTCATGCGTCAACGCACTGCCGGCGGGGTCTGCGACGGGCGCGGCGATCTCTCAAGATTCAAGATTCAGGCCACGATCCCGGGGCCGGAAGGCGGAAATCCTCACAGTAGCGCAGGTATCCCGCAGGTCGGATAGAGTGTCAGGCCGCCCGCGCCCCCCACAGCTGCCGGCTCGCCAGCGCCGCGCCTTCGCTCAGTGCGGCGAGCTTGGCCCAGACGATCGAGTCGGCCACCATCGGCTCGGCGCGCACCGCGGTGCCGAAGCCGCAATCGACGCCGGCGATCAGCCGCTCGCGATCGATCACCTGCGCGTAGCGGCCGATGCGCTGCGCCACCAGCCGCGGATGCTCGACGAAATTGGTGGTCGAATCGATGACGCCCGGAATGAGGATCTTGTCGTCGGGGATCTTCATCGACTTGAGGTCTTCCCATTCGTGATCGTGCCGCGGATTGGCGGCCTCGATGCTGAAGCCCTGCACGCGCGCCTTGAACGCGATGTCGATGATCTTGGTCAGCGGCAGGTCGTGGTCGTGCGGCCCTTCGTAATTGCCCCAGCAGATGTGCAGGCGGATGCGATCGGCCGGCAGGCCTGCGATCGCGCCGTTGAGCGCCGCGATATTGCGCTCGGCGATCTTGTTGCGGAACTCGTCGTCGGTCAGGTCGCGATACTGATTGTTGCGGCACGAGCCGAGGTCGGGACAGTCGATCTGCAGCACGAAGCCGGCTTCGACGATGGCGCGGTATTCGACTTTCAGGACTTCGGCCAGAGCGTCGACGTAGGCTTGCTCGGTCGGATAATGGAGGTTGATGATGAAGCGCGTGAGGATGCCCGGCGACGGCGCGGTCATGAACGCCTCGGCCGGCTGCGCCTTGGCCACGGCGGCTTTGAGCCGCGCCAAGTCGCGGTCGAGCTCGGTGCGGTCGGTGTAACGAAGCTCGCCGACGCAGCCGGGAAACGGCACGTCGGAGAACGAGCGGCGGCCGGTGCCGAAATCCGGATGGGCCAACAGATCGCGGCCGATCATGATGTCGCGGCCCTTTTCGGCGGCGCGCGGGTCGGGCGCGATGCCGGTGACGCGGTGGCGGAT
>DATJSO010000262.1:0-5011 GCA_035504075.1 Allostellaceae bacterium | reverse complement strand
GGTGGCGTGCTGGCGCCGCTGCTCATCATGGGCGGCGGGTTGGGCAGCGTGCTGGCCGCGGTGCTGCCAACCGCCGACCCCGGCTTCTGGGCGCTTTTGGCGATGGCGGCGATCATGGGCGGCACGATGCGCTCGCCGCTGACGGCGATTTTCTTCGCCACCGAGGTCACCGGCAACACACATGTCCTGCTGCCGCTGACCGCGGCTTGCGTCGTTGCGCATCTGGTCACCGTACTGCTGATGCGCCGCTCGATCCTGACCGAGAAGATCGCACGGCGCGGCCACCATCTGGTCCGCGAATATCGCGTCGATCCGTTCGCGCTGACGCGGGTGCACGAGGTGATGACCCCCGATGTCGAAACCCTGCCCGATACGATGACGCTGTATCAGGCGGCGGCTTTTCTGACCGCACCGACGACAAAGCACCCGAGTTTTCCGGTCGTCGACGCAGAGCGGCACGTGCTGGGCATCGTCGATCCGCCGACCCTGTTGACGTGGCGGCATGCCGGACAGCATCGCCGCACACCGCTCGGCGCATTGCTCGACCGCACCGATGTCTCGTCAGCCTACCCCGACGAGTTTCTGGAGAGCGTGATCGAGCGGATGTCGCTGCTTAATATAGCCCATCTCGTCGTGCTGTCGCGCGAGGATGCCACGTTGGTCGGCTATCTGAGCTGGCGCGATCTGCTGCGGGTGCGAACCCAGGTGCAGCGTGAGGACACGCAGCGCGCCGCGTTCTACCGCTGGTCGCGGCCCGGAAACCGCGGCGGCGAGCGGCAGGGCTTTTGCATACCGGGCAAGTGAGCCTGCCGCGGCGTCGACGTGCGGCAGAGCGATTACTGCGGCGCGCCGGGATCCCACGCCCAGTAGCGCGCGATCGCTCCGGCGTCGACGCGCAGATCGGTGCCGGTGATCATTGCGGCATCGTCGGAAGCAAGGAACACCGCGGCACGGCCGTAATCGCTCGGCACCGGCAGGCGCTGCATCGGCACGCGGGAGCGGAAGGCGTTGCTCGTCGCCGCCGGGGAATTGGGCCGCGTGACGGCGCGGCCCCATCGCTCGGCGCGGTCATAGGATTCGGCGCGATCGGTTGCCGTCGGGGTCAGGCTGTTGACGCGAATGCCGTAGCGCACCAGTTCCATCGCGGCCGATCGGGTGAAATTGAGCAATCCGGCCTTTGCCGTGGAATAGGCGATGTTGCCGGGTTCGCCCTGGTGACCGGCGGTGGAGATGATGTTGATCATCGCACCGCCGGCGCCGCGCTCGATCATCTTCCTGGCGACATGCTTGGTGAAGAGGAACGTCCCGCCAAGGATGATCCGCGTCTGCTGCTCGAATTCCGCAAAGGGCATGTCAAGGACGCCCTTGCGGTTGAAGATGACGGCGCCATTCACCAGGATATCGATCCCGCCAAATGCAGCGAGCGCGGCAGCAACCGCCGCCTCGACTTGCCCCTCGTCGGTGACATCGGCGGTGACGCCGAGGGCGCGGCCGCCCGTACTGTTGATGTAGCGGGCGCAATCGGCCGCGTTTTCCGGCCGCACATCGACGGCGACAACGGCCGCGCCCGCCGCGGCCAGCCCCTCGGCGATGCCGCCGCCGATATTGGCGCTCGTCCCCGTCACCAGCGCGACCTTATTTTGCAACAGCATGACAGACCCTCTCCCGACGCCGCCGTTGACGCGGTCCTGCTTATGCCACCCCGGTACCGCTCAGTTTGACCTCAATATCGTCGCCGACGACGCGCAGTTCGAACAGCGCGATATCGGCCGTGGCAAAGGCGGTCAGCCCCTTGCCGGTGGTGATGTCCCACTGCCCGTTGTGCCATGGGCACTCGACGACGAGGCCGTCGAGAAACCCCTCCCCGAGCGGTCCCTCGGCGTGCGGGCAGATGTTGCCGAAGGCGTGAAAGCCTCCGGCGGCATGCGCAATGACGACCAGACCGCCGCAGACGATCTTCATCTCGCCGTCAGGAATTTCCGATGCCGCGGCAACCTTGACAAAGCCGGTCTGCACTTGCAGCGGCGGCGGGGCGGGCGCCTCTTTGTGCAGATGCGCGAGCCACTCCTCCGGGTCGTCACCGCAGATTTTGGCAAGACGCCTGGCCAGATTGTCGTTCGGCAGCGCGGCGCCGGCGAGGATCGCATGGAGCCGCGACCGTTCAATCGCCAGCTGGCGGGCCAATTCGTCGATGCTCAAGCCGCGCGCGGGCAGCAGCGTCGCCAGCCGGTCGGTCAGCCAGCTCATGCCCCTCCGCCTCAGACGATAAAACTGACTTTGCCGTGCGGCCGCAATGCCTCGAGATCGAGGACGACGCGTCGCTCCAGGATCGTGAACGACGTGCCGCCGTCGCGCGGCTTCAGCTTGTAGTGGTAGGTTCCGATGTAGGGATCGATGTTCTGGAAGCGCATCCGGTACACGACGAAATTCGCCGCCACCGACAATATTTCGGCGTCCCGCCCGACAATGCGGACGTTGCTGACCATATGCCGGGTGCGGGAACGCGGGTTTTCCGCCCAGGTCAGGCCGCTCAGCAGCTGTTCCACCCGCGAGCGCAGCTTCGGCATGTCGTCGGCGATCAGAAACAGGTCGGTATTGTGATCGCCGTCGGGATGGTCGGTCGTCGGCATGTAATAACCGCCGCGCTCCGGATCGAACAGCGCGAGCCATTCGGCGAGCCGCCAGCTGTCGAGCAGATCGGCTTCGGCATAGAGAAAATCCTCGACCTGCTCGCGCGTGATCATCATGGTCAACCCGAACGCCTCCGTTCCATCCAGTGCCGTGGCCGCGGGCGATGATGATCGCTAATCATCGGTGCATTCGGCATGGCTGCCCGTCGTCATGCGCGCATGCCATTCGCGCCAGAAGACGCGCATCTGGAGTTCGCTCGGACCGGCAAGGTTGCCCTTCATGCCGCGCGAAATGTCCGACCACTCGACTTCTTTGTGGGTCGCGAACCCCATCTGGCAGCCCTCCAGTCCCTCAACGTCGTCGGGCGTCGCAAAACCGCCGGGACCCTGGAAGGCGAGATACCACTCCAGCCGCGCCTTGCGCAGCGCCGGCGGGTCGTTTTTCGGCAGGCAGGCCCAGCCGTTGATTTCCATGTAATCGGGGCTCGTCGGATAGAACGTGCGGAACACCCACCAGCCGTCGATGACCATCAGGTTCGGGAAGATCAGGTAATTCCCGGCGCCGCCCTCGACCATGCCCGCCTTGTCCGCGCCGTAGCGCTCGACCAGCCCGGCGCGGAACTTCCGCAGATCATCGCCGGCGTGCTTTTCCAGATAGCCGCGGTTGACCGCCGGGCGGCCATCGGCGGATGGATAGTAGGTCGTCACGTGGCCGTTGCCGAGCGGCACCGTGCCGCGCCGCGCATTGGAGCCGGCGCCGCCCTGCGCCGCCGCGATCCGCTGCTGCGCCCGTCGCGCGTCCCCAAGCCCCTCCGATTCCAGCCAGTGCGCGAAAAAGCGTTCGTGCGTGTAGGCGGCGTGGTAGCCGTCCATGCTGTTTTCAACGAGCAGTTTCCAGTTTGCCCGCATCGAATATTTGAACTGGCCGTGGACAAACTCCATGTCGCCGAGGTCGAGCGTATTGTCGAAGACGGCCAACGCGTCGCCCATGTAGCTCTCAAAGCCCTCGATTTCACGATCGAAGCTGACAAAGATGCAGCCGCGGTGGTTGTGCATCCGCGGCACCGGCTCCAGGCCGAGCGCGTCGCGGTCGAACGCTTCGCTGTAGGCCTCCTCGCCTGGCACACCCTTCAGTTCGCCACGGGTGCCGTAAATCCAGCCGTGATAAAAGCAGCGAAAGAATTCGGCGCCCGCGCCCTTGTGCTCGCGGCAGACCAAGTTGCCGCGGTGGCGGCACGTGTTGAGCAGGACGCGGATTTTGCCGTCGTCGCCGTGCGCGAGGATCACCGGCCGCCCGGCGACCGAGCGCGTCACGAAATCCCCGCGATTTGGAAACTCCGAGAGATGTCCGGCGAACAGCCAGCTCCGGTCAAAAATTCGCGCCCGCTCCAGCTCAAAGATCTCCCGGTCGACAAACGCGCTCCGGTGCACCCGGAAAATCCCGTCCTCGCGATCGTCGAGGATCAATGCGGCAGCGTTGCTTCCGTCTGGCATCGTTCATTTCCTCTTGGACACGCGGTGTCGGCCTTCAGCCCGCAACCTTCCGGCCCCGCCGCAGGTTCGCGCGCGCAGCGACGATCCGCAAGCGTTTTGCCAGCGCTCCCCGGAAAACTGCGGCCGGCGGCAGCGCAAAGCTGGCAGGGTTTTCTCAGCCGAGGTTGTGATTTCCGTGGTCTTGGTGGAGGGGGTAGGATTCGAACCTACGTAGGCATCCGCCGGCAGATTTACAGTCTGCTGCCTTTAACCACTCGGCCACCCCTCCGCGTGTCGCAAAGCCGCCAAATCTTGCGCCATTGGGGGCCGCGGCGGCGGCTAGATAGGGACATCACGGCGGCTTGTCAACATCGGGAGAGACTGAAGTGCGAACACCGCAGCAGCCGCCCGGCAACACGCGGCGGCGCCGCCGGCCGGCGGCGGCGGCAACCGCCGGCGACAACTGGCTATGGGGCCGCCACGCGGTCGCGGCGGCGCTCGCCAATCCGGCGCGGCGCTGGCGACGGCTCGTCGTGCCGGCTGTCGAGCGCGACGCCGCCGCGGCGCTGGCCGCCGCGGCGCATGCCGAACATCTCGGCGGCGGCGCGGCGGTCGACATCGTCGAGCGCGCAACGATCAACCGGTTGCTGCCGCAGGGCGCCGTACATCAGGGCTGGGCGCTCGCGGTCGAACCGCTGCCGGAACCTGATTTCGACGAAATCCTGCGCGGCATCGCCGCCCTGCCCGACCGCGCAATCATTGTCGTGCTCGACCGGGTCAGCGACCCGCACAATGTCGGCGCCGTCCTGCGCACCGCTGCGGCGTTCGGCGCCGCCGCGGTCGTCGTCGCCGAGCACGGCGCGCCGCCCGTCACCGGCGTTGTCGCCAAGGCCGCCTCGGGCGCGCTC
>DATJSO010000261.1:0-15055 GCA_035504075.1 Allostellaceae bacterium | reverse complement strand
CGCTGTTGGCGATATGCCGCAGCCGCGACAGGGCCGGTTCGACGACCGCCGCGAGAAATGCGAGTTGCGCATCGGCAATCTCGCCGGCGGCGGGCAGCCGGCGGCGGAGGCGGTCGCCGGCGGCAGCGGCAAGATCGCCGCCCGGCGCGTCGGCAAACACCTGGACGCGCATTGCGCCGGCTTCGTCGAGCAGCGCCAGCCGGCGGCGCGCCGCGTCGCCGTTGCCGACCAGCACGATGCGTACGCGTGCGGCGTCGATCGCGATCGGCAGCATCACGCCGCGCCCCGCTGCGCTTCGGCGAGCGTCCGGAGCACGGCGTCGCGGCCGATGCGATCGCAGAAATCGCCGAACCCCTCGCCGGGCGCACGCGCCTGCGCGAACAGCCCGAACAGCGGGTCGAGCGCGTTCGCCAGACCGGCAATATCGAGCCGCTCGGCAATCGCGTGGTTCAGTCGCGTGCCTTCGAAATCGCCGCCGACATACAGCGAATAATAGCCGGGCAGGCGGCCGACAACGCCGATATCGCCGCTGTATGGCCGGGCGCAGCCGTTCGGGCAGCCGGTGATCCGGACGCTGAGCCGCTCGTGCTCGAGCCCCCAGCGCTTCAGCCGTGCCGCGATCGCGCCGACGATTTCGTCGCGCACGCGCTCGGCCTCGGTCAGCGCCAGCCCGCAGGTAGGCAATGCCGGACAGGCCAGAGCCCAGCGCTCGACCGGCAACAGGTCCTCCACCAGCCGCAAATTGTGGCTGCGCAGCAGAGCCATGATCGCCGGCCGGTCGGCGGGCGCGATATCGCCGAGGATGATGTCCTGGCTCGGCATCAGGATCGGGCTGGCGCCGAACCGCGCGACAATGTCGCGCAAGGCGCTGCGCAGGCGCGACTGCGCGTCATCGACGATCCGGCCGTTCGCAATCGGCAGGCCGAGATAGAGCCGCCCGTCGCCCTGCTCGTGCCAGCCGAGATGCTCCGGCACCGCGAATGCCGGCATCGGACGGCACGGCGCCAACGGTTTGCCGAGATCTTCCGAAAGACGCTCACGCGCCCATTCCTCGCCCTTCTCGGCGATGACATATTTGAGGCGGGCGTGCCGGCGATTGCCGCGGTCGCCCCAGTCGCGATGCAGCCGGACAGCGGCGGCCGCAGCCGCGAGCAGGTCTTCCGGTTCGATGAAGGCGACCGGCGTCGCCAGCCGCGGATACGTCTCCGGCTTGTTGTGCGTCATGCCGTGGCCGCCGCCGAGGAGAAAATTGTACCCCTCGAGCCGGTCGCCGGCGAACAGCGCAACAATCGCCAGATCGTTGGTCAGCACGTCGATCGTGTTGTCCTCGGGGATCGCCAGCCCGACCTTGAACTTGCGCGGCAGGTAACGCTCGCCGTAGAGCGGGTCAGGGGTCTCCTCTTCCGTCGTCAGCTTGTTGCCGTCGAGCCAGATCTCGTGATAGGCGCCGGTCTGCGGCAACAGCTGGGCCGACAGGCGACGGGCATCGTCGTCGAGCCGCCGGTGCACCGCATCCTGGATCGGCGCCGGCACCGTCGTGACGGTCCGCACGACGTCGCCGCAGGCGGCGAGCGTCGTCAACAGGGATTCGTTGATCTCCGCGATCGCTGCCTTCAGTCCGGCCTTGACGACGCCGTGAAACTGGATGCTCTGGCGCGTCGTGATGCGCAGCGAGCCATTGGCGCAGCGGTCTGCGAGTGCGTCGAGCGCTAGGTATTGCCCGGCGCTGAGCCGGCCGCCGGGGATGCGCACCCGCACCATGAATTGCCATAGCTTGGCGTCGCCGCGCTGCTTGCGCTCGGTCGCGCTGTCGCGGTCATAGCCCTGATAGATGCCGTGAAACTTTAACAGGCTGTAGCCGGCGTTGTCGAACGGCGCGGCAACATCGGCAAGATCGCGCGCGAGAGTGCCGCGCAACTGGCGGCTCTGCCGCTTGATCGCCTCGGCCTTTGACAGGGCTTCGATGTCAGCCATGGTGTGCCTCGTTCAGCCGGCAAGGCCGTTGGCGGTAAAGGCATAGGAGCCGGCGCCCCCTGCCGACGGGCCGACGATGACGGCCGGCGCGCCGATGGCCGGCTCGCCGGCATCGTCCGGCAATTCGCATCCGCTCCCGCCATGGCGCGGCAGAACCAGCTGCACGACATTCCAGCCGTCGGCGGCAAGCCGCACGGCACGCGCCGGCGCTGCCGTCGCGTCGCCGTCAGGGAGCGGCTCGTTGTAGCGCCCGCGCGGCAGCAGTGCGCAGACGAGCGATGCCAGGGAGCGGTGATAGAAAACGACGTCCGCGCCCGCCAGCGCCGCGCGGGTGAGCGGCGAACATTCGCCCGCGCCGGCCGGTTGTTCGATGACGCAGAGGCGACCGCTTGCGCGGATCCGATCGTCGTCGCGATGTATGCTGTCGTGCATGTTCCGTGTCCCGGACATCCTGCCGTGTTATGTAAATAAAACAGAGATCACACGGATCGCCTTCGCGCGAAATATTGAATGTGAAGATGGCAGCGGGGAGTACGTCGCGTCAACGAAACGGTTTTGTTTTATCAGTCGATTATCTAGACTAATTGACTACCGGGATGACGAAACGGAAAAAACCATTCTTTGCCGGCGGCTGCGTCCCGGTCGCCGATCGTCCCGTGGCAACGCGGCGGCGGCACGCGGCGATTGACGGCGCCGCCATTGCCGGGCACGAAAGGTCCTCCCGATCCGGAGCAATTTCGCCGTGCCAGACACCCGCGTTTTCGTCGCCCGCCGCATCGTCACGATGAACCCGTCGCTGCCGCTGGCGACCCACGTTGCGGTCCGCGGTACGCGGATCATCGGATATGGCGATGCCGATGCCGTTTCATGCTTCGCCGACGCCGAGATCGACCGGCGCTTTGCCGACAAGGTCATCGTGCCCGGTTTTGTCGAGGGGCACTGCCATCTGTTTGAGGGGGCGCTGTGGCGCGACCCCTATCTCGGCTTTTTCGACCGCCGCGGGCCGGATGGCCGTCTCTGGCCCGGGCTCAAAAGCATCGCCGCGGTCGTCGAGCGGCTGCAGCAGTATGAAAGGGAGTTGGACGATCCGGACCGGCCGGTCATCGCGTGGGGCTTCGACCCGATCTATTTCACCGGCCGGCGCATGCACTGCGGCGACCTCGATTGCGTCTCGCAACGCCGGCCGGTGCTGATCCTGCACGCCTCCGGCCATATCATGAACGGCAACAGCGTCGTGCTCGCGCGCGCCGGGTTCAGCGACGACGCACAACTGGACGGGCTGGTGCGCGACGCGTCGGGCCGGCTGACCGGCGAATTGCAAGGGCCGCTGCTGATGCAGCGGGCGGCCCGCGCGGCCGGCGGTTTTCTTGCGGGACGCGCCCTCGATGCGGACGCGGTGCGGCGGTTCGGTGCAGTCGCTCGGCGCGTCGGCATCACAACCGCGACCGACCTGCACAACGATCTGACCGATGATACCGTCGCCGTCTTGCGCATGATCACCGACGAACCGGATTTTCCGCTGCGCATCGTGCCGGCCCTCGCGTCGCGCGCGCGGCCGCTCACCGATGGCATCGCTCGCCTCGCGGAGCTGCGCCCGATGAGCGGTGACAAGCTCCGTTTTGGGCTTGTCAAACTCGTCGTTGACGGTTCGATCCAGGGCTTCACGGCGCGGCTGCGTTGGCCGCATTACCACAACGGCGCCGCCAACGGCCTCTGGTATATCGCCCCCGACGAGCTGCCGCACATCGTCGAGGCTTGGCATCGCGCCGGCGCGCACCTGCATATGCACACGAACGGCGACGAGGCGACCGAGTTGGCGGTTGATGCGATCGAGCGGGTCTTGGCGATGGCGCCGCGGCCCGACCACCGCTACACGCTGCAGCATTGCCAGATGGCGGACGAGGCGTTGTTCCGGCGCATGAAGACGCTCGGCATGTGCGTCAACCTGTTCGCCAATCACCTGTATTATTGGGGCGACCAGCATTACGAGCTGACGATGGGGCCGGCGCGCGCCGCCCGCCTCGACGCTTGCGGCACGGCGTTGCGCGTCGGCGTGCCGCTGGCGATCCATTGCGATGCACCGGTGACGCCGCCGGGGCCACTGTTCACGGCATGGTGCGCCGTCAACCGACGCAGCGCCTCGGGCCGGCAACTCGGCGCGGCCGAATGCATCGAGGTCGGCGCCGCCTTGCATGCAGTGACGCTCGGTGCCGCCTACACGCTGAAGCTCGATCACCTCGTCGGCAGCATCGATGTCGGCAAGTTCGCCGATTTCGCCGTCCTCGACGAGGATCCGCTGGCGGTCGCATCCGCGTCGCTGAAGGACATCGGCGTCAGCGCCACGGTGCTCGGCGGCATCATCCATCCCTGCGAGGGATAGTTCAGAGAAGCGCGGCTTCGAACAGCGCGGCGAGCGCCCGCGGCGGCGGCATCGCTTCGGTGCCGATCATCACGATCGCGGGGTCATCCGGCGGCGAAGCGGGCGCAATGTTCCACGCGCCGCCGGCGAAGTTGAGAAGGCGCCACCCGCCGTCCGGGCCGAGCCGGCACCAGCCTTTGACCCGCAGCACCGACGGCGGCAGCGCCCGCAGCAACGCCTGCAGCCGGTCGCGATCGAACGGGCGCGGATCGCACCACAACCAGCTGCGGAACGGGTGCTCATGTGCGTGGGGCGCCGGCCCCGTCTGATGCGGCGCGGCGGCAAAGCCGAGCAGCTCTTCGGCGATCGCGCCGTATTGCGCCTCGATGACCGCGGCGCCCGGGCGGATTTCTCGGATCACTTCGGCAACGGCATCGCGGAGCGGCAGGTCGGCGCAGTCGGCCTTGTTGACGATCGCGAGGTCGGCGCGCGCGAACTGGCGCCGTACCGTGTCGCCGAGATGCGGGTCTGCCAATTGCTTCAGGAAGGCACCGGCGTCGGCGACGACGGCGACTGCATCGAGCGTAAATCCCGGTTCGATCAGCGCGAGCTGCGCGACCTGCCAGGGATCGGCGACGCCGCTCGCTTCGATCAGCACGCGCTCCGGCGCCGGCCGCCGCTCGGCGAGGCGGTTGAGGGCAGCGCCGAGATCGTCGCCGATCGTGCAGCAGATGCAACCGTTGGTCAGCGCGATGACTGCCTCGCCGCGCGTCTCGATCAGCGCCGCATCGATGTTGACGGCGCCGAAATCGTTGACCAGGACCGCATAGCGCCGGGTCGTATGGCGCAGCAGATGGTTGACGAGCGACGTCTTGCCGGCGCCAAGAAAACCGCCGATGACGTTGACCGGGATCAACCTGCCGACCCTCGCCGCGGTGCGGTCAAACGTCCGTTTTGCGCCGCCGCGGGATCGGCGTTAGGTTGCACGCGACCGAACAGGGGAGCCGCGAAATGGCCGAATTTTCCCGCCGCGATTTCATCGCGCTGTCCTCTGCGCTGGCGCTGGCGCCGTCGGTCGGCGCCGCGGCGGCGCAGCCGCAGCAGAGCGGCGGCACGGTCATCGTCGCGTTCGGCGCCGGCACACCGCGGCATCTGAACCCGGCGGTGCAGTCGGGCGTCGCCACCGCCGTTCCTGGCACCCAGATCTTCGCCAGCCCGTTGCGTTACGATGCGAACTGGCAAGCGCAGCCCTACCTCGCGAAAAGCTGGGAGGTCGCGAAGAACGGGCTCGCCGTCACGCTGCATCTCGTCGATGACGCTGTCTTCCATGACGGCCGGCCGATGACCTCGGCCGATGTCGCCTACTCGATCCTGGCGATCAAGAAGGACCACCCGTTCAAGGACATGTTTGCGCCGGTCGCCAGCGTCGATACGCCCGATCCGCATACCGCCATCATCCGCCTCGCGCATCGCCATCCGGCGATCCTCCTGGCGCTGTCGCCGGCTCTGTGCCCTATCCTGCCAAAGCATTATTTCGACGACGGCACCGACCTCAAGATCAATCCGAAGAACAGCAAGCCGATCGGCTGCGGGCCGTTCAAGCTCGCCGAGTTTGTGCCGGCCAGCCACATCACCCTCGAACGGTTCGACAAGTTCTTCATCACCGGCCGGCCCCGGCTCGACCGGATCATCCTGCAGATCATCGACGACGAAACGGCGCTCGTCATCGGCATGGAGCAGCGGCAGACGCATGTTCAGTTTTTCGCCAGCGAACCGCGCGACATCGACCGGCTCTCGAAGCAGCCGCACCTCGCCGTCACCGACCAGGGCTACGCCGGCGTCGGTCCGATCAACTGGCTGGAGTTCAACGAGCTGAAGAAGCCGCTCGACGACAAGCGCGTACGGCAGGCGATCGCCTATGCCCTCGACCGCGATTTCGTTATCAAGAACCTGTTGCTTGGCGAGGCGCGCGCGGCCACCGGCCCGATCCACCCGGAGAGCCCGTTCTACACCGCCGATGTCGATCATTACGCGCTCGATCTCGACAACGCGAACCGGCTGCTCGACGCCGCCGGGCTGAAGCGCGATGCCGACGGCACGCGCTTCGGGCTGACGGTGGACTACATCCCGGGGCCCTCCGTGCAGCAGCAGGGCGTCGCGCAATATCTGCGGCCGCAGCTGAAGAAGATCGGCATCGATGTGACGGTGCGCGCCGCGCCCGACTTCCCGACCTGGGCGCAGCGAGTCAGCTCGTGGGATTTCGACATGAGCATGGATATCGTGTTCAACTGGGGCGATCCGGTTATCGGCGTCGATCGCACCTACCTGTCGAGCAACATCCGCAAAGGCGTCATTTGGTCGAACACGCAAAACTACCGCAACCCGAGAGTCGATCAGCTGCTCGCAGCCGCGGCCACCGAGATCGACCCGGCCAAGCGCAAGGCGCAATACGTCGAGTTCCAGAAGATCGTTGTCGGGGATGCGCCGATCGCCTACGTCAACGCGGTGCCCTATCACACGATTTACGACAAGGGACTGGGAAACGTGCCGACGACGATCTGGGGCAGCATGTCGCCGCTGGATGAATTCTATTGGGAAAAGAAGCCGGCATGAGCCGCGGCGGGACCCGCGCATGACACCGCTCCGGCGCTTCGGGCGCCCGCCGGCATGGCGCTGCTGAGCCTTCTCGTCCGCCGGCTGCTGCATGCCGCGGGGTTGCTCGTCGCGGTCGTCTGCCTCAACTTTGCGTTGATCCACCTGGCGCCCGGCGATCCGGCGCAGGTCATCGCCGGCGAGATGGGCGGCGCCAACGCGCAGATCCTGGCGCAATTGCGGGCGGCCTATCATCTCGACCAGAGCTTTGCCGACCAGTTGTGGATCTACCTCGCGCATGTGGCCCGGGGCGATCTCGGCCGCTCCTATTATTTCAACGCGCCGGTCGCCGGCCTCATTGCGGCGCGCGTGCCGGCGACGCTGCTGCTGGTCGGCACCGCGATCGTGTGGGCGGTCGCGGCCGGCACGCTGCTCGGCATCGCCGCGGCGCGCCGGCCTGACGGCCTCGTCAGCCACCTGATCACGGTCTTGTCGCTGGTCGGCTTCTCGGCGCCGGTGTTTTGGACCGGCATCCTGCTGATCCTGCTGTTCGCGTCGGCGCTGCCCATTTTCCCGGTCGAGGGCATGCACAACATCGCCGAACTGGGACGCCTCGGCTGGTGGGGCGGCATGCTCGATGTGCTCTATCATCTGGTATTGCCGGCGACGACGCTCGGCCTCCTCTACCTCGCGCAATACAGCCGGCTGGCGCGCGCCAGCATGCTGGAAGCGCTCGGCGCCGATTATGTCCGCACCGCCCGCGCCAAAGGCCTCCCCGAATGGCTCGTCGTTTACAAGCATGCGCTGCGCAATGCGATCCTGCCGGTCGTGACGATCGTCGGGCTGCAGTTCAGCCAGATCTTTTCCGGCGCCGTGCTCGTCGAGACGGTGTTCGACTGGCCCGGCCTCGGCCGGCTTGCCTATGATTCGATCCTGCGCCGCGATTCGCCGACGATCCTCGGCATCCTGCTGTTCTCGGCGCTGATCGTCATCGCCGTCAACCTCTTGACCGACATCGTCTACCGGCTCGTCGACCCGCGCATCCGGAGCGGGCCGTGAGCCTCGCGACGCCCGGCGCCGAGCCGGCCGGCGCGCCCGCGATCGCCTCCGAGCCAGCCGCCTTCGCCGATGCCTGGCGCATGTTCTGCGCCAACCGCGCGGCGGTCGCGGGGCTCGCGGTGCTGCTCGGCATCGTCGCGATGACCGTGATCGGGCCGCTCGTCTATCGCGTCGATCCGTTCGCGATCGTCGGCGCGCCGTTGCTGTCGCCGGGCGCCGCCGGGGCGCCGCTCGGCACCGATTATCTCGGCCGCGACATTCTAGCCGGCATCATCGGCGGCGGCCGCGCCAGCCTCATCGTCGGCGCGAGCGCCGCCGCGCTGACGATGCTGATCGGGATCACGATCGGCGCGCTGGCCGGCTTTTACGGCGGCTGGGTCGATCAGTTGCTGATGCGCGTCACGGAATTCTTTCAGGTGCTGCCGCCGTTGCTGATGGCGATGGCGCTTGTCACGCTGTTTTCGCCGTCACTGGCGACGGTTGCCGTCGCGATCGGCATCGTCAGCTGGACCGCGGCGGCGCGCCTGACCCGCGCCGAATTCATGCGCATCCGCAACCTCGAATATGTCCAGGCGGCGCGCTCGATCGGCGCTCCAAACCGCCGCCTGATCTGGCGCGTCATCCTGCCGAATGCGCTGCCGCCCCTGATCGTGTCGGCGACGCTGACGGTCGGCATCGCGATCCTGTTTGAAAGCGGTCTCAGCTTTCTTGGCCTCGGCGATCCCAATGTGATGAGCTGGGGCCTGATGATCGGCAACAACCGGGCGTACATGCTCGATGCGTGGTGGACGGCGACGATCCCCGGCATCGCGATCTTCCTGACCGTGCTCAGCATCAGCCTGATCGGCGACGGCCTCAACGAGGCGCTCAATCCGCGGCTGCGGCGGCGATGACGCCGCCGCTGCTCGCCGTCGAACGGCTCAACCTCTCGATCGCGACGCGCAACGGCCCGGTCGGCGTGCTGCGCGACGTGGCGTTGCGGCTCGACGCGGGTGAAACCCTGGGCCTCGTCGGCGAGAGCGGCAGCGGCAAAACGATGACCGCACTCGCCGTCATCGGTTTGCTGCCGCAGCCCGGCGGTGTCGTCACTGGCGGCAGCATCCGCCTGCTCGGCGAGGAACTGATCGGCGCCGGGCGGACGCGGCTGCAACAGGTGCGCGGCGGCGAGATCGGCATGATCTTCCAGGAACCGATGACCGCGCTGAACCCGGTCTTCACGGTCGGCGAACAGATCGCCGAGACGCTGCGCGCGCATGCCGCGCTGGGACGACGCGCGGCGCGGGCGCAGGCCGAGGAGCTGCTGCACCTCGTCGGCGTCACCGGGCGCGCCGGCGAGTTTCCGCATCGCCTGTCCGGCGGCATGCGACAGCGGGCGATGATCGCGATGGCGCTGGCCTGCCGGCCGAAAATCCTGATCGCGGACGAGCCGACGACGGCGCTCGACGTGACCGTGCAGGCGCAGATCCTCGATCTGCTGCGCGACATCCAGCGGCGCTTCGGCACCGCCATCCTTCTGATCACGCACGATATGGGCGTCATCGCCGAGATGGCCGACCGGGTCGCCGTCATGTATGCCGGCCGTGTTGTCGAGGAAGGTAGCGCCGCGGCGGTGTTGGAGGCGCCGGCGCATCCGTACAGCCGCGCGCTGATCGCCTGCATCCCCCAGCCGCGCGCCGAACTCGGCGAGCGCCAGCCGCTCGCCGAGATCCCCGGCCTTGTCCCGGGATTGGGACGCCTGCCACCGGGCTGCGCCTTTGCGCCGCGCTGTCCGGCCGCGGGGCCGCCCTGCAGCGAGCCGCCGCCGCTCGCCGTGATCGAGGCGGGCCGGGCGGCTGCCTGCTGGCTGGCGATGCCGGCGACGGTGGCGCGATGACGCCACCGCTGTTGCGCGTCTCGGACCTCGCGGTGCATTTTCCGCTGCGCCGGTCTCGCCCGTTTGCCGCGCCGCGCGCGGTGCGCGCCGTCGACGGCATCGGTTTCGAGATCACCGCCGGCCGCACCTTCGGCCTCGTCGGTGAGAGCGGCTCGGGCAAGACGACGACCGCGCTCGCGGTCATGCGGCTGGTCGAGCCGACGCGCGGCCGCATCGAACTCGGCGGCACCGATCTGGCGCGGCTTTCCGGCGCCGCGCTGCGGCCGCTGCGGCGCCGTTTTCAGATGATTTTCCAGGATCCGTTCTCATCGCTCAATCCGCGCGCGACAGCCGGCGCCATCGTGCGCGAGCCGCTCGACCTGATGGCGGTCGGCACGCCGCACGGACGGGCCGACCGCGTCGCCGAGCTGTTCGAGGCGGTCGGGCTGCGGCCGGAGCAGCAGCAGCTGTTTCCGCACCAGTTCTCGGGCGGACAGCGCCAACGCATCGGCATCGCCCGTGCGCTCGCGACCCGCCCCGACCTCGTCGTCTGCGACGAACCCGTCTCGGCGCTCGACGTCGCGATCCGCGCCCAGATCCTCAACCTTCTGGTGCGGCTGCAGCGCGATTATCGGCTTGCCTATCTGTTCATCTCGCACGATCTCGGCGTCGTCCAGTACATGTGCGACGACATCGCGGTCATGTATCTCGGCCGCATCGTCGAATTGACGGATCGCGCGAGCCTGTTCCGGCAGCCGCTGCATCCCTACACCTGGGCGCTGCTGTCGGCGGTTCCGGGCGCGGTCGGGAAGGACGCATCGGCGCGGCAACGCATCCGCCTTGCCGGCGATCCGCCGAGCGCGATCGAGCCGGCTGCCGGCTGCGGCTTCGCCTCGCGCTGCCCGTTCGCGCAGCCGCGCTGCCGCAGCGAACGGCCGGAACTGCGCGCCGTGGCTGCCGGCGGGCGGGTCGCCTGCCACTTGGTTGACGACAGCGGCCGCGGCCCGCATCAGACTCCGCCGCGGCCGGCTCTGGAGCTCTCCGATACCCGAAACCGTTGAGCCGGACGGCGTTCCGGCATCGTCGTCCCGCGCGACGCCCGGAAGGCGTCAGGCCGGCGCGAACATCGGCACCGGCGGGCCGCCCTCGCTCGGCTTGAAAACGAGCTTTACGGCCTGGCCCACCGTGATCCCGTCGAGATCGCAATCGACGATGTTGGTCATGATCCGCGGCCCTTCGGCGAGTTCGACATAGGCGATCGCGTAGGGCACCGGCGCGCGGCGCATGACGCTGTAGGTGTAAATCGTGCCGCGCCCCGACGCCTCTTGCCACGCCACCTTGTCCGACAAACAGAACGGGCAGAACGGCCGCGGATAGAAATGCGGCTCGCCGCAGGCGGCGCATTTCTTGTAGAGCAATTTGCCCTCGGCCGCGGCATCCCAGAACGGCTGCGTTTCGAGGTTGACGGGCGGCGGCGCGATTTTCCGATCCTGCGCATGGGCCATCGCTGTTACTCCCGTTCCATGATGACGGTGGCGCCGGCGTGGCGCGTGCCGAGCGAGCCGCCGGTGCCATGCGCCAGCGCGATGTCGCAATTTGCCACCTGCACCCTGGGATGCGCCTCGCCGCGCAATTGCCGCACCGCTTCCAGAACCTTCGTCAGGCCGCCGCGGTTCGACGGGTGGTTGTTGCACAGCCCGCCGCCGTCCGTGTTGAACGGCAGCTTGCCGATGCCGGAAATCAGGTTGCCGTCACTGACAAAACGGCCGCCCTGTCCCTTTTCGCAAAAACCCAGATCCTCCAGCTGCATCAGCACGGTGATCGTGAAGCTGTCGTAGATCGAGGCGTATTTGACGTCGGCTGGTTTGACGCCGGCCTCGGCGAAGGCCAGCGGCCCCGACCAGACGGCGGCCGAATAGGTCAGATCGACCTTGCCGCCCGTCTGGTGCTTTGGCGCCTCGCCGGCGCCGATCATCTTGACGAGCGGCCGCTTCAGGCTTTTCGCCACCTCCGGCCGCGCCATGATGATGGCGCCGCCGCCGTCGCTGATGACGCAGCAATCCAAGCGGTGCAGCGGATCGGCGATCATCGGCGAATTGACCACCTCCTCGACCGTGACGACGTTCCGCAGCATCGCGTGCGGGTTGTATTGCGCGTGGTGCGACGCGGCGACCTTGATCCAGGCGAGCTGTTCACTGGTCGTGCCGTACTGGTACATGTGGCGCATCGCGCACATCGCGTACATGTTTGCGGTTGCCGGGCCGTAGGGCAGCTCGAAACCGCTTTCCGGCATCGGCCGCTCGGGCGCCCGGGTCTGCGTGCCCGTCGCCATCCCCTCGGCGCGCGGCCGGCCCGCCAGCGTGATCAGCGCAACGTCGCATTTGCCGAGCGCGATCGCCTCGGCGGCATGGCCGACATGCAGGAGATAGGACGAGCCGCCGACATCGGTCGAATCGATGTGCCGGGTTTTCAATCCGAGATAGTCGTCCATCGACAGTTGGCCGAGCCCGGTCATGTCGCCGGCGGCGCAGAAATAGCCGTCGATGTCGCTCTTCGCGAGGCCGGCATCGGCCAGCGCGCCGGCGGCGACCTCGGCGTGCAGCTGCGGCACCGTCTTGTCGGTCGCCAGCCGCGTCGGATGCTCGTAGATGCCGACGATATAGGCTTTGCCTTTGATGCTCATCGCGGGCCGGTCCTCCTGCGCTCAACTGCGTCTCTGCCGCGGATGGGATACCGTTCGGTGCCGCCGGTCAATCCCGCATTGAAAGGAACGCGACAGCATCGCGCGCATCTCGTCCTTGCGCTACGATGCGGCATCGATCCCAGGATGGGCGGGAGAGTTGGCGATGATCAAGCTGGCGAGTATCGGACATGTGTTGCTTCGGGTGGCCGACGAGGAGCGCTCCAGGCGCTTTTATTGCGACGTGCTCGGGTTTCGCGTCGCCGAGGCCGATCCCGAACACGGCGGCGTCTTCATGACGCTCGACAACAGCTTTCACGCGATCGACGTCGTGCGGCATTCGTCACCGGGAAGCGCGGCGCAGCCGCAGCCGGGGCAGCTCGGCCTTATCCATATCGCCTTCAAGGTCGCGAGCTACGAGGCGCTGCGCGATGCATACGCGCATCTACAGAACCACGGTGTGGCGATCGCCCGCGCCGTCGATCACGTCAGCCAGCGCAGCCTCTATTTCACCGATCCGGATGGCAACGGCCTCGAGATCTATTACGAGCGGCCGGACGCGCTGACGTTGTTCCCGAACGGCCGGGGTGACGAGGACGAACGGCTGCCGCTGAGCGCCGCCGGCGAGCCGTTGCCCGACTGGCTCACCGGGGATTGGCCCAATGCCGCCGCGGCGGCACAGGTCGAGCGGCTGCGGCAGCAGGCTCACGCGGCCGAATAGGCGCGATCGCACCAACAGCCCGGCGTCACCGCGGGAACAGGATTTTCCCGCCGCTCGCGGTCGCACGACCGGGCTTGCTAATCGAAGGCCGAAGCGGGCTTTTCGTTGATGCAGCGCAGCAGCCGCCAATAGCCGAACAGGTTGCTTGGGCGGATTTCACGTACCACCAAGCCGCTGTCGCGCAGGAAGGCATCGAGCGGGAAATCGGCGTGGAAGCCGATATGCCGGGCGACATGCGCCAGGCGCCGTTCCATGAAGCGCAGCGCCCAGTTATCGCTCGTGAAATGATTGACCAGCACGATCGTGCCGCCGGGGATGCATACCCGGCGCATTTCGGCGGCGAACCGTGCCGGGTTTGGCACGACCGAGGCGACATAGAGCGCGAGCACCGCGTCGAACGAATTGTCGGCAAACTCCGTATGCTCGGCGTCCATGACGTGCAGCCCGTCGACATGCGCGAGTTGCTCGCGCTCGACCCGGCGTTGCGCCTTGGCCAGCATCTCGGCCGATATGTCGATGCCGGTCACATGCGAATCCGGCCGGAAATACGGCAGCGACAGCCCGGTGCCGACCCCGACTTCGAGGATTTGCTGGCCCGGACGGTCGTTGGCGACGCGCACCGCCTCCTTGCGGCCGGGGTGGAACACCGGGCCGAAGACGATGTCGTAAGAGCCGGAGAACAGCCGGTATGTCCGGATCGTGTCGCGCAGTTCCATCTGATGGCTACTCGCTGACGCCGCTAGGGCGGCCCTCGGGGGGCGGACGATGCAAGGTGCTCGTTCGCCCCCGACTTGTAAACACGCAAGGCCGCCGGCGCGCCCCGCCTCGATCGGCCGCCGACCGGCGCTGCGGCGTCAGCCGGCCACGCCGCAGCAGCGCGCGGCAGCCGTCAGGAAATGAGCGTGATGCGATCCGCTTCGAGCCCCTTGCGGCCGTCCACGACATCGACCCGCACCCGCTGGCCCGGTTCCAGCGCGTTGACGCCGCTGCGGCGCAGCGCCGTGATGTGGATGAACACGTCCTTGCCGCCGCCGTCAGGCGATATGAAGCCGTAGCCCTTTTCCGGTTCGAACCATTTGACGGCGCCTTCGAGCGTCTGCGAGGGACGCTGCGGTCGCCGCTCGGCAAGGTCGGTGCGCGGCGGCACGGCGGTGCTGTTGTCGATATTGAGCACGTTCGTGACGAGCGGTCCCTTGGCGCCGGCGCCGATCTCGCAGGTGATCGAAGCGCCCTCGCGGACGTCTTCAAAGCCGGCGCGGCGCAGGATCGCCATCGGCAGAAACGCGTCCTGGGTGCCATCGGACAGCGTGACGAAGCCAAATCCCTTGCTCGGGTTGAACCACTTCACCGTCGCGTCGACGCGGCGGCCAGGGGTGGGCGGTGTTTCCTCGCGGAAGAAGCCGGGGCGGCGGTCGTACATAGGGCCTCTAGACGTAAATTGCGCGCGGCGAGCGCCGGGAACGCAGAATCATAGCGTAAATTGGTTCCTTCGCGCTAGCGTTCCCGTTGCGCTACTGCTGCCCTCTTCGCCCGCCGGGCGCGCTCTCGGGCGGCCTTCACGCCTGGCAGGCCACCAGCCGCTGGCGCTGCTCGCCCAGCGCCTCGACCGACAGGCGCACATGGTCGCCGGGCTTCAGGAATTTGGGCGGCTTGAAGCCGGTGCCGACGCCGGACGGCGTGCCGGTCGGGATCACGTCGCCCGGATGCAACGTCATGAACTGGCTGACATAGCTGACGATGTGGTTGATCCCGAAGATCAGATCCGAGGTATTGCTGTTCTGCCGGACCTCGCCGTTCACCTCGGTCTTGACCTGCAAT
>DATJSO010000260.1:0-11761 GCA_035504075.1 Allostellaceae bacterium | reverse complement strand
GTGCGCATCGCGCGCTGAAACGCCGAGGCTTCGTTGTCCGCGAGCCGGCGTTCGGCCGGCGGCTTGCTCATTACGTCCTCCTCGCCCGCTTGTCGCCGGCATGGCCGTAGAACGTGCGGGTCGGCGCGAACTCGCCGAATTGACGTTTTCGCGCCGCCGCATTGCACATGATGTGAAGAAGGTATTGCAGGCGGCGATCGCCAATGCCGAGAACAATCACCAGCTCGATGTCGATCGCCTCTACGTCAAGGAGGCGACGGTCGGCCGCGCCTTCATCATGAAACGCTTTCACACCCGCGGCCGCGGCCGCTCGGCGCGGGTCGAGAAGCATTTCGCGCATCTGATCGTCATCGTGCGCGAACGTCCCGAGGAGGAGGCCGCCTGATGGGCCAGAAAGTCAATCCGATCGGGCTGCGGCTCGGCATCAACCGGACCTGGGATTCGCGCTGGTTCTCGCACAAGGAATATGGCAACCAGCTGCTCGACGACCTGAAACTGCGCGGCTTCCTTGGCCGGCGGCTGGGCCAGGCGGCGGTGTCGCGGGTGCTGATCGAGCGCGCCGCTCGGAAGACGCGGATCACGCTGCATTCGGCCCGGCCCGGCGTCATCATCGGCAAGAAGGGTGCCGACATCGACAAATTGCGCGGCGATATCGCCAAGGTGACGAACAGTGAGGTCAGCCTCAACATCGTCGAGATCCGGAAGCCCGAGATCGAGGCCAAGCTGATCGCCGAAGGCATCGCGCAGCAGCTGGAGCGCCGCGTCGCGTTCCGCCGGGCGATGAAGCGGGCCGTGCAGTCGGCGATGCGGTTCGGCGCCCAGGGCATCCGCATCAACTGCTCGGGGCGGCTCGGCGGCGCCGAGATCGCCCGCATGGAATGGTACCGCGAAGGCCGCGTGCCGCTGCATACGCTGCGCGCCGATGTCGATTTCGGCTGCGCCACGGCCAAGACGACCTATGGCACGTGCGGCGTCAAGGTGTGGGTGTTCAAGGGCGAGATCCTGGCCCATGACCCGATGGCGCAGGACAAGCGGTTGAACGAGTTGCAGCAGGGCGGCGACCGCCCCGAGCGACCGGAACGGCGCGATCGCGATCGCGACCGCCGCGATCGCGACCACCGCGACCGCTGATCGGGAGACGGCAATGCTGGCACCGAAACGCAGCAAATACAGGAAGGCCCACAAGGGCCGCATCCACGGCGTCGCGAAGGGCGGCACGACGCTCAATTTCGGCGCCTTCGGCCTCAAGGCGGTCGAACCGGGCCGCATCACGGCGCGCCAGATCGAGGCGGCGCGGCGCACGATCACCCGCTACATCCGCCGCGTCGGGCGGGTGTGGATCCGCGTCTTCCCGGATGTGCCGGTGTCGTCAAAGCCGGCCGAGGTGCGCATGGGCAGCGGCAAGGGCTCGCCCGAATTCTGGGTGTGCCGGATCAAGCCGGGGCGCATCATGTTCGAATTGGACGGCGTCGCACCCGAGGTGGCCCGCGAGGCATTCGAACTGGCGGCCGCCAAGCTGCCGATCGGCACGCGGTTTGTGACGCGGTCCGGCGAGGGGGCACAGCCATGAAGGGGATGAAGGCGGCCGACCTGCGCACCCGCACTGCGGACGAACTGACCGACGAACTCGAAACGCTCGGCAAGGAGATTTTCAACCTGCGCTTCCAGCGCGCCAGCGGGCAACTTGAAAACACCGCGCGCTTTCGGCAGGCGCGGCGCCACATTGCGCGCATCAGAACGGTGCTCGGCGAGCGGCAGCGCCAGGCGCGGCAAGGATCAGCACATGCCTAAGCGGATTTTGCAGGGCATCGTCGTCAGTGACGCCTGCGACAAGACGATCATCGTCCGTGTCGAGCGGCGCGTCATGCACCCCGTCTATAAGAAATACGTCTCGCGCTCGAAGAAATACGCCGCGCACGACGAGGACAACCGCTACCGCTCCGGCGATGCGGTGCGGATCGAGGAGAGCCGGCCGATCTCGAAGCGCAAGCGCTGGATCGTCGTCGGCGGCCCGGCCGAGGCGGCAGCTGGGCAGCGCGTCCGCGCCGCATCCGAGCCCGACGACGCGGCCGCCGAGGCGGGAGGCGCGCTATGATCCAGATGCAAACCAATCTCGACGTCGCCGACAATTCGGGCGCGCGCCGGGTGCAGTGCATCAAGGTGCTGGGCGGCTCCAAACGCAAGACTGCGACGATCGGCGATGTCATCATCGTCTCGGTCAAGGAGGCGATCCCGCGCGGCCGCGTCAAAAAGGGCGACGTGCATCGCGCCGTCATCGTGCGCACCGCGAAAGAGATCCACCGTCCGGACGGCAGCGCCATCCGCTTCGACCGCAACGCCGCCGTGCTGATCAGCCGGCAGGGCGAGCCGATCGGCACCCGGATCTTCGGCCCGGTGACCCGCGAGCTGCGCGCGCGGCGCTTCATGAAGATCGTCTCGCTCGCCCCCGAGGTGTTGTGATGGCGACGCGCCGACACGATGCGTCACGGCCGGACCTGACCCGGCCATCCGCGGCCGTCGGGATCCGCCGCGCCGCTGGCTGCCATGGGTGTCCGGATCGAGCGGCGGCGTGACGGATTTGGGGAATGCGATGCCGAAGATGAAAATCAAGCGGGGCGACGAAGTCGTCGTCATCGGCGGCCGCGACAAGGGGCGCACCGGCGAAGTGTTGCGCGTCTTCCCCGCCGAGCAGCGGCTGATCGTGCAGGGCGTCCACATGGCGCGCCGGCACACAAAGCCGCGGCTGGGCGATCCCGGCGGCATCGTCGAGAAGGAGCTGACGATCCACATCTCGAATGTCGCCCACATCGACCCGACCTCGCGCAAACCGACGCGGATCGGCTACAAACGGCTGCAGGACGGTACCAAGGTGCGGGTTGCCCGCCGCTCCGGCGAGACGATCCCCGAGCCGCGGCGGAGATGAGGCTGGCACGATGACCACTCGTTTGCAGGAACGCTACGACGCGGAAATCAAGCCGGCACTGATGCAGGAGTTCGGCTACAAAAACCCGCTGCAGGTGCCGCGCCTCGACAAAGTCGTCGTCAACATGGGTGTCGGCGAGGCGGTACAGGACGCCAAAAAGATCGATGCCGCGGTCGGCGATCTGGCCGCAATCACCGGGCAGCGCCCGGTTGTCATCCGCGCCAAGCAGTCGATTGCGACGTTCAAGCTGCGCAAGAACATGCCGATCGGCGTCAAGGTGACGCTGCGCCGCGACCGCATGTACGAGTTTCTCGACCGGCTGATCACGGTAGCGCTGCCGCGGGTCCGCGATTTCCGCGGCGTGTCGCCGAAAAGCTTCGACGGGCGCGGCAATTATGCGCTCGGGCTGAAGGAGCAGCTGGTGTTTCCCGAGATCGACTACGACCGTGTCGACACCGTGCGCGGCATGGACGTCGTCATCGTCACGACGGCCAGGACCGACGACGAGGCCCGCTCGTTGCTGAAGGCCTTTGATATGCCTTTTACCGCGTGATGCCGCTTCCGAGAGATCAAGACCACGATGGCCAAGAAGAGCTCGATTGAAAAAAACCAGCGTCGCGCCAAGCTTGCCCGGCAATATGCGCCGCGCCGCGCACGGCTGAAGGCGATTGCGCGCGACCGCGACGCCGCGCCCGAAGACCGTTTCGATGCGCAGCTGAAATTATCCGAGCTGCCGCGCAACAGCGCTCCCTCGCGGACGCGCAACCGCTGTTCGCTGACCGGGCGGCCGCGCGGCTACTATCGCAAGTTCAAGATGTCGCGCATCGCGATGCGCGAACTGGCGTCGTCGGGGCTGATCCCCGGCGTGTTGAAGTCGAGCTGGTGAGCGGAGACCCGGGATGACGATGAGCGATCCCTTGGGCGACATGCTGACCCGCATCCGCAACGGGCAGCGCGCCCGGCAGGCGGTCGTCGCCGCGCCGGCGTCGAATTTCCGCGCCCACGTGCTCGATGTGCTGAAGCGCGAAGGCTATATCCGCGATTTCACGCGTGAGCAGGTACGGCCCGGCATCGCCGAGCTGAAGATCGAGCTGAAATACGTCGACGGCGAGCCGGTGATCCGCGAAATCTCGCGAGTATCGAAACCCGGTCGGCGGATTTATTCGAAGCTTTCCGATCTGCCGCGGGTCTATAACGGGCTTGGCATATCGATCCTGTCGACGCCGCGCGGCGTCATGTCGGACAACGAAGCGCGCGCCGCCAAGGTCGGCGGCGAAGTGCTGTGCCGGGTATTTTGAGGAAGAGGCGATGTCCCGCATCGGCAAAAATCCGGTAGCGATCCCGGCCGGCGTCACGGTCGAACTGGCGGGCCAGACCGTGACCGCCAAGGGAAGCCTCGGCACGCTGTCGCTTGTGCTGAGCGGCGAGGTAACGGCGACGATCGCCGACGGGGTCGTCAAGGTCGCGCCGACCAGCGAGACGCCGCGGGCGCGGGCGATGTGGGGCACGACGCGGGCGTTGATCAACAACATGGTGACGGGCGTCGCGCAGGGCTTCACCCGCAGTCTCGAAATCACCGGCGTCGGCTATCGCGCCGCGGTGCAGGGCGGCAACCTCAACCTGCAGCTCGGCTACAGCCACGACATCAACTATCCGATCCCCGCGGATGTGCGCATCGCCTGCGAACGCCCGACGGCGATCGCGATCACCGGCGCCGACCGCCAGCGGGTCGGCCAGATTGCCGCCGAGATCCGCGCCTTTCGTCCGCCTGAGCCCTATAAGGGCAAGGGGATCAAGTACAGCGATGAGACGATCCGCCGCAAGGAAGGCAAGAAGAAGTAGGGCCGATGTCACATAAACCGGATGCCCTGTTCCACCGCCGACGCGACCGCACCCGCTTCAAATTGCGGCGGGCGGCAAAGGGCCGCGTCAGGCTGTCGGTGTTCCGCTCGTCGCGGCACATCTATGCCCAGATCATCGACGATACGGCCGGGCGTACCCTGGCTGCCGCCTCGACGCTCGACGCGGACCTGCGCGCCACCCTGAAGACCGGCGCCGACACGGAAGCGGCAAGCGCGGTCGGCAAGCTGCTCGCCGAGCGCGCCAAGGCGGCCGGTATCGCTCGCGTCGTGTTTGACCGCGGCGCATATCTTTATCACGGCCGGGTCAAGGCGCTGGCCGAAGGCGCCCGCGAAGGCGGGCTCGATTTCTGAAAGAGAGGCAATAAGTGGCACGCAGTCAGGGCGGCGGCGAACGGCGCCGACGCGGCGATGGCGATGGCCCGCGCGAGCGCGAGCGCGAAGAGAGCGAATTCGCCGAAAAGCTGGTCAGCATCAACCGCGTCGCCAAGGTCGTCAAAGGCGGCAGGCGGTTCGGCTTCGCCGCGCTCGTCGTCGTCGGCGACCGCAAGGGGCGAGTCGGCTACGGCTCGGGCAAGGCGCGCGAGGTGCCGGAAGCGATCCGCAAGGCAACGGAGCAGGCGCGCCGCAGCATGATCCGCGTGCCGCTGCGCGAGGGGCGCACGCTGCATCACGACATCGCCGATCGTTACGGCGCCGGCAGGGTCATCGTGCGCGCCGCCAAGCCGGGCACCGGCATCATCGCCGGCGGACCGATGCGGGCGATCTTTGAGGCGCTCGGCGTGCAGGACATCGTCGCAAAATCGGTCGGCACGTCCAACCCGCACAACATGATCAAGGCGACGTTTGCGGCGCTCGGCCACGTGACCAGCCCGCGCGCGGTGGCGGCGCGCCGCGGCAAGCGGGTCGCCGACATCCTCGGGCGGCCGCAGAGCGAAGCGCGCGAGAACGCGTGAGATCCATGATGACTGCCGAAGCAAAGAAAACCGTGACCGTCGTGCAGACCGGCAGCCCGATCGGACGCCGCCACGACCAGGAGCAGACCCTGAAAGGCCTCGGCCTCAACAAGCGGCACCGCCGGCGCACGCTGGAAGACACGCCGGCGGTGCGCGGCATGATTAACAAGGTAAGGCACTTGGTGCGTATCGAAAACGAGGGGTAGCGGTATTATCTCTGTAGCGCTCCGGGCCGCCGTCGTGGCCGGGTTCACCCGGCCCTTTCGAGATCCGCGGCTCGACGCCGCGGCTGGCTCGGGACGGCACAGCACGCTGGCGGCGGGACAAGCGGTAATGAGGCCATGAAGCTGAACGAGATCAGAGACAACCCGGGGGCGCATTACCGCGCAAAGCGCGTCGGGCGCGGCATCGGCTCGGGCAAGGGCAAGACCTCGGGACGCGGCGGCAAGGGGCAGACCGCGCGCACCGGCGTCGCGCTGAACGGCTTTGAGGGCGGCCAGACGCCGCTGCATCGCCGCCTGCCAAAGCGCGGCTTCAACAACAAGATCTTCCGCAACGACTACAAGGTCGTCAATCTGGGCCGGCTGCAGCAGGCGCTCGATGCCGGCAAGCTCAGCGCCGAGGGCGCCATCGACGCCGGCCGTCTCGTTGCGGCCGGCATTCTACGGCGGCCCGGCGACGGCGTGCGCCTGCTCGCCAAGGGCAAGCTTGCCGCAGCGTTGACGCTCGAAGTCGCCGGCGCCTCGCAGGCGGCGATCGCGGCGGTCGAGGCGGCCGGCGGCAAAGTCGTCGTGCGTGCCGCCGGCAAGGCCGCGGCCGCAGCGCCGGCGGGCTGAGGATTGTCGCGCCGGCGCCCCCGTTCATTCACCCCCGCAAAGGCGGGGGTCCAGGGCGATTGCCCGTCGCGCACCCCAGCATTCCCGCTTGCGCGGGAATGACCCGTTACAGGATCTGCAGGAATGGCGTCAGCCGCCGAACAACTCGCCGCCAGTATAAATCTCGGCGCCTTTGCCAAGGCGACCGAACTGAAGCAGCGCATTTGGTTCACGCTAGGGGCGCTCGTCATCTATCGGCTCGGCACCTACATTCCGATCCCCGGCATCGACGCGTCGATTTTGCACGAGATCTTTGCGCGCAACGCCGGCGGCATTCTCGGCATGTTCGACATGTTCTCGGGCGGCGCCCTGGGCCGCATGACGATCTTTGCGCTCAACATCATGCCGTACATCTCGGCCTCGATCATCGTCCAGCTGTTGCAGGCGGTGTCGCCGACCCTGGAAAAACTGAAGCAGGAGGGCGAAGCCGGGCGTAAAAAGATCAACCAGTACACCCGCTGGGGCACGGTCGGCCTGGCTGCCGTGCAGGGTTACGGCATCGCTGTCGGCCTTGAAGGAATGCGCGTCGGGGCGCAGTCGGCGGTCATCAACCCGGGGCTGTTCTTCTGCGTCGAGACGGCGATCACCTTGTGTGCCGGCACGATCTTCCTGATGTGGCTCGGCGAGCAGATCACGGCGCGCGGCATCGGCAACGGCATCTCGCTGATCATCATGGCCGGCATCGTCGCCAACCTGCCGCACGCGCTCGCTTCGACCCTCGAACTCGGCCGCACCGGGGCGTTGTCGACGCCCTTCATCATCTTCTTTCTGCTGATGTCGATCGCGGTTGTCGTCGTTATCGTGTTCATGGAGCGGGCCCAGCGCCGCATCCTCGTGCAGTATCCGAAACGCCAGCAGGGCAATCGCATGTTCGGCGGCGAGGCCTCGCACCTGCCGCTGAAGATCAACACCTCCGGCGTCATCCCGCCGATCTTCGCCTCCTCGTTGCTGTTGCTGCCGACGACGATCGCGACTTTCGACGCGAACAGCGGCAGTCAGGGCTGGCTCGGCCGGATCACCGCCTACATGACGCACGGCACCTGGCTCTACATGACGATCTATGCCGCGCTCATCATCTTCTTCACCTTCTTCTACACGGCAATCGTCTTCAACCCCGAGGAGACGGCCGATAATCTGCGCAAATACGGCGGCTTCATCCCCGGCATCCGTCCCGGCAAGAACACCGCCGATTATCTCGACTACATCCTGACGCGGATCACGGTTCTTGGCGCGATCTATCTGGCGGCGGTGTGTCTGTTGCCGGAATTCCTGATCTCGCAATATGCCGTGCCGTTCTATTTCGGCGGCACGAGCCTGCTGATCGTCGTCAGCGTGACGATGGATACCGTCGCGCAGATCCATTCGCACCTTCTCGCCCATCAATACGAGGGGTTGATCAAGAAGGCGCGCTTGCGCAGCCGCCGCTGACGACACGCGCAATGAACCTGATCCTGCTGGGTCCGCCGGGTGCGGGCAAGGGCACCCAGGCAAAGCGTCTGGAACAAGCGCATGGGCTGGTGCAACTGGCGACCGGCGACATGCTGCGCGCGGCCACCGCGTCGGGCAGCGAGCTCGGCCGCCGGGTCAAGGCGATCATGGATTCGGGCGCGCTGGTGTCGGACGACATCATCATCGAGATGATCGCCGCGCGCATCGACGAGCCCGACTGCGAGAACGGCTTCATCCTTGACGGCTTTCCGCGCACCGTGCGGCAGGCCGAGGCGCTCGACCGCATGCTCGCCGCGCGCGGGCAGAGGCTCGACGCGGTGATCCTGATCGAGGTCGATGAACGGGCGCTGATCGACCGGCTCTCCGGCCGCTTCACGTGCGCCCGTTGCGGCGCCAGCTATCACGACCGCTATGCCAGGCCGCAAGACGACGGGGCATGCGACATCTGCGGCGCCACCGAATTTATCCGGCGCGCCGATGACCGGCCGGAGGCGCTGGCAACGCGGTTTGCGGCATATCGCAATCAGACCGCACCGATCTTGCCTTATTACCGCGGCCGCGGCATTCTGCGGCGGGTTGACGGCATGGCCGACATCGACGAGGTCTCGCGGCAGATCGAAGCGGTGCTGCGCGATGTCGCGCGGCATTGATTCGCGGCCGCAGCATTGACGCGTTAACCGCGATCGTTATAATGACTCGCTTGACAAGAGGCGATCGAGCCCCTTCCCCGCAACGGCTCTGAGGAGATGCGCACGTGGCGCGAATTGCTGGCGTCAACATACCCAATCAGAAGCGGGTGCCGATCGCCCTGACCTACATCCACGGCATTGGCCGCACAAAGGCGTTCGAGATCTGCGAACGGGTCGGCATTCCGCTCGACCGGCGGGCGCATGAGATGACCGACGACGAGGTGCTGCGGGTTCGCGAATTGATCGACCACGAATACACGGTCGAGGGCGATCTGCGCCGCCAGGTGGCGATGAACATCAAACGGCTGATGGATCTCGGCTGCTATCGCGGGCTGCGGCATCGCAGGGGGTTGCCGGTGCGCGGCCAGCGCACCCACACCAACGCCCGCACCCGCAAGGGACCGGCGCGTCCGATCGCGGGCAAAAAGAAATAGCGCGGTTTCCGGCGCATAATGCGAAAGCGGAGCTAGATGGCGAAAAGCACGGCGGCGCCGCGCCTCAGGCGGCGCGAGCGCAAGAACATCACGTCCGGCACGGCGCACGTCGCCGCGACCTTCAACAACACAATGATCACGATCACCGACGCGCAGGGCAATGCGATCGCCTGGTCGTCGTCGGGCAGCCAGGGCTTCAAGGGGTCGCGCAAATCGACCCCGTACGCCGCCCAGGTCGCCGCCGAGGATGCCGGCCGCAAGGCGATGGAGCACGGCATGCGCACTCTCGACATCGAGGTGAAAGGGCCGGGCTCCGGCCGCGAATCGGCGCTCAGGGCATTGCAGGCGATCGGTTTCGCAATTACCTCGATCCGCGATGTGACGCCGATCCCGCATAACGGTTGTCGTCCGCCGAAACGCCGGCGCGTTTAGGGCGATCGGCCGCCGGTGCGGCCGCCGCGGTGCGGTGCTGGATTCCTCGCCCGCGCCCGACCGGATTTCTGCGGACCCGGTCCGCGCATTACCCGTTGAGGTTGTCGTGCTGCAAAAGAATTGGCAAACCCTGATCAAACCGAAACAACTCGCGGTCGAACCGGGCGACGACAAGACGCGCGTCGCCACCGTCGTTGCCGAGCCGTTGGAGCGCGGCTTCGGCCTGACATTGGGCAATGCCCTGCGCCGCGTGCTGCTGTCCTCGCTGCAGGGCGCCGCCATCACGTCGATGCAGATCGAGGGCGTGCTGCACGAGTTCTCCTCGCTGCCGGGCGTGCTCGAAGACGTGACCGACATCGTACTCAACGTCAAGGGCATCGGCTTGCGCATGCACGGCGACGGCCCGAAGCGCATGCGCCTGCGCGCCAGCGGCCCGGGTGAAGTGCGCGCCCGCCAGATCGAAACCGGGCACGATATCGAAATCCTGAATTCCGAGCAGGTCATCTGCACGCTCGACAACGGTGCCCGCATCGCGATGGAATTGACCGTCGAGAACGGCAAGGGCTACGTGCCGGCGACGCAGAACCGGCCGGAGGACGCGCCGATCGGCTTGATACCGGTCGATGCGCTGTTCAGCCCGGTGCGCAAGGTTTCCTACCGCGTCGAAAACACCCGCGTCGGCCAGGTCACCGACTACGACAGCCTGGCGATGCGGGTCGAAACCAACGGCGCCGTGACGCCGGAAGATGCGGTCGCCCTGGCGGCGCGCATTCTGCAGGACCAGTTGCAGCTGTTCATCAATTTCGAGGAGCCGCGCCACGGCGTCGAGCGCGAGGTCGCTGCCGGCGAGCCGCTGATCAACAAGAACCTGCTGCGCAAGGTCGATGAACTGGAATTGTCGGTGCGTTCGGCCAATTGCCTGAAAAACGACAACATCGTCTATATCGGCGACCTCGTGCAGAAGACCGAGGCGGAGATGCTGCGGACGCCGAATTTCGGCCGCAAATCCTTGAACGAGATCAAGGAGGTACTGGCCAATATGGGGCTGCATCTGGGGATGGAGATCCCCAACTGGCCGCCCGAAAACATCGAAGAGCTGGCAAAGCGCATCGACGAGCCGTATTAACCCCGCCGCGGCCGTCGCCCCTGACCGTCGTTCCCGCAAGGCGGGAATGAGGCCGCAGGATCGACCGGCTGCCCCCGGCCTCGTCTGCGCCGGGGTGACGGATTGGAGTTGGGAAGAATGCGTCATCGAATGGCTCATCGCGGCTTCAGCCGTCATTCCGCGCATCGCAAGGCGATGTTTGAAAACCTCGCCGCCGCGTTGCTGAAGCACGAGCAGATCCGCACGACATTGCCGAAGGCCAAGGATTTGCGGCCGATCGTCGAGCGGCTGATCACGCTGGGCAAAAAGGGCGGGCTGCATGCGCGGCGCCAGGCGATTGCGCGCTTGCAGGACGCCAGGCTCGCCGAGAAATTGCTGACGACGCTGGCCGAGCGTTATGCCGGCCGGGCCGGCGGGTATACGCGCATCATCAAGGCCGGTTTCCGCTACGGCGATGACGCGCCGATGGCGATCATCGAACTGGTCGATCGCGACCCGGCGGCGAAGGGCCAGGATTCCGGCCCGCGCCCCGGTGAAGAAGAAACCGGGGTCGCAGCGGCCTAGAAGCGGGCAAGCCGTCGCGGCGCCGCTCTCGCCGGGACGCCGCCCCTTGACCCGGGCCTCCGACATCGCGACGGCCACGGGGACGCATTCCCGGTCATCATCGCGCGCCCGATCTTGGTCGCGCTGACGGTATAGTGATCCCTCCCGTCCGCATCGCCGCGATCGGCGTATTCGCGGTGACCTATGTCGCGCTCGCGCTGGGCCGGTTGCCGGGATTGCGCATCGACCGGGCCGGCATTGCGCTGGTCGGGGCCAGCCTGATGCTGGCGACCGGCGCGATGAACCTCGGCAGCGCGGCGCGGGCAATCGATTTCGACACGCTGGCGCTGCTGCTCGGCATGATGATCGTCGTCGCCAACCTGCGCCTGTCCGGGTTCTTCCGGCTTGTTGCCGGCTGGATCGTCGCGACGGCCAGCCGCCCGCTCGCGCTGCTCGGTGCCGTGACGCTCGCCGCCGGCCTGTTCTCGGCATTCCT
>DATJSO010000259.1:0-2941 GCA_035504075.1 Allostellaceae bacterium | reverse complement strand
GTGCGCATCGCGCGCTGAAACGCCGAGGCTTCGTTGTCCGCGAGCCGGCGTTCGGCCGGCGGCTTGCTCATTACGTCCTCCTCGCCCGCTTGTCGCCGGCATGGCCGTAGAACGTGCGGGTCGGCGCGAACTCGCCGAATTTGTGGCCGATCATGTTCTCGGTCACCAGCACCGGGATGAATTTGTGGCCGTTATAGACGCCGAACGTCAGGCCGACGAATTGCGGAAAGATCGTCGAGCGGCGAGACCAGGTGCGGATCACCTCGTTGCGGCCGGAGCTGCGCGTCTTTTCGGCCTTCTGCAGCAGATAGCCGTCGACGAACGGGCCTTTCCATACCGAGCGTGGCACGCCTTCTCTCCTAAGCAGCCGCAAAGCCGCAAAAGGTTTCGCAGGTCCGGCGCCGGCCGGGACTCGCCCCGCCGGCGATGAGCCAAGGGGTCCATGGACCCCCGCTTTCGCCGGGGATGCGACCACCAAAGGCGCGCACCGGCCGCATCCTATCGCGTCTGCTGACGGCGGCGGATGATCAGCCGGTCCGTCGCCTTATTGTGCCGCGTCTTCTTGCCCTTGGTCGGCTTGCCCCACGGCGTTACCGGGTGGCGCCCGCCCGAGGATTTGCCCTCGCCGCCGCCGTGCGGATGGTCGATCGGGTTCATCGCGACTCCGCGCACCGACGGGCGGCGGCCGAGCCAGCGGTTGCGGCCGGCCTTGCCGATGACGATGTTCTGATGATCAGGGTTCGAGACGGCGCCGATCGTCGCGCGGCATTCGGCGCGCACCATGCGCATCTCGCCCGAGGCCATGCGCAGCAGCGCGTAGCCCTGCTCGCGGCCGACCAGCTGCACGTAGGTGCCGGCCGAACGGGCGATCTGGCCGCCCTTGCCGGGCTTCATCTCGACATTGTGGACGATCGTGCCGAGCGGCATGTTTCTGAGCGGCATCGCGTTGCCCGGCTTTACATCGACCCGCTCGCCCGAGACGACCTGGTCGCCGGCCCGCAGGCGCTGCGGCGCCAGAATGTAGGAAAGTTCGCCGTCAGGGTATTTGATCAGCGCGATGAAAGCGGTGCGGTTGGGGTCGTATTCCAGCCGCTCGACCGTCGCCGGCGCGTCGTCCTTGCGGCGCTTGAAATCGACGATGCGGTAGCGCCGCTTGTGGCCGCCGCCGCGCCAGCGCATCGTGATGCGGCCGTTGTTGTTGCGCCCGCCCTTCTGCCGCAGGCCCTCGGTCAATGCCTTGACCGGCTTTCCTTTCCACAATTCGCCGCGATCGACGATGACGAGGTGGCGCTGCGACGGGGTGGTCGGGTTGAAGGTTTTGAGAGCCATCGATCGCTTTCCCGCCTCAAATCCCGGTCGTCACGTCGATGCGCGAACCTTCGGCCAACGTCACGATCGCCTTCTTGTAATCGGAGCGACGCCCGGGCCGCCCGCGCACCCGCTTCATTTTGCCCTGCACCCGGATCGTATTGACGGCGTCCACTTTGACGTCGAACAGCCCCTCCACCGCCGCGCGGATCTCGCGCTTGTTGGCGTCGAGCCTGACCCGGAAGATGACCTGGTTGTGCTCGGAGGCCGCCGTCGCCTTTTCGGTGATGACCGGGGCGCGAATGATGTCGTACATCTGCTGCCGCGTGAGGCGCGTCTCGACGCGCGGGATGACGCGAAACCGGCTCATCTGACTGGCCTCATTTCAGCCGCGCCTCGAGGCTCTGCACAGCGTCGCGCGTCAGCACCAGCGTGTCGCGGCGCAGGATGTCGTAGACATTGGCGCCCTGCTGCGGCAGCACGTCGACCGTCGGCAGGTTGCGCGCGGCGCGCGCGAAGTTCTGATCGACCGCGCTGCCGTCGATGATCAGCACCGAGGCCCAGCCGAAGGCGTCGAGCCGGGCGCGCAGCGCCTTGGTTTTGGCCTCCTCGATACGGGCGGCGTCGAGCACGACGAGCTTGCCCTCGGCCTGCTTTGCCGACAATGCGGTCTTCAGCCCGAGCCGGCGCACCTTTTTCTGCAGGTCGAATTCGTGGCTGCGCACGACCGGCCCGAAAATGACGGCGCCGCCGCGGAACTGCGGCGAGCGCAGGCTGCCCTGGCGGGCGCGTCCCGTGCCCTTCTGCTTGTAGGGCTTTTTCGTCGTGCCGCTGATGTCGCTGATGCCCTTTGCCTTGTGTGTGCCGGCGCGGCGTTTCGCCAGCTGCCAGTTGACGACGCGCGCCAGGATGTCGCGCCGCACCGGCAGACCGAAAACCGCCTCGGACAGTTCGATGTCACCGACCTCCCGGTTGTCGAGGTCGCGGACGGTCAGCTTCACGGCTGCGCCTCCTCGCCGTCGGTGTCCGCCGCCGCCTCTGCCGCCACCGGCTCGCCGTCTTCTTCCCGCAGCGCGGCCGGGAACGGCAGACCCTGCGGCGGCTTGCGCTTCTTGGCGTCCTTGACGAGAACCCAGCCGCTGTCGGCGCCCGGCACCGAACCCTTGATCAACAGGAGGCCGCGTTCGGCGTCGGCGACGACGACTTCAAGGCTCTGCGTCGTCACCCGCTCGGCCCCGAGATGGCCCGCCATCTTCTTGTTCTTGAAGGTCTTGCCCGGATCCTGGCGCTGCCCGGTCGAGCCGAGGCTGCGATGCGAGATGGATACGCCGTGCGAGGCCCTGAGGCCGCCGAAATTGTGCCGCTTCATGCCGCCGGCAAAGCCCTTGCCGATGCTTGTGCCGGTCACATCAACGTACTGGCCGGGCACGAAATGCGCCGCCGTGATCTCGGCCCCGACCGGCACCAGCGCGTCTTCCGACACGCGGAACTCGGCGAGCTTTGCTTTCGGCTCGACCTTCGCTTTTGCGAAATGGCCGCGGTTGGGCTTGGTGACATTCTTGACCTTGGCCCGCCCGACGCCAAGCTGCAATGCCGTATAGCCGTCCGTCGCCGCGGTGCGCTGCGCGACGAC
>DATJSO010000258.1:0-12307 GCA_035504075.1 Allostellaceae bacterium | reverse complement strand
TGCGGCCGCGAGGAAGACAAGAATCGCCGCCAAAATTGCACGCATCACGCGTTGCCTTGCGCCGGCGCATGGAGCGCCACAACCGCGGCGATGCGCACGAGCCGATCGCGGAACTCAGGATCGGAAACGAACAGCGGCCGCGCGAGGTCCCAATTATCGGCAATGTCGGCGCAGATTTCCTCGGCCAAGGCCAGCTCGTCCGGTGTCATTGCTGCCCTGCCTAGAGCCGTTTGCCGTTGAATTCGACAGCCTTCATTGTCGCCGCCCATTCGCGCGCCGCCTCGGCGATCCGTTTCGCCTCGTCCGGTGCGTCGTCGTGAATGAGAAATTTTGTCACCACCGTTGGTGACGGCTCGAAGCAGTCTCGCAATACGACGAACAGACCGATCGCACTGTCGGTGCGCCGTAACCACATCGACGTGTCACGGGCGCCGGTGCAGCTCATGAGGATCTGCCGCACACCGGCCGCCATCGCGCGCGGGAATCTCCGCCGGATCGCCTCGAACGCCCACGATTCGAGCAGCGGCTTGACCTCAGCCATCGCGACCGGCCGCACCGCGTTTTCCGGCATCGGCCGCTCGAGCGGCGGAAAGGAAAACGGCCGGCCGACGGGGTGCGCGTCGAGCGCCGCTTGCCGCCGCTCATGCTCGGTCATCACTGGCCGCGCCGCCCGCGCTGCTCACCAAGCCACTTCGAGACCATTTGGTCCTGAAATGCGCGCGGATTTTTCATCAGCAGCGCATGGTCCACGTCTTCCTTGGGCGGCGCGAACCAATTCATCCGCTGGCCGGCAAACGTTGACGGCAGCGGGGCTTCTTTTGGCAGCGTGGAGCGGATGTAGGCCGCGGCAGCGTCGTAATCCGGCACCGAGCGCTCGCGCATGAAAGACTCGATTTTCTCGATGCCGTCATCGTCCCAGCCATCCGCGCGCAGCTTGGCGCGCGCCTCGGCGATCGTCCGCTCGGCGCGGTCACGGGTGCGCTGTTCCTCGCGGTCGGCGAGCCGTTTTTCGATCTCGCCAAGCCGCGCTTCCAGGGGCGCCGCCGCGTCAATCTCGGGAATGGCAGTTTCCGGGAAATGCTCTTTTACGAGCTTCAACAGTGTTCGGCGATCTTTGCTTTTCCCGAGCTTGTCGAACATCTGCTGATAGGCGCGCAATTGGCCGAGTTCGGCGTCGTCGATCTCGATGAGAGCCAGGAGGGAACCTCGAATGAAATGTCATTTGGCAGTGCCACCGTAATCGAATTTCACTTCCACTGCCAGCGATATTTTTGATATGGTGCCGGCATGGCACGTCCGGAAACGCATCCTGTCCGCAAGCTGATCTCACTTGATGCCGCTCTGTTGGAGCGCATCCGGGATTTCCGCTTCGGCGCGCGCATCGCGTCCGAAAACGCGGCAATCCGCGAACTCATCGCGCGCGGACTGAATACGACATGCCACGGCGGGCGGCCGACTTAAACAACGCCGCTTCGTCACCGCCTCGTGACCGCCTCGCGGCCGCGCGGCCAGGGCACCACGCCAGCCAGTGTCAGATGACGGCCACCGCCGCCGGGAGGCCGTTTCCGGCGGCGCACAAATCACGCGTGCAATCCAGGACAATCCCGGGGCGGGGAAGGTGTGGGGTGGCCGCGTCCGGTAGCGCGACAGTCCCCAATGGCTGCCGCTGACGATGGGGTGGGGCGGCGGCCTTGTCACGGTGTCGATGCGGCCGCGATCGGGTGCGGCGGAGGCGGCCTCTATCGCGACGCGACCGGTCGAAGCGCCGATCAGAGGCAGCAACACAACTGCGACACGGATCATTTTATCAAGTTATATCAATGTGGTATGCACAGATAAGCGGATGTACAATCCGCTAGTCTCATGGCGGCCCGGCAGAACGGACACCGCCGCAACATGCGGCGCCGACGCTCACACATTCCATGCCGCCGCGACCACACTGCGCCGTCTACCGCGCGCCGAGGCCAGCGCTCGGCCGGCGCAAGTCGCTGGCGGGGGCGATGCGGCGGCGTGACCGGTCGGCAAGCCCTGCTTCCGCACGGGTTGATCATACCCATTGGCGTGGCCCAGCAGCCAGCTGCATCGCGCACGTCGCTTGCCGCCAGCGTCCCGCAATGTATCGCCCAGCTTCCGCGCGGAGTGCGGTTGCGATCGTCCCCGCGGCCGCAGCATTCGACCACGGAGCGCAGGCTGATGAAGGCCGCCATGGTTGGCAGGTTCTCGGCCGTCGGCTCCGCCCTCCGCACCCGACGCTGTGACAGGTTGTGACACGTTCTAACGATATGCACGTTCACGCGTGCGCGCGCGCGTGACGCCGATAACGTCAGGACCTGTCACAACCTGTCACAGCAGGGTATCGGCCGGCTTGAGGCTGAGGCCGCGGAACATGCGTTGCCCGGTTCCCGGCTCGCGATGCTGGACGAATCCCCGGCTTTCGAGCGCGGCGAAGAATTCCTTTTGCCGCCCCGGAAATTCACCTGCGGCCGCAGCCCAGGTTTTCCAATTCTCAAACAAGGCGCTGCGCTTGACCATCGCGCGGCGATCCCGTTCGCAGCAGTCGTCAATCCAATTTGTGATTGCGTCCTCGCCGGCGAGATATTCTGCGGTCGCGTTGCGGACGGCGGCGGGGGGCGCCAGGCCGATCCGCTGCCATTCCAGACATCCTTCGATCGCCCACTGCAGGATGCCCGGCCATTCCAAGCGGAGCCTTTCCGGCAGCTTCGGGTCGCGCCGTTCGGGCGGAATCGTGACCGCGAACGGTATCAGATGCAGCCGGCGACGGATTGCCTCGTCCACGCCCCGCAGGCCCGGTTTGTGGTTGCCGGCGATCAACAGCTTGAATTGCGGCGTGAAGTTGAAGAAATCCTGCCGCATGAATCGTGCCGCAATCTGGTCGCCGCCGGTCAGTGCCTTGATTTTCGATTCCGCCCAGCGGCGTCCGGCCTCGGTTTCCTGGGCGATAACGAGGCGTGCGCCGCGCAGCATTGCAAGATCAGTCGGGTGACTGTCGCCCCTGGTGACGGTGAATGTTTCCATCGGCGCCGTCACGGAATAATCGCCCCATATGCCGCCTATCGTATTGATAAAGACGGATTTTCCGTTCGCGCCGGTGCCGTAGCAGAAAAACATCGCATGTTCGGTTGTGACACCCGTAAGGCAGTAGCCAGCGACGCGCTGCAAGTAGGCTTTTAGTTCGGCCTCATCGCCGGTGATTTCGGTAAGGAATTGCTGCCATCGCGGACAGTCACCGCTCGGCGACACTGCCGCTTGTTTGGTGAAGTAATCCTCTCGCCGCGGCTCGCGAACGGTGCCGGAACGCAATTCGACGGTCGCCGAGCCGGCGGAGAATAGCCACGGATCGGCATCGAATTGCTCGGCAAGGGCAGCATGGCGCCGGTCGGCACGAGCGAGGGTGACGATCGCCGCCACCGTCTTCGCGCTGGCGACCTGGGCTGCGAGTTTCACCTTTTTCGGTTCGTCGATTTCGGCGCTGGCGACGCGGCAAATCGCACGCGCCAGATCGAATGACCGCATTGTCTGATCGAGGCGCCACCGGCTGCCATCCCACAGCAACCATTTCCCCCACAACGCAACATAACGGGCGTCATCGGCGTGCTTCGCCGAGAACCGCAGGGCGAGCGCCTCGTCGCTGTATTCCGGCGGCCGCGCATCCGCGACTTCGAGGGGCGTCTGTCCCTTGGTGGCGTCGCGATACTTTTGCCGCTCGGCCTCGGCTTCCGGGTCGTCATCCAGCCAGGGCACGGCGCGTCTCCCTCGGATGGCACAGGCCCGCGCCAAAGGCGCGTCGCACCTTTGCCTCGATTTCCTCTGCGCGCCATGGCCAGCGCGCGTCGTGGTCAGCCATCTTTTGTCCGGCACGCAGGAGCGCGCGCAGCGCTATATCGGCCGGCAAGAGACCCGCTGCCGCCGCGGTGCCGATCGCAAAACACTCGGCATTCAGCGTTTTTTCCTGTTCGCCACTCGGCGCGCGTGCAATGGCATTGCATGCCGATTCGATCGCGGCCTCTCCATATCGTGACAGTCCACCAACCGCAGCCGCCGGTAGCGGCATGGTCGGCCGTGCCGGTCGATGCGGCCAGAGCCATTCCGGCGCGGGTGCCATCGCCACCGTGTCGAAATTCAGGATGGGATCCCAGATATAGCCGCTGCCGGGCGATGGCACGATGACATAGCCGCCGTCGCCGCGGACATCGAGGCCGGCCCCGATCAGTCCCGCGCTGTTGCGCAGCTCGCGGTCGCCGGCATCGAAATAGACATGCAGCCCGCCGCTCGCCGTGTGTGCCATCGGGGTATCCGGCAGGATTGAATGGCCGAGATCGTCGAGTGTGTCGAAGCCGTTGGCGCTGTCCGATTTGGTGTCGATGTCGAGCACCCAACGCCGCGACACTCTGCCAGTGGGCGTCCCGATCAGCGCGTTCGGCCAGGTCGTCCACCATTTGGTGACGGTGGCCGGATCGCGGGTCGCATCGTGAAAGCCGTGCGGCACATATGGCCGCTTGCGTGCCGGGCCGGCCTCTCGGCATGGGAACACGGGGACGCCCTCGGTCACATACGCGAGCGCGCTTTCGAGCGGCGTCATGGCGCACCCGCCGGCCAGTCGTCGAGACGGTCGTCGAGCTCCGGCCCGATGTTGCTCGGCGTCGGTTGTGCGGGCTGTCGGTACATGCTGCCACGCGCCGGCTGCCGCGCGGTGTCGTCCCGCGGGCGCGGCCGTGCCGCGGCGATCTCCGAGGCGACGACCGACAACCCGTGTCGCGCTTCGCCGGTGCGGCTTGTCCATGTCTTTATTTCACCACGCCCGGCGACCGACACGCCGTCACCGGCATGCAGCGTCCACAGACGGTCGGCGGCCTCGCCGAATGCGATGACGTTGACCCATTGCACCGCATCCGCGCTGCCGATCCGCAGCGTGGCGATAGCAAAGTCACCCCTGCTACCGCTGCGGCGCTCCGGGTCGCGCACCAGCACGCCCGCGGCGTGCGCCCAAATGCCCGTCATCGCCACACCTTGGGCGACGGTGGCGTCGGCGCTTGCGTAGTGTCGGTTTTTGCGGTTATAAGGTTTTGGTTTTTCGTGATTTCGGGAGCGCCGCTACCATCGCCGGGGCGGCGTTTTCGTTTTGCTGCCTCAATGAGCGAGCCTTCCCTTCTTTTAGGCGGCGGTGACGAAATACTCGCGCAGCCGGCGTCGTGATGCGACGAGCTGCACGCCGACTTTCGCGATCGGGATATGACCTTGCCCGGCTAGGTAATAGACCTTCCGCGCCGGCAGGTTGAGTTCCATTCCGATCGCCTCTGCACCCCAGATCAGATCGTCACCAATCCGGCACGCGTCTTGCGGTGTGTCCATTTGACCCTCCGTGTTGGAGCGCTCGCAAACCGCTGCGAGCAGCAACAATCTAGCGCCGCTTGTTATCGGGAGATAGGGACAAAAAGCTGACAAAAAGGGACAAAAAGCCGCCAGTTTTCAGATGACCGTTCGCGCATACCGGACGAGATCGGCAGACCAGGGCACTGCCGGCTGCGATTTCACGATCGGTGCCAGATCATTTGCGAGCGCCCGCAATAAACGGGCAAAATGCCCCCCCGATCCGCCAATCGCCGGGGGTTTGCCGGTGGCCGCGGAATAGGCTGTGGCGACTGCCACGATCAAGTTTGTCAGTTCCGTCAGCACCGGCTTGGTCCTGGGAATTTCGCGATCCCGCAATGCGAGCGCCAGCCAGGCGGCAAACGCGCGATCATATTCCGCTGTCGCCTTTGCTCGTTCCGCCGGTGCCGCTGTCCGGCGCACCCCGGCGGCGCGGTTTGCCCGCCGCTTTGCAGCCTTAAGCGCTTTCGCGCGCTCTCGTTGCCGCTGTCGGCTCGTTACAGGCCGCATGTCGCTTGCCGTTGCGGCGAGATAGTCGGCCACCGCCGTGGCGATGGCGGCGCGAAAGTCTAACGACGGGCTTCGGAGCCGAGCGGCATTTTCATAAGCTGCAAAACGCGCTTCGAGGTACTGACGCACCGCTGGCAGCAGTTTGTCGGCCCCCCCTCGCGGCTGAGCGTCCACCTCTGTCTCTCCCCGACAATGCCCAACCGCAATATATAGTACTGTCTGCCGTTGTGCGGCACTAGACGATAGCGCGCTAGAGCATGTCGCAGCCCTTGCGACACACCGCGGCGGCACCCTTATCCCGTGCGCGTTTGGCTCGGCCGCCATGTCGCATTCATGTCGCAGGGAGCGGTTCGGAGCCGTCGGAAAATGGCGGGAACGCTCGGTATCGTGTCGCGGGCGCGCGACATGAAAAAGGCCGCCGAAGCGGCCTTGGTTTTCGTTAAGTAATTGATTTAGCGGGAGTAGCGGGGGAGGGATTTGAACCCCCGACCTTGGGATTATGATTCCCCTGCTCTAACCAGCTGAGCTACCCCGCCGCGGCGGCCGTGCATATAGGGGGCGCCGCGGCGGCGGTCAAGCGCGGCGGATCCAGGCGCCGCCCAGGAGCCGCTCGCCGTCGTAAAGCGCGGCCGCCTGGCCCGGCGCGACGGCGCCAGCCGGCCTGTCGAGGAGCAGTTCGCCGCCGTCGGCGTCGAGCGTCGCCGGGACCGGCGCCTGCGTCGAGCGCAATTTGGCGCTGACCGGCAGCCGGACCCCGGGGGCAAGCGGCGGGCCGAGCCAGTTCAGCTCGGCGAGCGGCACGCGGGTCCGGTCGAGCGCGCGCCGCGGCCCGACGACGACGCGGCGGGTCGCAACTTCGATGCGCAGCACATAGAGCGGCTCGGGGCCGGCGATGCCGAGGCCTTTGCGCTGGCCGACGGTGAACTGCGCGATGCCGGCGTGGCGGCCGAGAACGCGCCCCTGCTCGTCGACGACATCGCCGGGCGCGGCGGCTTCCGGGTGCAGCCGCGCGACGATGTCGGCGTAGGACCCCTGCGGCACAAAGCAGATATCCTGGCTGTCGGGCTTGTCGGCGACGGGCAGGGCGAGATCGCGCGCGATCTCGCGTGTCGCCGCCTTTGCGAGGCCGCCCAGCGGAAAGCGCAGGAATTCCAGCTCCTCGCGCGTCGTGCGCGACAGGAAATAGCTCTGGTCGCGCGTCACGTCGTGGGCGCGGTGCAGTTCCGGCCCGCCCGGCCCGACGATGCGGCGGGCGTAATGGCCGGTCGCCAGCGCGGCGGCGGCCAGATCGCGCGCCATGCCCAACAGGTCGCGGAATTTGATGCGCTCGTTGCAGCGGATACACGGAATCGGCGTCTCGCCGCGGCGGTAGCTGTCGGCGAAATCCTCGATGACGGCCGCCCGGAAGCGCGCCTCGTAATCGAGCACGTAATGCGGCATGCCGAGGCGCCGGGCGACGGCGGCGGCGTCGCGCACATCCTGCCCGGCACAGCAGGCGCCCTTGCGGCTGCCGGCGGCGCCATGGTCGTAAAGCTGCAGCGTGACGCCGACAACGTCATACCCTGCTGCGACGAGCAGCGCCGCCGCCACCGACGAGTCGACGCCGCCCGACATCGCGACAACAACGCGATGTCGCGCCGGGTCGCCCGGCAGATCGATGTCGGCGAGCCGCGGGGTCAGCATCGCGGCGCCGCGGCGAGGCCCATCTGCCAGAAATCGGCCTCGAGCCGGGTCGCCGTTGTAAAGCAGCGGGACAGCGCCGGGAAACGGCCCGCGCCGCCGCGCACGGCAAACTGCTCGTCGAGCGCCGCCGCGGTCGCGGCGGCCAGCTCCCGGTATTCGGCGCCGGCATACATGTCGAGCCACTCACGGTACGGGTTGCCCGCCAGCCGGGTGGCCGGGTCGGCCATGCGCTCCCTCGCGATCTCGGCATAGCCGACGATGCACGGCGCCAGCGCCGCTTCAAGGTCGAGCCGATCGCCGGCGAGGCCGCGGTCGAGCACGAACCGGGTGTAGGCGATCGTTTCGACGGCCTCCCTCTCGGCCGCCATCGCCGCCTCCGACAGGCCCCAGCCGCGGCAATATTCGATATGCAGGCCGATTTCGACATCGAGCGTGGCGGCGACGAGCGCCTGCGCCCGCCGCATCTCGGAGAGCGTGTCGGATTTGTATACCGCCAGGCCCCAGGCGCGCGCGAAATGCAGCAGAAACAGGTAGTCCTGCACGAGGTAGCGGCGGAAGGCCGCTTCCGGCAGGTCGCCGGCCGCGAGGCGCCGCACGAATTCGTGCCGCGTGTAGGCAGGCCACGCCTCGCCGGCGGCGGCGGCGAGCCGCCGGAACAGGCCCGCCGTCATCCGAGCAGGAGGTTGCGGGTGCTGGCCGGCAAGCGCACCGTCAACCCGTCCAATTCCTCGCTCATGATGATCTGGCAGCCGAGCCGCGAGGTGGCCGTCAGACCGAAGGCGAGATCCAGCATGTCTTCCTCGTCCTCGCTCGCCTCCTTCAACAGCTCGTACCATTCCGGATCGACGATGACGTGGCAGGTCGAGCAGGCGAGCGAGCCTTCGCAGGCGCCTTCGATGTCGATGTCGTTGCGATGGGCGATTTCCAGCACGGAAAGACCGAGCGGCGCCGCAACCTCGCGCCTTGTGCCGTCGCGCTCGATGAACACCATCTTCGGCATGGGCCGCTCACGCCGAGGGAGGACGCGGCGCCAGATCCTCGGCGAGCGCCGCGGCAGCCAGGACGGGCGTTTCGCCGGCGACCTCCGGCCGCCCCAGAAGGCGCAGTATCGCCAGGCCGGCGGCGGCGGCGGCGGTGCGCAGCCGCGCTGTGGCGTCGGCATCAAGCGGCGCGGCGGCGACGACGACGGCGTGCGTCGCCGGTTGCGCCAGCGCGCGCTCGGCGCGCAGCCGGGCGCCCTCGAACAGGCCCTGCCATTCGGCAGGGCCTGCCGTCGGCGGCGGCACCGCCAGGTCCAATACAAAACCGTCGCGGTCATCCAGCACGACCGCGTTGCCGCCGACCGCGATCGCGACCTGCGCCGCCGCGCCGCCGATGTCGATGCCGATCGCGACGCCCGGCAGGTCCGGGTCGGCCGGCGCACCGTCCGGCTCTTCGATCTGAAAGAGTTTCATCGGGTAAATCGCATCGCGCCTAGACAACCGACATCCGCCGGCCAGACCCGCGGACCTCTTGGAGATGATGGGTCAAGCCGGCATGACGAGCACCTTCACACGTGGAAGCTTTCACCGCAACCGCAGCGGCCCTTTTCGTTGGGGTTGCGGAACACGAAGCCCGACTGCAGCTTCTCTTCGACATAGTCCATTTCGGTGCCGATGATGAACATGATCGCTTTGGGATCGACGAGGATCGTCACGCCCTTGTCCTCGACCACCTCGTCGAACCGGCCCTTCTCGTCGGCGTATTCGAGCGTGTAGCTGAGCCCCGAGCAGCCGCGCGCCCTGACGCCGACGCGCACACCGACCGACGGCTTGCCGCGGCGCGCGAGCAGCGCCTGGATGCGTTCGGCCGCCGCGTCCGTCACCATCATCGCCTGTTTTGCCGCCATCCCACCGGTTCTCCCAACCTGCAGCGAACTTATGTAGGAAGCGCCGCCGTTTCCGCCAGCATCGATCGTGTCGAGCGCGCCGTCATGACGCCCGCCGCGCGCCGCGCCAGCGCCGTCCAGGCGTCGAGAAAATGCGCGATATCCGCTTCGGTCGTCGTCCAGCCGAGGCTGACCCGGATCGTGCCGGCGGCAATCTCGGGCGCCACACCCATCGCCGCCAGCACATGGCTCGGCCCCACCTTGCCCGACGAGCACGCCGCCCCGGCGCTGACCATGACACCCGCGAGGTCGAGCGCGATGACCTGCGTCTCCGCCGCGATCCCGGGCAGCGCGAGGGCGCTCGTATTGGGCAGCCGCGACGCCGCGGCGGCGATGACGACGGCGCCGGGTACCGCCGCCAGGGCGGCGGCTTCGAGCCGGTCGCGCAATCGCCTGACGCGGTCGTAATCGGCAAGATTTGTCAGCGCCGCCTCGGCCGCGGCGGCAAAGCCGGCAATCCCCGGCAGGTTCTCGCTGCCGGCGCGGCGGCCGCGCTCCTGGCCGCCGCCGCGGATCATCGCAGCCAACTCGACATCGCCAATGGCGACGACGGCGCCGATGCCGGGCGGGCCGCCGAGCTTGTGGCCGGACAGGCTGACAAGATCGGCGCCAAGATCAGCTGCGGCGAGCGGCATTTTCCCGGCCGCCTGGATCGCATCGCAATGGACGAGGGCGCCGCGCGCATGGGCGACCCCGGCGACGGCGCCAACCGGCTGGATGATGCCGGTCTCGTTGTTGGCCAGCATGACCGAAACGACGGCCGGCCGCGGATCGGCCGCGAGCACGGCATCGAGCCGCGCTACATCGACGCTGCCGTCGCTGCCGACCGGGATGCGCTCCGCCTCGGCCGCGGCCTGCAATACCGAACTGTGTTCGACGGCCGAAACGAGAACCCGCGGCCGGCCGCAACCGAGCAGCGCGAGATGGTTTGCTTCGGTGCCGCCGCTGACAAACACGACCCCGTCGGGACGGGCTCCGATCAGCGCCGCCACCGCTTCGCGCGCCGCTTCGACTTCCTGCCGCGCCGCGCGTCCCCAGCGATGCACCGAAGAGGCATTGCCGCAACGCGCAACCGCCGCGCCGATCGCGGCCGCCGCCGCCGGCCGCAGCGGCGCGGTCGCGTTCCAATCGAGATAGGTTTCACGGCCGGTCATGGCTGTTTAATTAAGCACAAAGCGGCGCCGCGCACGAAAAAACCGACACAACCCCGCTGCGGCGGGCAGCGCCGTCGTCGATCGGAGCACCGTTGTCGCGCACGCCGCGGCCGCTTCTCGATAAAGCCCGCAATTTACAAAATATTCAACTTGCCCGTCGCTCAAAAAAGAAAGATCTACCTTCTCAGCGCTTGTCATTTAGGCCTTTTCCGATCCAGAATCGGAACAACGGCGCAAATTCCCGTGTTGGTCAGATGGCGATAATCAATCGTGGAAAACCGCCAAGCATGCCGGAATGATCTTTATGGACACTGTGCTCCTTGCGATGGCCGCGTGGCTTGCGTTGTCGATTCCAGCGGGAATTGTCGTCGGACGGATGCTTGGGCGAATCGCGGAAGGCCAGACCTGCCGCCCGCCGCACCCGTCGGCGGCGGCCAGGCGGCAAATTGGCGAAACCTCGGGTCACCGCGACAGCAGCCGGTCGATCCAGCGCAGCAGCCCGGTCGGCTCGTCGTCTGTCGGTTGGGCCACGGACGACGGCGCGGATGCCGGCGGCGCCATGCGGGTGCGGCGCGGCGGCAGGTATTTGTTGACCGGCCGGTAGCCGAGTTCCGGCAACAGGTCGGCGCCGGCGCGCGCCGCGACGAGTTCCGCCGCGGCGGAATCGGGGTCACCGAGATCGCCGAACAGGCGCGCCTTGGTCGGGCAGACGATGACGCAGGCCGGCTGCCGCTCCTCCGGCGCCAAATTGGCGTTGTAGATGCGGTCGATGCATAGCGTGCATTTCTTCATGACCCCCGCGTCGGCGTCGAATTCGCGGGCGCCGTAGGGGCAGGCCCACGAGCACAGTTTGCAGCCGATGCAGATCGCCTCGTTGACCAGCACGATGCCGTCCTCGGCGCGCTTGTAGGAGGCGCCGGTCGGGCACACCGTGACGCAAGCGGCATCCTCGCAGTGCAGGCAGGATTTCGGAAAATGCACGGTGCGGGCGCCGTCGCCCTCACCCTCTTCGAACGAATGGATGCGATTGAACCAGACGCCCCAGGCATCGTCGCGATAGGCGTTGAAATCCGGCAGCGGCGCCATGTGTCCGCCGGTGTTCCATTCCTTGCACGCGGTGGCGCAGGCGTGACAGCCGACGCAAAGATCGAGGTCGATGACGAGACCGAGCTTTTTGCGGCCCGGCGCTGCGCCGGGGAGGTCGGTCACGACGCGCGCTCCGGATTTGTGTCGCCGTCGCCGGCGGGCGCGCCGTAGCGCACGGTCTGCGGTGCGCGGGCCATCGAAGGCGGCCGGCGCAGCGTCGCAAAGCGCGGCGCGCTGTGCCCGGCTTCGTCCGGCCGCGCCTTCTCGACCGCTACCCGCAGGTCATACCATGCCGCCTGGCCGGTGATCGGATCGGCGTTGGCGCCGGCGGCCGCACCGTCCGTCGCCGGCAGCAGCTCGGCAATCAGGTGATTGAGCAGAAAGCCGCGGGTGAATTCCGGCGAATCCGCGGCCAGGTTCCAGGCGCCGCTGCGCTTGCCGATCGCGTTCCAGGTCCACACCGTGTCCGGGTTGACGCCGTCGATCAACTTGACCTGCGCCTCGATCCGCCCGGCATGGCTCGACACCCGCACCCAGTCGTCATCGGCGATGTCGAAAC
>DATJSO010000257.1:0-7991 GCA_035504075.1 Allostellaceae bacterium | reverse complement strand
CGCGACGCTGCTCGACAGCGACGCAGAGCAGATCGTCTACGGCAGCGCCAGCGGCACGACGATCGGAAGCGGCGACAGCGAGACCGTCGAGGCCGGCGGTGTCGCCATCGATCCGACGATTTCGGGCGGCACGCTGCAACTGCTGGCCGGTGCCGCGGTCGGCGGCTCGATCGATTTCACCGGCGCCGGCGGGGAGTTGCAGATTTACGGTGCGACGCTGCCAACGGTGCCGATCAGCGGTTTTGCCCTCGGCGACACGATCGATCTGAGCGGCCTGCCGTTCACCGCTTCGGCCATGGCGGTATTTTCGAGCGGCACGCTGACCGTCAGCAGCGGCGCGACCGTCGACCATTTGACACTCGCCGGCATCACGTCGGGAACCGCTTTCGTCACCAGCGACGACGGTGAAGGCTTCACCGCCGTGACGATCAGTCCGGCGCCGGCGTCACCGCCGCCGGCGTCACCGCCGCCGCCGTCACCGCCGCCGGCGTCACCGCCGCCGCCGTCACCGCCGCCGCCGTCACCGCCGCCGCCTTCACCACCGCCTCCATCGTCGCAGCTCTACGATTTTGTCTATACCTACAACGGCAGCGGCGACTACTACGACGGCACCGTCGCCGGCGGCGACTACGATGTCGGCCAGACGATTGCGACGGCAGACGGTCAATACACGATCCTCGCCGACGCCGGCACGACGAGCGAGGCCGCGGGCACCGTCTTTGTCATCGATTACTCGCACAGCGGACCGGGCGAGGCGTCGCCGGTGCCGGTCGCGACCGCGGCCGGCCAGCCGTCCGGCACCGGTGGGCTCGGCACCGAGCAGGGCGCCGTCCTCGGCACCGACGGGAGCGACCATGTCTTCACCCCCGCCACCCCGGCCAGCTTTCCACTCAACGCGCTGTTCGGCTTTACCTTCACCTATGCCGATGGCGCCGAGTTCTACACCGGAACGGTTGCGGTCGCGGCCGGATCGTCGTCGGTGCCGCTGCCGGCCGCGTCCGACGGCAGCTACACGGTGTTCGCCGACGGCGTGACAACCGCGCCGGTCGGCACCGTCGTCGTCGATCGCTTCACGGCGGACGGCTCGGCGTTCATCCCGAATGCGACCGCCGCGGGCCAGCCGGACGGCACCGGCGGGCTTGGTTCGGAAAGCGATACGATCACCATCAACGGGCGGGTCTTCGCCTTCAGCGACACGAGCGAACCGAGCGTCGCGATCACCGCTTCGCTCGTGCCGGTATCGCCACCGCCGCCGGCGGCCAGCGTGGCGGCCGACGAGGTTGACGAAATCTATGCCGACGTGCTCGCTCTCGATCTCAACGATCCGAGCGAGGCGGGCGACGATCCGAGCGACTGGAATGCGGCTCCGACTTACATCAGCATGCTCGAAGCTGGCACGACGACCGTCGCCGCGATCGAACAGACGCTGGCGAATGGCCCATACGCGCAGTGCCTGCTGGCCGAGCAGTATCAGCAGGTCGTCGGCGCGGAAATCGGAGCGAGCGACCTTGCGACCTTCACCAGCCTGCTCGCCGACGGCTCGACCCAGGCGGCGGTGCGGCTCATCATGGCGCAATCCGACGCTGCCCAGAATGCAATCGAGGGCGTCTACCAGCAGGTGCTGGGCCGGCTGCCGGAAGCCGCGGAGCTGAATGCGGCCGAGACTTACGTTGGCGCTTCCGGCTACTCGCTGGCCAATTTGCAACAGGATCTCTCGGTGTCGCTCGAGGCTCAGGTCGACTTGACCCAGCTGTTCGAGACAATCGTCGGCCGCGCCCCGGATGCCGCCGAATTGGTCGGCATGGAAGACCAGCTGGCGACGGGCACGTCGCAGGCAAGCCTGCAGGCCACCCTTCTGAGCAATGGCTCGGCAGGCGGCTATACGACGGTCATTGCGGGGGCGGGCAGCGCCAACCTGAGCGCGGCGGCCGGTGCGCCGACGCTGTTCAACGTCACCGACCCGGAATTCGGCAACGACACGATCACCGGTTTCAATCCGACGCAGGACGCGTTTCAGCTGTCGAATTCGACCGTCGCCGATTACACGGCGGTCGCGGCCGATGAAACCGCGTCAGACGGCGGCACGCTGATCACCTTCAACTCCGAGCAGTCGATCTTCATCAGCGGTGTCGCGCCAAGCGCACTCAGTTCGGCGAATTTCTACGTCGATCCGCCGCCGGCGCCGTGGCCGGTGCTTCCCGATGTCGAATGGACCGATCCCGCCACCGGCGATACCGGGTTCTGGACCCTTGATGCGACCGGCAACGTCAGCGGGTTCAACGACCAGGGCGACGCCAACACGAATTACACCGCGGTCGCGGCCGGAAATTTCGACGGCTCGGGCCATGACGACGTGCTGTGGGAGAACCAGTCGACGGGCGACACCGGATACTGGGCAACAAGCGCGAGCGGCCAGATCACCGGCTTCGTCGATCTCGGAGACGCGAATACTGCGTACAACGTCGCCGGAGTGGGCGATTTCGACGGCTCCGGCCACGACGAAGTGCTGTGGGAGGACCCGACCACCGGCGACACCGGCTATTGGACGACGAATGCGAGCGGGCAAGTCACCGGCTTCTTCGATATGGCGACGGCCAGCAGCAGTTACAGCATTGTCGGGATCGGCGACTTCGACGGATCGGGCCACGACGAAGTGCTGTGGGAGGACAAGGCCACCGGCGACACCGGCTATTGGACGACGAATGCGAGCGGTCAAGTCACCGGCTTTACCGATCTCGGCCAGGCCGCGCCCGGTTACGCCGTCGTCGGCGTCGGCGATTTCGACGGTGTCGGCCACGACGAGGTGTTGTGGGAGGACACGGCGACCGGCGACACCGGCTATTGGACGACGAATGCCCAGGGCAAGGTGACCGGCTTCCACGATTTCGGTTTCGCCGACACCGCCTACACCGTCGTCGGCGTCGGCGATTACAACAACTCGGGCCTCTCCGAGGTGCTGTGGGAGAACACCGCAACGGGCGATATCGGGTATTGGACGACGACGGCCGGCGGTGCGCTCTCCGGTTTCCACGAGCTTGCCGTCGCGAATACCGCTTACCACCTCGTGCAATCGTAAGCGCCGCGGGCGCAGGCGGACGTCAGGCATGCACATGCGGGGGTGGCGCGCGCCGCCGGCCGGCCTATGATAACCGGCCGCGACAAGTACGGCGTAGCGAAAGGCGAGATGGCAACGATGCCGGCGAGCGGACCGTCGGAAATCCTAACGGGGCGCGCGCTCGATGCCGCGATCCTCGCATTGCGGCGCGGCGACGTGGTGCTGCTGCAGGGCAGCGATGAGGCCGCGGTGTTGGCGCTCGCTGCTGAGTTCGCCGACGATGCCAACCTGGCACGGTTGCGCGCAGTGGCCGACCGGCCGCTGCGCATGGTGCTGACGCGGCGGCGCGCGGTCGCCCTCGGCCTCGCCGCACGCACGGAACTCGCCGGCGCCGTGTCGATCGCCCTGGCGCCGCAACTCGCCGGGTCGGTGATCCGCAATCTGGCCGATCCCGCCGCCTCGCTCGGTGTCGAGCCGCCGGGGCTCGGCCCGCTGCCGCAGCCCGCCGAGGGCAGCGAACTGGCGGCCGTTGCGCTGGCAAAGCTGGCGGCGCTGCTGCCCGCCGTGCTGGTCCTGCCGCTCGCACCGGCGGAGGCGCTGTTCGCCCGGCGCCGCAGCGACATCGCCGTCGTCGCGACGCAGGACGTGTTGACCCGTCGCGCCGCGATGGCCCGTCTCAACCGGGTGGCCGAGGCACGCGTGCCGCTCGCCGACGCGGAGGATGCGCGCCTCATCGCCTTCCGCCCGGGCGACGGCGGCAGCGAGCATCTTGCAATCCTGATCGGCGCGCCCGACCGCGATGCGCCTGTGCTGGTGCGACTGCATTCCGCCTGTTTCACCGGTGATGTGCTGGCGAGCCTCAGATGCGATTGCGGCGAGCAGTTGCGCGGCGCGATCGCCGCGATCGCCAGGGACGGCGGTGGCGTGCTGTTGTACCTCGCGCAGGAAGGCCGCGGCATCGGGCTGGTCAACAAGCTGCGTGCCTATCGGCTGCAGGATGCCGGGTTCGACACGGTCGACGCCAACGAGCAGCTCGGCTTTGACGCCGACGAGCGCGTCTATCTGCCGGCGGCCGACATGCTGCGCCAGCTCAGCTTTGCCACGGTGCGGCTGTTGACCAACAACCCCGACAAGGTCGCCGCGCTGGAGCGCTACGGCATCCGCGTCGCCGAGCGGGTGCCGCACGTTTTCCCGGCGAACGGCCACAACGAGCGCTATCTGCGCACGAAGGCGACGCGCAGCGGCCACCTGCTCTAAGCGCCTCCCTTTATCGTCACACGGCGCAACCGTGATCGCTGCCGCATGCCGCCGCTCGGTGGCTTCGACCGCGTGCGCAGCGGCGGAATTTCTCGGAACAATACCGGCAAGGCGGCGTTTGCCCCGGCAACCTTGCTCTCCTTCGAAGCCAGGCTCATGTCCGCAGCAGAACTTTACCGCAAAGCCTCTCCTCCTTCCGCTCCGTCTGCCCGGCACATTGCACTCGATCTGATCGGGGCGGTGCTGCGCCGCAAGCGCCCGCTTGACGACGCGATCGAGGAACATGCGCTGATGCCGGAACTGTCGGTGCGTGACCGCGCCTTCGCCCGGCTGCTGGTCGCGACGGTATTGCGCCGCCTCGGGCAGATCGATGCGCTGATCGCCGACTGTCTCAATACGCCGCTGGCACCGCGCGCCGCCGTTATCCACGACATCTTGCGCCTCGGTATCGCACAGCTGTTGTTTCTGCGCACACCACCGCATGCCGCCGTTGCGACCAGCGTCGATCTTGCTCACCACCGCGGATTTCTGACCCACAAGGGGCTTGTCAATGCGGTGCTGCGACGGCTCAGCGTTGAAGGCGCCGACCGCGTCGAGCGGCAGGACGCGGCACGCCTCAACACCCCCGATTGGCTGTGGCAGTCATGGAGCCGGGCCTACGGCGAGGCCCGCGCGCACGCGATCGCTGGCGCCCATCTGAAGGAAGCGCCGCTCGATCTGACCCTGCGGGACGAGGACGAATCGTGGTGCGAGAAGCTGCAGGCGACGCGGTTGCCGACCGGGTCGCTGCGCCGCCCGGCGGGCGGCTCGGTGACCTCGCTGCCCGGCTATGCCGAGGGCGCCTGGTGGATCCAGGACGCGGCCGCATCGCTGCCGGTTCGGCTGTTCGACGGCGTCGCTGGGCGCGAGGTTGTCGATTTGTGCGCCGCACCGGGTGGCAAGACGGCGCAACTCGCCAGTGCCGGTGCGCGGGTCACTGCGATCGACCGCTCGACCCGCCGGCTCGACCGGCTGGTCGCCAACCTCAACCGGCTGGGGCTGCCGGCATCGGCGATCGCCGCCGACGCGATGACGTGGCGGCCAGAGCGGCCGGTGGATGCGGCGCTGCTCGACGCGCCGTGCACCGCGACGGGCGCCATTCGGCGCCATCCGGATGTGCCGCATCTGAAGCACCCCGAAGACGTTTCCCGCCTCGCCGTCGTGCAGGAAAACCTGTTGCGGGCGGCGGTCGAGATGCTGCGACCGGGTGGCACGCTCGTCTACTGCACGTGCTCGCTCGAACCGGAAGAGGGGCCGGAGAGGATCGCGGCGTTGCTGCGCTCGGGCGCCCCTGTCGAGCGCCAGCCGATCGATCCGGCGCGGATCGGCGCTCCTCCTGACTGGCTGACGTCCGTCGGCGAACTGCGCACGTTACCTTGTCATTTGGCGGAATATGACGGCATCGACGGGTTTTACGCTGCGCGGCTGATGAAGTTCGCCTCCTGATTCGCCGGAGTCGCCCCGGCTCGGCACCGAGTCCGCGTTGCCCGACCGGCTCGCTTGCGGGCGGCCCGGTTCCTTGTTACGAAGCGGCATGGAAGCACCTGCCGGACGAGCCGTCCGCAGCGCCCGCCGAACGGCCGGTCCGAAGAACACCGCGACGCCGGCGACCGGGTGATGAAATCCGCTCCAATGGGCGGCCTCCGGCCGGAAAATGGGCCGGGCAGCCGGCCTGAGGCGCCTGATGTATTGACCCGGCTGCAGCGCGACGCGTGGCGGGCGCTCGTCGCCAGCCGCCTTTATCCCCTGACGCTGATCGGCCCTGTGCCGGCTGATCTGCATATGAAGCTTGGCGAGCGCTGGCCCGGCGACGGCAAGCGCGGCGAGGCGATTCTGGCCGGCGATATCGAGTTCGCCGGCGAGTTGGTGCGCAACCCGCTGCCGGTTTGGTTCCCGCCGCGCGCCGGCACCGGTTGGCTGGCCGAGTGGCACGGGTTTACCTGGCTGGCCGACCTGATCGGCCTCGGGGCGGCGGCGCGCGACCCGGCGCGCGCATTGGTCCAGAGCTGGCTCGCCGACAATACCGCATGGCATCCGATTGCCTGGCGAGCCGACGTCGCCGCGACCCGCATCTTCAACTGGATTGTGCATTTCGACGAGGTCGCCGGGCGCGAGGCTGACCGGGCGCTGCGCCGGGCGATGCTGACGAGCATCGCCCGCCAGATGCGGCATCTGTCGCGCACCGCGACGTGGGAGGTGCCGGGGGCGGCGCGGCTGCGGGCACTGAAGGGGCTTGTCGTCGGCCTCGCCGCGCTCGGCGCCTCGCCGACCCGGGTCGCCCGCCCATTGGCCGTGTTCGACCGCGAATTGACCAGTCAGATCCTGCCCGACGGCGGCCACAGGAGCCGCAGCCCGTCACTGCAGCTCAGCGTGCTGCGCGATTTGATCGACACGCGGACGGCATTGCGCGCCGCGCACATCGAGGTCCCGGCAGCGTTGCAGCAGGCGATCGAACGCATGGCGCCGATCCTGCGCTTCTTTCGCCACGGCGACCGCCGGCTGGCGCTGTTCAACGGCTCCGTCGAGGAAGACGGTGTGCTTGTCGATCTCGTCCTGACGCGATCGGAGACGCGCGGCCATCCACCGGTGCAGGCGCGGTACAGCGGCTTTCAGCGCCTGCAGGCCGGCCAGAGTCTTGTGCTCGTCGATGCCGGCGAACCGATGCGCGGGTTCGACGCCGAGGCGCATGCTGGAATGCTGTCGTTCGAGTTGAGCCATGGGCGCGATCGGATCATCGTCAATTGCGGTGGATATCGCGGCCCGAACGGATCGTGGCGGCGAGTCGCGCGGTCGAGCGCGGCGCATTCGGTGCTGGTGGTCGGCGACACCAGTTGCATCGAGATCCAGGCGGACGGCTCGCTCGGAAACGGCCCCAGCACGGTGCGCTGCGAGCGCGCCGAAGAGGGCGGCCACCAATGGATCGCGCTCGGTCACGACGGCTATCGTGCCCGCTTCGGCGTCATCTATGCGCGCGAACTCTACCTTGCTGCCGACGGCGACGATCTGCGCGGCGAGGACAAGCTGACGGGCCGCGCCGGCGCGGCTTTTGCCGTGCGCTTTCACCTCCATCCGGCGATCGATGCCTCGCTGCTTGAGAACGCCGGCGGTGCCGTCCTGCGCCTGCCGGGCGGTGCGACATGGCGGCTGCGCGCCGCGGGCGCCGAGATGAGCCTCGGCGAAAGCATCTATCTCGGGTCGGGCGACCTGCGAAAGACGCAGCAGATCGTGTTGAGCGGCATGACCGGGCCGAATGGCGCGACAGTGCGCTGGGCCTTGCGGCGCGAGACGAACCGCCCCGATCAGCCGGCGCAGGCGGCATTCGCGCCGACGCCGGCGGAGAAGCCGGCGGAGGGCGCCAATGATGGGGCGTGACCGCGTCGCGGCGACGAAGCACTGCGCCCGGCGTGCCCGATGATGCATGTCGCGGCACTTGCGGCGGCGGTCGCAATCGGCGCCGGGATCGCCTCTTTTGTCGGCGCCGGCGCGTTGATCCCGCTGTTGCGCCGCGCCGCGATACTGGATCGGCCGAACGAGCGCTCGTCGCACAGCGTGCCGACGCCGCGCGGCGGCGGCATCGCGGTCGTCGCCGCGATCCTCGCGGCCTGGCTCGCCCTGATCGGCGCCGGCGCCGCGCCGCCCC
>DATJSO010000256.1:0-17831 GCA_035504075.1 Allostellaceae bacterium | reverse complement strand
TCCGGCGGTGGCGCTGGCAGGCCGGCAGGGGCCGACGCTCGACGCCCGCCTCGCGCATTACGTCGATCGCGACATCTCCGACATGCTGCGCCGCCTCGATCGTTACACGAGCGCGCGCGCCGCCGATCTGCGCGAAGCGGGCGATATCGGCACGCTCGGACGCAACCTCCGGCGCATGGTTTCGCGCTTCTGGAAGTGCTTTGTCGCGCGCCGCGGCTATCGCGAAGGCGCCTGGGGGTTTCTCGTCGCGCTGTGCGCCGCGCTCTACCCGATCCTGTCCTACCTGAAGGCGCGCCTGGAGCGCTGATCCATGGCGCGCGTCATCATGGCGGATGACGGCATACCGTTCGACGGACGGCGCGCCGCCGCGGCGCCGCTCGGCGGCGCCGAGACGGCGGTTGCCGCCCTTGCCGAGGCACTGGCCGCGCGCGGCCACCGGGTCACCGCGCTGAGCCGCGGCGCCGCGCCCGTCATCCATCGCGGAGTCGCGTGGCTGCCGTTGGCGGACGGTGCGCCACAATCCTGCGATCTTTACATTGCCAATCGCGGCGCCGTCCTGCTGGGGCTGGTGCGGCGCGCCGGACGGCGGGTGTTGTGGCTGCACAATCCGGCGCACTATTTGAAGAAGCCGCGCAATTTTTGGTGGCTGCTGCGCCATCGGCCGCTGCTCGTGGTATCTGGTGCGTACCATGCCGGCACCGTGCCGGGGTGCCTGCCGGTGGGCGGCAAAATGATCATTCCCTACGGCCTGCTGGAACCGTTTCGTGCGGCCGCAGCGCGCTTGCCGCCGCCGCCCATCGCCATCTTCACGTCGAACCCGCTGCGCGGCCTCGATTGGCTGCTCGATCTGTGGTCTACCCGCATCTTCCCGGCCGTGCCGGAGGCGGAGCTGCACGTTTATGCAGGCCCTGCCGTCTATGCCGGGGGCGGCGACAAGGCCGATTTGATGCGGGCGGCGCTGGCGCGCGCCGAGGCGCTCCAGGCGCAAGGCGTCCGCCGCTTTGCGCCGGTGCCGCACGGCGAGCTTGCCGCGGTGCTCGCCGGTGCGCGGCTAATGCTCTATCGCGGCGACCCCGGCGAGACGTTCTGCCTGGCATTGGCCGAGGCGCAGGCGATGGGCGTGCCGGCGGTCGTCGAGCCGGTAGGCTGCGTCGCCGAACGTGTCAGCGACCGCCGCACCGGCATCGTCGCCGCCGATGACGAGGCCTTTGCCGCGGCGGCGATTGCGCTGCTGCGTGACGCCCGTTTATGGCATTCTTTCCACACCGCGGCGCTCGCGATGCAGCGCGGTCTCGCCTGGGACGAGGTCGCCGCCAGCTTCGAAGCGCTGATCGGTTGACCCGGTGCAGCAGGAGCCTGCGATGGAAAGCAACAGGCCCGTGGTGTTCATCGACGGCGAAGCCGGTACGACAGGGCTTGGCATTCGCGCCCGCCTCGAAGCGCTGCCGGCAATCGCGTTGAAGAGCCTGCCGCCCGCATTGCGCAAGGACCCGGCGGCGCGCCGCGAGGTGATGGCGGAGGCCGATCTCGTCGTGCTGTGCCTGCCGGACGACGCGGCGCGCGAGGCGGCGGCGCTGGCCGACGATCTTGCGGCGCAGGCGCCGAAACTGCTCGACGCCAGCACGGCGCATCGCGTCGATCCCGAATGGGCGTACGGCTTTCCCGAGATGGCGCCGGCGCAGCCGCACGCGATCGCCGCGGCGCGCCGGGTCGCCAACCCCGGCTGCTACCCGACCGGCGCGATCGCGCTGTTGCGGCCGCTCGTCGAGGCCGGGCTGGTCCCGCCCGATTACCCGATTTCGATCAACGCGGTCAGCGGTTATTCCGGCGGCGGCCGAGCGATGATCGAGGCGCACGATCGCGCGGGCGGGCCGGCCTTCGAACTCTATGCGCTCGGCCTTGAGCACAAGCATGTGCCGGAGACCCAGCTCTATGCCGGCCTCACGCGGCGGCCTATTTTCGTGCCGTCGGTCGGGCATTTCCGCCAGGGCATGCTCGTGTCGGTGCCGTTGCACCTGGACAATTTGCCAGGCAAGCCGACGGGCGGCGATCTGTTCGACGCGCTCTGCGTCTTCTACCGCGGCTGCGAGCACGTTCGGGTCGTCGAGCCGGCGGCCGCCGGCAAGCTGGAGCCGGAAGGGCTCAACGGCACGAACCGGCTGGAACTTGCGGTCTATGCCAACGCGGCGCAGCACCAGGCCGTGCTGGTGGCGCGGCTCGACAATCTCGGCAAAGGCGCGTCCGGCGCCGCGGTGCAGAACATCTTTTTGATGCTCGGCCTCGACGCGGCAGCCGGCGGATAAGCCGCCGATCAGGGGCGCGGATTGGCCGGGGATGGCGCGGCCGCGGCGACCGGCAGCGTCGCGCGGGCGTCGGCGATCGCGGCGAGCTGCCGGTCGATCAGGTCGCCGGGCACGGCGATCGCGAGATCGGGTCCCGATTGCGCCGAAAAGACGACGGCCAGCCCTTGGCGATGCGCCTGCAACAGCGGCTCGGGCAGATCGGCCGCGATTTCCTCGGCGTAGGAACAGCCGTTGTCGCAGGCGATCTTGTTTTTGCTGATCGGCACGAATTTCAGCGTTTCGCCCTCGCTCGTGCGCGCCGTGTCGTAGGTGCGTACGGCGCCGGAATAACTGTCCTCGACATAAAGCTGGGTGAGCACCTGGCTGTTTTGCGTATCGATCCAGCTGCGCAGCAGGTCGAAATTGGTCCCCGGCACGCCGAGGAACGGTGCCGCGAACTGGCGGCGCGGCCCAACCAGCGCGATAAAGCGCCCGCCCGCTTCGCTCGACCGCGCGACGGCGTTCGGCACCGGGGCCGCGGCCGGCGGCTCGCTGCCGGACGCAGCGCAACCGGCGAGCGTCAGCGCCAGCAACAGCAGGACGAACGGCCGAGGCAATCGCATCGTGGTCAACCCGGCACCGCATCGTTGTCTTCGCCGAGCGCCGGCGCTGCCTTCGCAAATGGCGGCCGCCGGCCGTCGAACGACAAAGGCAGGCCAACGAGGCGGAGATCGCTGCCCGGCCGCTGTTGGATGATGCCGAGCGCCGCTGTCTGCGGATCGGCGACAACCTGGTCCAAGGTGTTGATCGGGCCGTTCGGGATGCCGGCCGCCTCCAGCCGCTCGGCCCAATCGGCGCGTGTGCGCGTCGCGAAAATGTCGGTGAGGATCGGGATCAACTCGTGGCGATGCACGACGCGGTCCTTGTTGCTGGCAAAGCGCGGCTCCTCGGCGAGAGCGGGACGGTCGAGCACGCCGACGAGGCGGCGAAACAGGTTGTCGTTGCCGGCGGCCACCATGAGCCATCCGTCGGAAGCGGCAAACGCCTGGTATGGCACGATCATATCGACGCCGGAGCCGTGCCGCGCCGGGATGTTGCCGTCCGCCGTGTAGGCGGCCAAGAGGATGCTCATCCACGCGAGGCCGGTCTCGTAGAGCGAGGTATCGACGATGCCGCCCCGGCCGGTGCGGCCGCGCTCCTGCAATGCGGCGAGAATGCCGATGACCGACCACATGCCGGCGCCGAGATCGACGATCGAGGCCGGCACGCGAACGGGCGGCCGGCCATTTTCGCCGAGGAGGCTCATCAGCCCCGAATAGGCCTGCATCATCGGGTCGTAGCCGGGCTTGTCCCGAAGCGGCCCCACCGCGCCGAACGCGCCGACATTGCAGAAGACAAGGCTCGGCTTGGCTTGCATCAGTTCGACGGCGCCGAGTCCGTAGCGGTCGAGCGCGCCCGATTTCAGATTGTGGATCACGACATCGGCGCGTTCGAGGATCAGCCGGCGCAGCTTAGCGGCGGCTTGCGGGTCGGCAAGATCGACCGTGATGCCGCCCTTGGCGCGGTTGACCGCGTGAAAGCACGTCGCCGCGCCGTCGGCGAATGGCGGACCCCAGCCGCGGCAGGCGTCGCCGCCCTTCGGGTTCTCGACCTTCCAGACCTCGGCGCCCAACTCGCCGAGGATCATGCCGGCATACGGCGCCGCGATCGAATGCCCGATCTCGATGACGGTGATGCCGCTGAGCGGCTTGGTGCTGGACATGATCTAGACCTATTGCGCGCGGCTGTCGCCGAGCGGGTGTTTGCGCAGAAAGTCGAAATCGCAGCCGCGGTCGGCCTGCAATATCTCGCGCCGGTAGAGGCGGGCATAGCCGCGCTCCGGCACCGGCGCCGGCGGCGCCTTGCGGCGCGCCAGTTCGTCGGGCGGCACCAGCAGGTCGATGCGCCGCTGTTGCACGGAAAGCCTGATGCGGTCGCCGTTGCGCACCTTGGCGAGCGGACCACCCGAGGCGGCGTCCGGCGTCACGTGCAGCACGATCGAGCCGTAGGCGGTGCCGCTCATTCGCGCGTCGGAAATGCGCACCATGTCCTTGACCCCGGCGCGCGCCAATTTCTGCGGGATCGGCAGATAGCCGGCTTCCGGCATGCCCGACGGCGACAGCGGCCCGGCATGCTGCAGCACGAGAAAATCGTCGGGCGTCACGTCAAGATCGGGGTCGTCGATGCGCGCCGACAAATCTTCGAGCGAGGTGAAAACGACGGCACGGGCCTCCTTTTCGAACAAGTTGGGGTCGGCGGCCGAGCGCTTGAAGATCGCGCCTTTTGGCGCCAATGAGCCGAACAGGGCGACGAGGCCGCCCTGCGGCTGCAACGGTTCGGCCAACCGGCGGATGACCTCGCGATCGACCGGCCCCGCCGGCGCCGCCAGCCGCTCGCCGAGCGTCTCGCCGGCGACGGTCAGGCAATCGAGATGCAGGAGCGGCTGCAGCTCGCGCAACACCGCGCCGATGCCGCCGGCGGCGAACAAATCCTCCATGTAATGCGGCCCGGTCGGCTTCAGGTCGACAAGCACCGGCGTCGCGTCGCTGATCTCGTTCAGTCTGCGGAGATCGATGTCGATGCCGGCACGGCCGGCGATTGCCGTCAGGTGCAAGACCGCGTTGGTCGAGCCGCCGATCGCCATCAGCACGCGCAGCGCATTCTCCACCGAATGCGGCGTCACGATGCGGTCCGGGGTTACGCGCTCGGCCGCCAACAGCATCGCGGCGCGGCCCGTCGCCTCGGCGGCGCGCAGCCGGTCGGCATGGACGGCGGGGATCGCGGCGCTGCCCGGCAGGATCATGCCGAGTGCCTCGGCGATCGAGGCCATCGTCGAGGCCGTGCCCATGACGGCGCAGGTGCCGGCGGTCGTCGCGAGGTTGCCCTCGACCTCGTCGATCTCATCGGGCGTCACCTCGCCGGCGCGGAATTTCGCCCAATAGCGCCGGCAATCGGTGCACGCACCCAAGCGCTCGCCGTGCCAGCGCGCGGTCAGCATCGGCCCGGCGACCAAGCCGATCGCCGGCCGATTGGCCGAAATGGCTCCCATCAATTGCGCCGGCACGGTCTTGTCGCAGCCGCCGACCAGCACGACGGCGTCCATCGGCTGGGCGCGGATCATCTCTTCCGTATCCATCGCCATCAAATTGCGGAACATCAGGCTGGTCGGATTGAGAAAGACTTCGCCTAGCGAAATTGTCGGGAACACGAGCGGCAGTCCGCCCGCCGCCAGCACGCCGCGCTTCACGGCTTCGATCAACTCGGGGAAATGGCGATGACAATTGTTGAAGCCGGAGCGCGTGTCGGCGATGCCGATGACCGGCCGTTGCAGCAATTCGGTCGAGTAGCCCATCGAGCGGGCAAACGAGCGGCGCAGATAGAGGGCGAAATCCGGATCGCCATAATTGGTGAGGCCGCGGGCGAGACCGACCGGCTCGGGCATCGGGGACACCTTTTTCGGATTTGGATCGGCCTTAGAAAGAAACGAAAGAGGACGGCAGCGCAACCGCAAACGCTGCCCCGGCGCAGCTTCGAGCGGATCGGGCCAATTGCCCTCGCCGAAACAGCGCCGCCGATGCTGCGCTTCGCTGATCCGCCGCGCCGGCAATGGGCCGGAAACCCACCCTGCCGTGCGGGCAATCCCGTTCTGGCTTCGCGCTGCGGCGGGTGACGCCGGGACGCGGCGGTATTTAGGGTCAGGCCGCTTTCGGCAGGAGCGCCTCGGGATAGCCGCGCCGCTTCATGTGGCCAAGCGAGAGTTCGATCGGGGACCCGAGCCAGCAGGCGTAGACCGTGTGATCGTCGACCATGTCGTCGGTCAACGGGTGGATCAGGATGTCGAGCCCGTCGCGGTTCAGCATCAGCCATGGCAGGACCGTCTGGAACTGCTCGTTGGTAAAGATCATCTGGAATTGCGGCACCGGATGGGGGCCGACGGCGCCGCCGCTGTTGGGGCCGACCTCGACGTGGAATTTCTCCATAAGCGTCGCCTTCAGCCGGTCGGCGACCGGCTCGCTGTTCGCATCGAAATAGACATGGGCGTGATAGCCGTAGACTGCTGGCGCCATCGCAGCACCTCCCGGTTGAGTGGCGATATTGTCGCAGCCGGCGGCCGGCGACGCAACTGCTACGCCGCCCAGTGCTACGCCGCCCAGTGCTACGCCGCCCGGGCTGTGGCGCAGCGGCGGCGCAGCGCTGCGGTCAGCGCGTCGGCGTCTGCATCAGCCAGGTCAAAACGGCAGACAAAGCGGGCAAGCGTCGCGCTCCGGCGATAGAACTGGAAGCCATCGCGTTCGAGCGCATCCATGACCGCGCTCGCAATTTCGAGAAACAATTCGTTGGCCTCTACCGGCGCCGCCAGGCGCAACCCCGGCAGGTCGGCGATGCCGGAAGCGATGCGCGCCGCCGCCGCATTCGATTGCTGCGCCATGCCGAGCCACAGCCCGTCCTCGATATAGGCCAGGAGTTGCGCCGAGGCGAAGCGCATCTTCGACCAGACTTGCCCGGCGCGGCGCAGCTGCACGGCAAGGCCGTCCGCCAGTTCCGGCGCGAACACGACGATGGCGTCGCACATGGCGCCGCCGTTTTTCGTCGCGCCGAACGACAGGATGTCGATGCCGGCGCGCCAACTCATCGCGGCGGGGCTGCACCCGAGCCGCGCCAACGCATTGGCGAAGCGCGCCCCGTCCATATGCACACGCAGGCCGTAACGCTGCGCGACGTCGCGGATCGCGCCGAGATCGGCGAGCGAGTAGACGGCGCCGAGATCCGACGCCTGCGTCACGTTAACCGCGGCCGGCTGTCCCCGGTGGAGCGCGCCCGGCTGCACCGCCGCCAGCGTCTCTTCCAAAGCATGCGGATCGATCTTGCCATGGTCGCCGGCGACCGGCACGAGCTTCAGACCGCCGCCGAAAAACCCGGCGGCGTTCGCCTCCGAGGTGTTGATGTGCGCCGCGGCGCTGCAATAGACGAGGCCCCACGACGGCGCCATCGCAGCCAACGACAGCGCGTTGGCGGCAGTGCCGGTCGCCACCGGGAAAACCCGCACTTGCGTCTCGAACAATTCCGAAAAGCGGTCCTGCAATCGCGCCGTCCACGCGTCGGCGCCATAGCCGAGCGCGGTGCCGCTGTTGGCGCGAACGAGCGCGTCGAGTATCGCCGGCGCCGCACACCCGGTATTATCGCTGCGGAAGTCGATCATCGCGCGCCCCCGATCGGCCAAAGCCTATGCATACCGTTCGCGCCATCCTATCGGCAGGAGGACGAATTGAGCCTGCAAATTTCCGAGCCGTTCCGCCCGCCGACCGTCGACAGCCTGGCGGTGCGCATCGTCGTCGATTCATTCTTCGACCAGTTCATGCCGAAGCAGACCCATCCGATGGCGCAGGTCGAGCATGTCAGCCGCATCCGCGGCCGCGAGAATTCAACGCTGGCCGGGGAGTGGGGCCTGTCCCTGCATCTCCAGTCGCGCAATGGCCGAGCGACCGGCCAATACCTGCTCGATTTCGGCTACACGCCGGAAATCCTGCTGCGCAACTTCGACCTGCTCGGCATCGACGCGGCCGGCCTCGACGGCCTCATTCTGAGCCATGCGCATCGCGACCATTACGGCGGCATGGTCGGCTTTGTCGAGCAGCATCGGGCGCAGATGCGCGACGACCTCAAGCTGTTCACCGGCGGCGATTTGACGTTCCGCGAAAAATGGATGGGCGCGCCCAAAGGAGAGGAGCCCCGCTCGTGGGGCGCACTCGACAAGGCAGCGCTGGAACGTGCGCATGTTGAGACAATCGGCTGCGCCGAGCCGCGTGCGCTCCGCGGACCGTTCACGTCGGGACAGATCGCGCGGCAATCGTTCGAGCGCGTGCTGCCCAATACGCTCGTCGAACCGACGCCGGAAGACCATTACAGCGACGACGAGAGGCGCGGCCGGCTCGTCCCCGACCGCCATCCCGACGAGCACGCCACCTGCTATGTCGTGCAGGGGCGCGGCCTCGTCGTCATCTCGTCATGCGGCCATTGCGGCCTGATCAACACGATCCGCGCGGCGATGGCGGCGTCCAATGTCGAGAAGCTGCACGCCGTCATCGGCGGCTTTCACCTCGGCGTCGCGCCCGCGGACTACATCGAGCATACGATCTCCGAGCTGCGGGCGCTCGATCCGGATGTCGTGCTGCCGATGCATTGCAGCGGCCGCGTCTTTATCGCCGGGGTGGCGCGCGCGATGCCCGACAGATTGATCTACGCCAATACCGGCAGCCGGTTCACGTTCGGCGTCTAAGGCGTGCTAGGGTGAGCGGGGACAGCGGGGGATCGCGGCATGGCGTTGATGGCCGGCAAGCAGGGGCTCGTCATGGGGGTGGCAAACGAGCGCTCGCTCGCCTGGGGCATCGCGCGTGCGCTCAACGAGCATGGTGCCCGGCTCGCCTTCACCTACCAGGGCACGGCATTGGGCAAGCGGGTGCGGCCGCTTGCCGACAGCCTCGGCAGCGATGTCGTCGCCGAAGCCGACGTGACCGACGAAGCCTCGCTCGACGCGCTGTTCGCCACGATCGCCGACCTCTGGGGCCGGCTCGATTTCGTCGTGCATGCCGTCGCGTTTTCCGACAAAGGCGAACTGACCGGCCAATACCTCAATACGACGCGCGCCAATTTCCTGAAAACGCTCGACATCTCGTGCTTTTCGTTCACCGACATCTGCCGGCGCGCGGCGGCGCTGATGCCGCAGGGCGGCAGCCTCGTGACGCTGACCTACGCCGGCGCTGAGCGGGTGATGCCGCATTACAACGTCATGGGCGTTGCGAAGGCGGCGCTCGAAGCCAGCGTCAGATACCTGGCGGTCGATCTCGGCGGCCTGGGCATCCGCGTCAACGCGATCTCGGCGGGGCCGGTGCGCACGCTGGCGTCGTCGGCGATCGGCGATTTTCCCTATATTCTGAAGTGGAACCGGCTTAATTCGCCGCTCCAGCGCAACACGACGATCGAGGATGTCGGCGGCGCCGGCGTTTATTTGCTGAGCGATCTGTCGGCCGGCGTCACCGGCGAAGTACACCATGTCGACAGCGGCTATCACGTCGTCGGCATGAAGCGCGTCGACGCCCCCGACATCTCGGTGGTCTGACATTCGGGTCTCGAAATGGTATCAAAGGCGCCGGATCAAATTTGAGCGTCATGGCCGGACTTGATCCGGCCATCCACGTCTGGCGGCGACGAGCTCGTGGATGACCGGGTCCAGCCCGGTCATGACGAAGAACGAGATGGCTGGGAACAGCTTCGGCACGATCTTCCGTTTTACCAGCTGGGGCGAGAGCCACGGGCCGGCGATCGGCGTCGTCATTGACGGCGTGCCGTCGCGCCTGCCGCTCGGCGAACCCGATATCCAGCACTGGCTCGACAAGCGCCGGCCGGGCCAGTCGCGCTATACGACGCAGCGTCAGGAGCCGGACCAGGTCAGAATCCTCTCCGGCACGTTCGAAGGCGAGACGACCGGCACGCCGATCTCGCTGTTGATCGAAAATGTCGATCAGCGCTCGCGCGACTACCGCAACATCGCCGACCGTTTCCGTCCGGGCCACGCCGACTACACGTACTGGAAGAAATACGGTATCCGCGACTATCGCGGCGGCGGCCGCGCCTCGGCGCGCGAAACGGCTTCGCGCGTCGCCGCCGGCGCGATCGCCCGCAAAATCCTCGGCGCCGGCGTCGCGATCCGCGGCGCGCTGGTGCAGATCGGTCCGCATGCGATCGACCGCGCCGCATGGGATTGGAACGCGGTGGAGGACAACCCGTTCTGGTGCCCCGACCGTGCGGTGGCGGCGCACTGGGCCGAGTTTCTCGATGCGACGCGCAAATCCGGCTCGTCCGCCGGCGCCGTCATCGAGATCATCGCCGCGGGCGTGCCGGCCGGCCTCGGCGATCCCGTCTACGACAAGCTCGACGGCGATCTGGCGCGCGCGATGATGACGATCAACGCCGTCAAGGGCGTCGAGATCGGCGCCGGCTTTGGCGCCGTCGCGCTGTCGGGCGAACAGAACGGCGACGAGATGCGCATGAAGGGTGGGCGCGTCGAATTCCTGTCGAACAACGCCGGCGGCATATTGGGCGGCATCTCGACCGGGCAGGACATCGTCTGCCGCTTTGCCGTCAAGCCGACCAGTTCGATCCTGCACCCGATGCGCACGGTTGACAGCGACGGCAACGAGGTCGAGATCCAGACGACCGGCCGCCACGACCCCTGCGTCGGCATCCGCGCCGTGCCGGTCGGCGAAGCGATGATGGCCTGCGTCCTGGCTGACCACCTGCTGCGTTACCGCGCCCTGGGCGGGGACGTGTAGCGCCGGACTCCCTCTCCCCGCGCGAGCGGGGAGAGGGTTGAGGTGAGGAGCGCGCGAGGATTTAGTGCAGCGGCGAGAACGACGCCGGCACGACCAGCATGTTGATCTGCTTCAGCAATTGGCCCGGCGTGCCGCCGCGCGGCGGCCAGATGCCGTCGCGCCGCGCCTTGTCGCGGATGTCGAAGCGGCTCTGCGCGTCCTTGTAGGCCCAGATGTGGCACCAGATGTTGAGGTCGCCCAGTTCCGACGAGCCGGCGAACGCCAGCGGCGACAGCTTGGTGCGCGCGTCGATCGCCTTTGACCAGTTCTCGATCGTGCCGGCGATCGCGCCCGGTTTGTACGTGTAATAGCGGATTTCGTAGAGGCCGCCCAATTGCGCCGGCTCGAATTTCGGCGAGAACGGCGCCGGCACAAAGATCTGGCTCGTCTGGTCGACGATGAACTCGCGGATGTTGGGCGGCCAGCCCTCGACCTTTGTGGCGCGCGCCTTGGTGCGGGCTTCCAGGCTGTCATACGGCCAGACGTGGATGATCTGGTTGAGCGGGCCGACTTCGGTGTGCCAGAAGGCGCCGAGCGGCGAGACTTTCGTGCGGTTCGCCAGACCGGCGGCGAAGCGCTCTTCGGCCTGCGCGACGGTGCCGGGCTGCAGCGTATAGGTGCGAAACTCGACAATCATGGCGACTCCTTTCGGGGATGCCCAGGGTTGACTGACAGACCCGACGCTAGACCCGCCGCGGCGGTACGGCAAGGCTCAGCCGAGGAGGCGATGCGTATGGCGGGCGATGACGAGATCCTCGTCCGTCGGGATGACCCAGGCGGAGACGCGGCTGCCGGCCCGGTTGATGCGCGGGCCGCCGGCGGCGTTGGCGGCATCGTCGAACTCGATGCCGAGCCAGGCGGCGGCCGCGCAGATGCGGCGGCGGATCGGGGCGGCATTCTCGCCGATGCCCGCGGTGAAGACGAGGCCGTCGAGGCCGCCGAGCGCACCGGCAAGCGAGCCCAACTCGCGGCCCGCGCGGTAGACGAACAGGTCGATCGCCTCAGCGGCGCGCGGGTCGTCGCTCGCCAGCAGATCGCGCATGTCGTCGCTGATGCCGGAGACGCCGCGAAGGCCGCTGTCATTGTACAGCAGGTCGCTCAACGCAGCGGGCGTCATGCCCTTCTGCTGCAGCAGGTAGAGGATGACGCCGGGGTCGAGGGAGCCGCAGCGCCTTGCCATCATCAGCCCGTCGAGGGCCGTAAAGCTCATCGTCGTCGCGACGCTCCGGCGCGCGCGCATGGCGCACATGCTGGCGCCGGCGCCGAGATGGGCGACGACAATCCGTCCCTCGGCAGCCTGCGCGCCGAGATAGTGCGGCAGCACGCCCGCGATATACTCGTAAGACAGGCCGTGGAACCCGTAGCGCAATACGCCCTCTTTCGACAATGCACGCGGCAGCGCGAAGGCGCGGGCGACCGCCGGCTGGCTGCGATGAAAAGCGGTATCGAAACAGGCGACCTGCGGCCAGTCCGGGTGCGCGGCGGCGATCGCCTCGATCGCCGCCAGGTGATGCGGCTGGTGCAACGGCGCCAACGGCACGAGGCGGCGCAGTTCCGCGATGACCGCCGCGTCGATCCGCACCGGCGCGGCATAGCGCGCGCCGCCATGCACGACGCGATGCCCGACGGCGGCGATCGCCGTCGCGGCAAAGTGCTGCGCGATCCACGCCAGCAAGGCCTGCAGCGCCGCCGCGTGATCGCCTTTCCCCGCCAGCTGCCGCTCGGCCAGACGGGCGCCGCCGCCGTCCACGGCGGCAAATTGGATCCGATGCCCGATCCCCGCCAATTCGCCGGCGCACAGCAGGTTTTCGCGCGTCGGCGCCGCAGCAGCCGCAAACAGCGCGAATTTGACGCTCGACGATCCTGCGTTCAGCACCAGAATCGCGCCGTTCACGACTGCCTCCCGATCGCCGCAGGCAGCGGCGTGCTGAGGGTAATATGATGAACAGGTGAGGCCTCGGCGAGGCGACACGTGCATCAGTTTCACATCGTCCGCAGCCCGCAGGCCGCGATCGGCGGCCGGGGGCGGTTCACGTGCGGCGGCGGGGCGGCCCGGTGACCGTCGCCGATTCGCTCGCGCTGCGGCGCAACCAGGTCGGCCGCGGCATTCTTTACATGGTGGCCTCGACCGTCATGTTCGCCGGCGGCAACGCCGTCGTCAAATGGGAGGTCGCGCAATACCCGGTCGGCGAAGTCGCCTTTTTCCGTGCTTTTTTTGCCTTTTCGACTGTCGCGCTGATGGTGCTGCCGCGTAGCGGCTGGAGCGTCCTGCGCACCCGGCGCTACCGCGAACATCTGCAGCGCGGAGTGTCGCAATTCGGCTCGATGCTGTGCTGGTTCATGGCGGTGCGAGTCCTCTCGCTCGGCTCGGCGACGGCGATCGGATTTGCCGCACCGCTGTTCACGACATTGCTGTCGATCGTCGTGCTGAAGGAACAGGTCGGCTTGCATCGCTGGTCGGCGCTCGTCGTTGGGTTTATCGGGGTGTTGATCGTCACCCATCCCGGCGTCGGCATGATGACGACAGGCGCCTTGTTCGGGCTCGGCAACGCCGTCCTGATCTCGACCGTCGCAGTCGCGATCCGCCGCATGAGCGTCAGCGAGTCGCCCGAGACGCTGACATTCTACCAGATGAGCGTCATCACGCTGTGCACGCTGTTCCTGCTGCCGCTCGGCTTCACGCCGCCCGCCTGGCAGGACGCGCTGGCGCTGGCGCTCGCCGGGATCGGCAACGGCATCGCGCAGTTCTGGTGGACCCGCTCCTTGTCGCTGGCGCCGCCCTCGGCGGTCGTGCCGTTCAACTATCTGTCACTGGTGTGGGCGACGATCCTCGGCTTTGCCGTGTGGGGCGACCGCCCCGGCGAGAACCTGCTGTTCGGCTCGACGATCGTCGTCGCTTCCGGCCTCTACATCCTGTGGCGCGAGACCCTGCGCCGGCAGCGGCCGGCCGAGCCGGCGAGCGCACCCGCCGCATTGCCGCTGCGCCCGGAAGCGCCGACCGAGCCCGGCCTGCGGTGACGATGCCGCGGCGCTTGCGGCGCGCCGCCGGCGCGGCCATTTGCCCGCTATGGACAACGGCCTCCTGGTCCTCGGCATCGAGACGAGCTGCGACGAAACGGCGGTCGCAATCGTCGGCGATCGGCCGCAGCCGCTGATCCGCGCCAATCTGATCCGCTCGCAGCTCGCCGAGCACGCCCCCTATGGCGGCGTCGTGCCGGAGATTGCCGCGCGGGCGCACCTCGACCAGATCGACGACCTGATTCGCCGCGCCCTCGCCGCGGCGGAGACGCGGATCGAGCAACTGCACGCCATCGCCGCCGCCGCCGGTCCCGGGCTGATCGGCGGCCTGATCGTCGGCTCGATGGCGGCCAAGGGCCTCGCCTGGGCTGCGGCGAAGCCGTTCATCGCGGTCAACCATCTGGAAGCCCACGCGCTGGCGGCGCGGCTCGCGCCGGGTGTCGAATTCCCATACCTGCTGCTGCTCGTCTCGGGCGGCCACACGCAGCTTCTGGCATGCGCCGGGGTCGGCCGCCACCGCCAGCTCGGGACGAGCCGCGACGATGCCGCTGGCGAAGCCTTCGATAAAAGCGCCAAGCTGTTGGGTCTCGGGTTTCCTGGCGGGCCGGCGATCGAACGCGCGGCGGAGAATGGCAATGCCCGCCGGTTTGCGCTGCCGCGCCCGCTGAAAGGCCGGCCGGGCTGTGATTTCTCGTTCTCCGGGTTGAAGACGGCAGTGCGCCAGATCGCGGCCGACATGGACGCGCGCGCCGGGCCACTGGGGCCGCAGGATGTCGCCGACCTGGCCGCTTCCGTCGAACTGGCAATCTGCGATACGCTTGTCGACCGCACCGCCAAGTCGATCGCATGGTTTCGCCGCCACTATCCGGCGGGCACCAGCCTTGTCGCCGCCGGCGGGGTCGCGGCCAACCGCCGCCTGCGCCACCGTCTGGCAGCGCTGGCCGACGATTGCGGTCTCGCCTTCGTCGCGCCGCCGCCGGATCTGTGCACAGACAACGGCGCGATGATCGCGTGGGCCGGCCTCGAACGGCTGCGGCTCGGCCTCGTCGACGGCCTGGACGCACCGGTGCGCCCGCGCTGGCCGCTCGACGGCGGCGCCACCGCTCCCTGAGCGCCAGCGTTGCGATCGCACAGCGGCTGGACGCGACGGCTGCACGCACGGTCTATTTAGTCCCCGTAATGTCACCTCCGCGCGGGAGCTTGCGCATGCCGTGGATGCCGGATGATGCCGAACGGCACACACACAAAGCGACCACCCGGGCGCTGAAAGAGCTTTGGGCGAAAGTCGCCAATGACTGCCTCGAACGCACCGGTAATGAAGGCCGCGCGATCAGGGAAGCGAATGCCGTTGTCGCGCGGCAGGCGGAAACCGGCCGCTAACGGGCGTGTTCCCGGCAGATCGGCAACGGTTTCCGGGCCTTGCCTGAGACGCTCGCGGGCGTCGGCGGTCCACGAGAGGGTATGATATGCAGCGCCTGGCGATCGTAGGCGGCGGCGCGTGGGGCACGGCGCTGGCGTGTATCGCGGCGCGTGCCGGTGCGGCGGTGACGCTGTGGGCGCGCGACCCCGTCGTCGTCGCGGCAATCAACGAGGGCCGCGAGAACCCGCTCTATCTGCCCGGCATTGCTCTCGATCCGGCGATCGCCGCAACGACCGACATGGCCGCCGCGCTCGCCGGCGCCGAAGCGGCGCTGATCGCCGTGCCGGCGCAGTTTCTGCGCGGCGTTGTCGCGATGTTCGTGGCGCACCTGCCTGCCGGCCTGCCGCTGCTCTTGTGCGCCAAGGGCATCGAGGCGGAATCGCTCAAAACAATGTCGGAAATCGCTGCCGAGGTCGCGCCTGCGTCGCCGGTCGCCGTGTTGTCGGGGCCGAGCTTTGCCAGCGAGGTCGCGAGAGGCCTGCCGACCGCGGTCGCCATCGCCGCCGGCGACCCCGCCCTCGCGCGCGCTTTTGTCGCCGCTCTCGGCAGCGGCCGTTTCCGGCCTTATTCGTCGCCCGATCCGATCGGCGCCGAGATCGGCGGCGCGGTCAAGAACGTGCTGGCAATCGCCTGCGGCATCATCGAGGGAAAGGGCCTGGGCGACAACGCGCGGTCGGCGCTGATCACCCGCGGTCTGGCGGAGATGGTACGGCTCGGCCTCGCCAAGGGCGCCGCCGCCGAGACCTTTCGCGGCCTGTCGGGCCTCGGTGACCTGGTGCTGACCTGCACCGCCGGGCAGTCGCGCAACTATGCGCTGGGCGCGGCCCTGGGTCGCGGCCACGCGCTCGGCGCGGCGCTCGGCGCCCGCCGATCGGTCGTCGAAGGCGTTGCCACCGCCGCCGCCGTCGCGCGGCTGGCCGCCCGGCTGCACATCGAGATGCCGATCGCCGCCGCCGTCGATGGCGTGCTGCATCGCGGCACGGTAATTGATATGATGATTGATGAACTGCTGAGCCGGCCCTATCGCAGCGAATAGGTGTTTGCCATCGGGTCGGAGCAGCGCCGCGACGGCAGCGTCGGGGCTTTTCCGACGACCGGCGGAGCCAATATCATGCAACGGCGGGCATCCCACCATCGCGGCCCATGGCTTGGGTAGACATGAGCGATAACGGAAGACGCGGCGAGGAAGGACCGGGTACCGGCGTCATCGTCAAGGCGAAGCCGAAGACGAAAAAGCCGTCAATGTACAAAGTATTGATGCTGAACGACGACTACACGCCGATGGAGTTCGTCGTGCATATCCTCGAGCGGTTTTTCAACAAGAACCGGCAGGAGGCGACCCGCATCATGCTGCACGTGCATCGCCGCGGGGTCGGCATCTGCGGCGTCTACACGTACGAGGTCGCCGAGACCAAAGTGACGCAGGTGATGGATTTCGCCCGGCAGCACCAACATCCGCTGCAGTGCACATTGGAAAAAGACTAGCCACTCATCGGCAGGAAGGGTGCGGCCGTGCTTTCACGCAATCTCGAGAAATCCCTGCACCGGGCTCTGGCCCACGCCAACGAACGGCGGCACGAATACGCGACGCTCGAGCATCTGCTGCTGGCGCTGACCGAGGACCAGGACGCGATCGCCGTGTTGCGCGCCTGCAGCGTCGATCTCGACCGGCTGCGCCGCGAGGTCCTGAATTATGTCGATAACGAACTGACCAACCTTGTCTCCAACCACAGCGAGGATGCGAAGCCGACCGCGAGCTTTCAGCGCGTCCTGCAGCGCGCCGCGATCCACGTCCAATCCTCCGGTCGCGAGGAGGTGACCGGCGCCAACGTGCTCGTCGCGATGTTCGCCGAGCGCGAAAGCCACGCCGTCTATTTCCTGCAAGAGCAGGACATGACGCGGTTCGACGCCGTCAACTATATCTCGCACGGCATCGCGAAGGCGCCCGGCCGCTCCGAGACACGCCGCGTGCAGGGCGCCGAGGAGGAAGAGCGCAGCGGCGACAAAGGCTCAAAGCGCAGCCATGACGCGCTCGACGCCTACTGCGTCAACCTGAACAAGAAGGCCAAGGGCGGCAAGATCGACCCGCTGATCGGCCGCGAGGCGGAGGTCGAACGGACGATCCAGATCCTTTGCCGGCGGTCGAAAAACAACCCGCTCTACGTCGGCGAGCCGGGCGTCGGCAAGACGGCGATCGCCGAGGGGCTGGCGCGCCGCATCGTCAGCCGCGAAGTGCCGGAGGTTCTGCTCGGCGCGACGATCTATGCGCTCGACATGGGCGCGCTGTTGGCCGGCACGCGCTATCGCGGCGATTTCGAGGAGCGGCTGAAGGCGGTGCTCGCCGAACTCGAAGCGCACCCCGGCACGATCCTGTTCATCGACGAGATCCACACTGTAATCGGCGCCGGCGCTACCTCGGGCGGCGCGATGGATGCCTCCAACCTGTTGAAGCCGGCCTTGGCGAGCGGCACGATCCGCTGCATCGGCTCGACGACCTACAAGGAATACCGCAACTATTTCGAAAAGGACCGGGCACTCGTCCGCCGCTTCCAGAAGATCGACGTGAACGAGCCGTCAATTGAGGATTCGATCAAGATCCTGAAGGGTTTGAAACCCTATTACGAGCGCCACCACAAGGTCCGCTACACCGGCGATGCGATCAAGGCGGCGGTGGAACTCTCGCACCGCTACATCGGCGACCGC
>DATJSO010000255.1:0-3992 GCA_035504075.1 Allostellaceae bacterium | reverse complement strand
CCGACGGCTCGGTCAATTCGACGACCGCGCTGACCAACGTCTTCAACGAGAACAATCCGCGCAGCGTCTATTCGGCCACCGGCTCGTCGTTCTACATCTCCGGGCAAGGCGACCATGACAGCACCGGCGGCGTGTTCTATGTGCCGAATCTGGGCGCGACGACGGCGACACCGATTACCGGCGACGACACGAACAGCAAGAGCTACGGCAACTATGGTCAGGACACGCGCGATGTGCAGATCGTCAACGGCACACTGACCGTCAGCGTCGACTCGACCGAGGGCACCGCCAGCAAAGGCTACGACATCGACCGGATCGGCACGCTCGGAACGCCGGGCACGCCGCCGACGACAACGCTCAATGAACAGCCGACAGCGCTGCCCGGCATCAATGGCGAGATCACGCTGGCGAACGGCAACGGCAACAGCATCAACGGGAGCAGCGGCGGCGCGTGGCTCAGCCCGGAAAATTTCTTCTACGCCAATTCGACGACCCTCTACATCGCCGATTCCGGCGATCCGAAGAACGGCAACGGCGGCACTGCGACGGACGGCCCTTCCGATGGCGGCTTGCAGAAATGGAGCTTGGTCAACGGCACCTGGGTGCTCGACTACACGCTGTATACCGGCCTCGATCTCGTAGATTACGCGACCGCCGGCTGTGCGACCGACACGGCGAGCTTGTCCGAGAATGTGGATTGCACGACCGGCTTGGAAGGCTTGACCGGCGAGGTGGTGGGCGACGAGGTCGAGCTTTTCGCCACGACCTATACGCTTGGTGACGACAACGCCTCGTACCTCTACAGCATCACCGACATGCTCGACGATACCGACGCCAGTGAAGCGGCCGGCGAAAGCTTTACCGAGCTGGCCGAGGCGCCGGCCGACAGCGACTTCAAGGGCGTCGCCTTCGCTCCCATTCCGGAGCCGTCGTCGCTGCTGCTGCTGCTGCCCGGCATCGCCGGCCTTGGCCTCCTGCGCCGCCGCACGAGCCGCCTCCCGGCTGGCTGAGAGCCGATGCAGCGCGCCCTCGGCTATTGCTCGCCGCCGGCGCGCTGCACCTGCACCCTGACCCGCATTTCCTCGCGTGCCGCGCCGCAGCGCACGCCGCGCACCGGCGCGGTTGCGCGATAATCGAGGCCGACGGCGATGCGGACATAGGTTTCGTCGGGGCAGATGCCGTTGGCGGCGTCGAAGCCGACCCACCCCAGGCCTTCGACAAAAGCCTCGGCCCAGGCGTGGCTGGCATCGTGCGCCGCCGCGTCGTCGCCCGACCACAGATAGCCGCTGACGTAGCGCGCCGGGATCGCGAGGGCGCGCGCCGCCGCGATGAACAGATGCGCGTGGTCTTGGCAGACGCCGCGGCCGCGGTAGAGCGCGGCCGCCGCCGTCGTCTCGGTGTCGGTGTGGCCGGGCTGGTAGGCGAGGCTTTCGTGAATGCCGCGCATCAGCCCGTGCAGCCGCGCCGGCAGGTCGCTTCCGGCCGCCGCCGCATGCGCCAGCTCGACGATTGCCGCGTCGGCCGTTGTCAGCGGCGTCACACGGAGAAAAAACAGCGGCGGCAGCGTATCCGGCGCGCCGATGACGACGCCGTCGGCGCGCCGGGTCTCGACGATTCCCTCGGCGGTCACGGCGGCTTCGCGATGCGGCCGGTTGATGCTGAGGCAATGCACGATGTTGCCGAGGCCATCGACAAGGCTCGGCAGCGGCCGGTCGTCGCCGTCGGCGGCGACGCGCCAACCCAGCACGCTGAGCCCGTCAAACGGCACCGGCGTCAACCGCAACGCCTGGACCGCATAGGAAACAGGCGCGCTGTAGCGATACCCGGTCCGGTGAAACACGCGCAGCTGCATCGTCGCGATTCAGGTCAGGTAATGCCGGCTGATCTCGTCGCCGAGCTCGATCGCGCGCCCGATAAAATCTGTCAGGAATTCATGCAACCCCTGTTGGAAGATGTCCTGGATGCGGCCGTACCGCAGCTGGGCGTGCATCGAGCCGGCGAGCCGGTGGCATTCGCCGCGGCCGCCGCAGGAATCGGCCAGCAGCCCGAGATATTCGGCGATCTGGTCGAGGCAGCTGAACAGCGAGCGCGGCATCTCCGGGCGCAGCAGCAGCAATTCGGCGATCAGCCACGGCTTCAGCCGATCGTGATAGACCCAGTGATAGGCCCGCAGCGCCGATACCGAACGCAAAATCGCCTGCCATTGGTAATAGTCGATCGCGCCGCCGACGCCTTCGTCGCTCGGCAGCAGCACATAGTATTTAACGTCGAGAATGCGCGCCGTGCTGTCGGCGCGCTCGATAAATGTGCCGAGACGCGTGAAAAAAAACGCATCGTTGCGCAGCATCGTGCTGGCATAGGCGCCGTTGAACAATTGCGAGCGCGCCCGCACCCAATCGAGAAACTGCATTGGGCTGCGCGAGGCGGAAAAGTCGAGGTCCATCTCGTGCAGGCCGAGCCAGGTCTCGTTCAGCGAATTCCACATGTCGATCGTCAGAGCGGTGCGGACGGCGCGGGCGTTGCGTCGCGCCGTGTCGATCGATGACAGGATGCTCGACGGGTTCTCCGGGTCGCGCACGAGATAATCGGTCACCGTCTCCTGCGTCGCTTCGCCGTATTTGGCAAAAAACCCCGCTTCGCAACCCGTCGCGATCAGCGTCGACAGCCATTCGTTGCCGTTGCTGCCGAGCGAGCGGGCGATGCTGGCCATGCGATGGCCGACCGCAACGAGCCGCGCGACGTTTTCCGCGCGTTCGATATAGCGGGCGAGCCAGAAAAGGCTGTCGGCGGCGCGGCTCAGCATGCGTCAGCGTTCCAACACCCAGGTGTCCTTCGTGCCGCCGCCCTGGCTCGAATTGACGACGAGAGAGCCTTCGCGCAGCGCGACGCGGGTCAGCCCGCCGGGCACGATCCGCACCTCCTGGCCATAGAGCACGAAGGGCCGCAGATCGACGTGGCGCGGTGCAATGCCGTCGGCGACAAAGGTCGGGCAGGTGGACAGCGCCAGCGTCGGCTGGGCGACGTAATTCTCCGGGTGGGCGCGCAATTTTTCGGCAAAGGCGGTGCACTCGGCCCTGGTCGCCTGCGGCCCGACCAGCATGCCGTAGCCGCCCGATCCGCGCGCTTCCTTGACCACGAGTTCGGGGAGGTGGTCGAGCACATAGCCGAGGTCGCCGCGCTCGCCGCAATTCCAGGTCGGCACGTTTTTCAGGATTGGTTCTTCGCCGAGATAGAAGCGGATCATCGCCGGCACGAACGGGTAGACCGATTTGTCGTCGGCGATGCCGGCGCCGACGGCATTGGCGAGCGTCACGTTGCCTGCGCGGTAGGCATTGAACAGGCCGGCCGTGCCCAGCGCCGAATCGGGCCGGAAGGTCAGGGGATCGAGATAGTCGTCGTCGATGCGGCGGTAAATCACATCGACCCGCTTCAACCCCTCGGTTGTGCGCATGTAGACGATGTTGTCGATGACCCTGAGATCGACGCCTTCGACAAGTTCGAGGCCCATCTCGTCGGCCAGAAACGAGTGCTCGTAATAGGCGCTGTTGAAGGGGCCCGGAGTCAGCACGGCGATCGTCGGCTCGCCGGCGCAGTGCGGCGGCGCCGCCGCCCGCAATACCTCGCAGAGTTCCTCGGGATAGTTGGAGACCGGCGCCACCGGGTGCTGCGCCATCAATTCCGGTACGAGGCGCAGCATCGCCTCGCGGTTTTCCAGCATGTAGGAGACGCCGGAGGGGGTGCGGCAATTGTCTTCGAGCACATAGAAGTCGCGCTCGCCGGTGCGCACGATGTCGATGCCGGCGACGTGCGTATAGACGCGCTGCGACGGAGCGAAATCCTGCATCTCGGCGCGGAAACCTTCATTGAGCAGCACGAGACGCTCGGGGATGACGCCGGCGCGAACGATCTGGCGTCCGTGATAGACATCGTCGAGAAAGGCGTTCAGCGCGATGACCCGCTGCGTCAGCCCGCGGGCAAGGAAATCCCATTCG
>DATJSO010000254.1:0-2792 GCA_035504075.1 Allostellaceae bacterium | reverse complement strand
GATGCCGGCGACGGCGCCGTTGTCGTAGAGCACTTCGGCGGCGGCAAAGCCCGGATAAATTTCGACGCCGAGCGCCTCGGCCTGCCGCGCGAGATAGCGGCAGACGTTGCCGAGCGAGACGATGAAGTTGCCGTGGTTGTTGAGAAGCGGCGGCATGAGGAGATGCGGCAGCCGAAACGCGCCGGACGGGCCGAGCGCATAGAAGCGGTCGTCGGTGACGGGCGTGTGGGTGAAGGCCTCGCCGTCGCGCCATTGCGGCAAGAGGCGGTCGAGACCGACCGGATCGATCACCGCGCCGGAGAGGATGTGGGCGCCGACCTCGGAGCCCTTCTCGACCACGACGACGGATTTTTCCGGCGCGAGCTGCTTCAATCGGATCGCGGTGGCGAGCCCGGCTGGTCCGGCGCCGACGATCACGGTGTCGAACTCCATCGCCTCCCGTGCGGGCAGCTCGGTTTCGCTCATCGCTTGCTCCTTGTCAGCGGCGACTGTTTCACGCTTTGCCGCGATCGCCTAGAGTAACGCCCATGAATCCCGATCCGCGAGACGCGCGCGAACTTCTGGCGTTCTACCGCGATGCCGGGGTGGACGCGCTCATCGGCGAGGAGCCGGTCGACCGCATGGCGGACGAGCCGGCACCGCCGCCACCTCCGCCGGCCGCCAAGCCAGCCGACAAGCCGCGCGAGGAGTCTAAAGTCTACTATCAGCACAAGCCTGCGCCGGCCGCTTTGCCGACGCCCGAGGTCGCGACGGGTGCGGCACGGGAAGCTGCGGCGGGCGCACAGACGCTCGACGAACTGCGCGCGCTGCTCGAAGGCTTTCACGGCTGCGCGCTGCGCGGCACCGCAACGCAGCTCGTGTTTGCCGACGGCAATCCGCAAGGCCGCGTGATGTTCGTCGGCGAGGCGCCGGGCTACGAGGAGGATTTGAGCGGCAAGCCGTTCGTCGGCCGCTCCGGCAAATTGCTCGACCTGATGATGGCGGCGATCGGGCTCGACCGCGGCTCGGCCTACATCGCCAACGTGGTGCCGTGGCGGCCGCCGGGCAACCGCACGCCGACCCCGCAGGAGACCGCGATCTGCCTGCCGTTCATCCGTCGCCAGATCGAGCTTGCCGGCCCCGACGTGCTGGTCTGTCTCGGCGGCCCGGCGGCGCAGACGCTGCTCGGCATCAAGGACGGCATCACCCGGATGCGCGGCCGCTGGTTTCCCTACGATGCCGGCGGGCGCGACATCCGCGCGCTCGCCACCTTCCACCCCGCGTTCCTGCTGCGCAGCCCGCTGCAGAAGCGGCTCGCCTGGCGCGATTTCCTGGCGATCAAGAAGGCGCTGGCGGCGAGTCCGCCGCGGGCGTAATCGCGCCGATCACTGCGGCTTTGGCTGCGGCTGCGCCGCGGCGGCGGCCGCGGTCTGCGCCGGGCGGATGACCGCCCAGCCGACCCGCAGCGACGGCATGCGGCCCTGCACCTGGCGCTCGAACACCTGCGGCACTTCCGGCACCAGACCGGGGAATAATGTCTGAATGTCCGGCGGCGGCTTGGGATTGGTATCGGGGGTGAGCCACACCACCACCGCGCCGTTCCTGCGGATATCGTCGGGCGTGACCGAGGGCGAGCGTTGCGGATCTTCATCGAAATAGACGCTCGGCCGGCTCGGCGCGGCGAGCGCGACGATGGCGGCGGGACCGATCTCGCCGGTGACGACCGCGAGCGGGTGTCCGGTCCGGCTCGCAAACGTGTCGGCGAAGAAGCGGCCCATCGCGGAGGCCGGTTCGGAGACCGTCAGATCGGTGCCGAGCGTCCACGGCAGCAGGATCATCACGGCCGGCACCATCAGCGCCGGCACGAGCAACAGGCCGATCCAGGCCACGCCGAGGATGCGCTGGTGATAAAGTGCGATTGCATCGCCGGCGAACAGGATCACCGCGAGCGGCGACAGCACGACGAGCGGCGCGACGCCGCCGATCGGCGCCGGGCGGGCGAGCACGACGGCGAGAATGGTCGACAGCAAAGCCGGCAGCAGCGCCAAGGTTTTCACGAAGTCCACGGCAAAGCCGTCGATCGCGCGGCGCTTGAGCGCCGGCAGCGGACCGGCGGCGCTGCCGGGCCATCCGGCGCCGAGCGCCACCAGGATGGCGAGGCCGGCATGCGCCAGGATGAGCACGATCAGAAGCCGCAGCCAGGACACGGTATTCTTGCCGGCGATGCCGGCGTCGCGCAGCCGGGCGATGGTCGGCGTCAGGCTGTCGCTGCCGCCCTCGAGCCATAACAGATGGACGAACAGCACCGCGACCAGGACGGCGCCCGCAATCCACGGCTCCAAGTGGTCGAGCGCGCGGCGGCCGCGCTCGGTGACGATCGTAAAGGCCACCAGAGAGCCGAGCAGGATCAGCGCGCCTTCGCTGGCGAGAAGAAGGAGCGCCGCCGCGGCGGCGAACGCGTACCAGGAGCGCTGCCGCCCCTCGACCACCGCGAGCCAATAATGCAGCAGCGCGGCGGCCCACAGCGCCATCGACAGGACCGGCGGTCCGAAGTTCGGGCTCGGCACGGTGAACGGCGAAATGCCGACCATCAGCAGCACCGCGAGCACTGCTTGGGCGGGCCCGACGATCGCGGCTCCAAGCCGGAACACGCACCAATAAGTCGCGACGACGCAGATCTGCGCCAGCGCGTAGACGGCGAGCAGCCCGCCGATGCGAAAGGCGATCTCGGCGAGCCAGAACGCGAGCGGCGGCCCGACGTCGCTGTCGAACTGGAATTCGTGGCCGATGGCGAGCACCTGCGCCAGCTCGCC
>DATJSO010000253.1:0-16286 GCA_035504075.1 Allostellaceae bacterium | reverse complement strand
GGCACACCCGAGCGCTCGACCCGGTAGCGCCGCGCGAGGCCGGGTTCCAGAGCCGCGATACGGCGCTGGATCAACGCCGCGACGGCGCGCGAGAATCCGCCGGTCTGCCGCTCGAGATAAACGACGCGCAGCGCGCCCTGGCGTGCCGGCTCGGCGGCGAGGCGCGGGGCAAGCCAGCGATCGACGATGTCGAGGCCGCCGAGCGGGTCGCCCTGCGCCGGGTCGCGGCCATAAAGCCCGTCGAAGATGTGCAGTTCGTCGGGCGGGCGGCGCGCCCCGGCGACGGCGTCGATCGCCGGCATGCCGCCGCCCGAATGCGCCGTCACGATCAGCCGGTCGACGGCCAACCCGCCGCCCGCCGCAAACTGCGCGACGGCGTATTCGACGAGACGGTCGAGGCCGCCGTCGAGCAATGCTGGAAAATCGTACCACGTGTGCCGGATCCAGTTGCCGCGCGGCAGGACGCCGAGGGTCGGGCGGCCGCGGCTCTTGAGATCGAGGCCGCTGCGCGGCACCTTTTCGGCGAGCGGCATCGCGCCGCCCTGCTGCGAGAAGCCGTGCAGGTGGACGACGACATCGATTGCCGCGCAGGCGGTCGGCACCGCGTTCCAGCACAGGTAGAGGTCGGGCTGCGTACCGGCATGGCCACGCAGCACCGGCGTCGCCGTGAAAAACACCTCGCCCGCTTCCACCGCTTATGCCGGTGCGAACAGGTCCTCCTTGACGGCACGCGAGCGCGCCGCGAGGTCGGGCGCGCCGCCGCCGGCAAAGGCCGGGTCGCGCTGCAAGATCGGCAGCACACGGTCGGCAAAGAGGCGCAGGTTGATCTCGGCCTCCTCGTGCGGCATCGCGCCGAACGAGAATTCGGTGACGAGATGGTCGAGGCCGGTCAGGCGCTGCAACTCACCGATCCGTTCGAGACAATCCGCGGGCGTCCCGACGATCTGGATCTTGACGTAGAAATCGGTCGCCTTCTGCCGCTGCTCGGCACTTTCGCCGATCTTGGCGTAGGTCTTGGCCATGCGGCCGTAGCTCTCGTAGCCTTTGACCGTGGCGAGATGGCCGTCGGAGAAATGGTAGTGGTCATCGATCGACTGCCATTTCTGGCCGAGATACTTGACGGCGCGCTCGTGCGCCTCGGCGCGGCTGTCGGCGCAGCACACATTGGTCAGGATGATCGGCGGCCGCGCCGCATGGCCGGCGGCGGTCGCAATCTCGCGATACTGCAGGATCGACTCGGCCGCTTTCGGCCATTCGTTCTGCATGACCATCAAGACGCCGAAGCCGAGCTTGGCCATGATCTCGGCCGAGTCGGGGCTGACCGCCGACGCATAGAAACGCCGCTCGGGATGCGAGATCGGCCGGGGACGGATCGCCGTGCGCGGGATCTGAAAGAATTCGCCCTGATGCTCGAAACTGTCATGCGCCAGCGCATTGACGATGATCTTCGCCGCCTCGACAAAGCGCGGCCGCGCCTCGCCCATCGGAATGCGGAACCCTTCGTACTCGACGCTGGCGGCGCCGCGCCCGAAGCCGAACAGGCAGCGCCCGCCGCACAGGATGTCGAGGAGCGCGATCTGCTCGGCGATCCTGACCGGGTCATGCCACGGCAACACGATGACCGCGGTGCCGAGATGGATGCGCCGGGTGCGGCCGGCAAAATACGCCAGGAGCTGGGTCGGCGCCGGCGACATCGCATAGCCGGTGAAGTGATGCTCGAGCGCGAACAGCGAATCGAAGCCGAGCGGCTCGGCGAGGTCGCCCAACGCCAGATGCTCGCCGACGACCGAGGCGTCCGAGCGCCCCGCCTGACACAGCATGTTGAGCGCGATCCCGACTTTCATGGCGGCCCTCCAGCGATATTTGCCGCTACGATCGGTCCACGCCGCCGCCGCGTCAACCGGCCTTCCGGCAGATCAGGGGCGCCCGTCTAGCGGCCCCAGCCGTCGGCGGCGGCCAGTGGGAAGCCGCGCCAGATCGCCGGCATGGCCGCCGGCGCCACCTCGCCCGCCGCCGCCGCGAGCCGAGCGTCGAGATCGATCGCACAATGCGACGGGATTTCCAGCCGCGGGTCCTCAAAAACATTGCGCCGCGGCCAGCGCCAGCGCCAGTCGAGGACGCTCTTGTCGCGCCGCCGCAGCAGCTCGGCGATATCCGCCGCATAGAGCTGCACCAGCGCCGCGATCCAGCGGTCGAGCAGGCTCGGCGGCCGCGCCGCGTCAAAGCGGATGCGCGCGATGAGCGGGATCATGTCCTCGGCGCGATACCACGCCTCGCCGGTCACCCAGCGGTTGGTCGTGAACAGCCCGCCCGGCTCGCCCGCAGCATCGACAGAGATCGCGACGAGGTGGCACACCTCCTCGCGTCGGCCGCGTCGCAGCGGCGCCGATTGCGGCGGCAGCGGCGCAGCGGCGACGGCGCTGTCGGCGAACAGCAGCGGCGAGACGCCGGGGGGGATGCCCTCGCCGCGCAGGAACAGGTGGAAATGCCCGCTCTCTTCCACCGGTGCCGCGGCGGCGCGCGCATGGCGATGATAGAAATACTGGACGTGGGTGCGCGGGTCGTAGGCTTCGCCGGCCGGATAATGGCGCCAATCCTCGATGCCGGCCGGCGCGGCGCCGAGCACCTCGTCGATGACCGTGCTGCCGCGCGCCGCGAGTTCGGCGCGGCATTGCCGCATCGTTGCGGCCGCCTCGGCGTCGCGCTCGGATCGGGTCACGGGGTGGCAGCCCTCGGGTGAACGAAAGGAGATCCTAGCGCCAATCGCCGCCCCGACAAGGCCGGATTTGCAACCGTCCACGCGACGGCATTGGTGACCGCCTGGCCGAGCGCGGCGTTGAACGCGAGAACCACCGCCGGAACCGCGTTCCGGCTGGCTGTCGCGGTGCCGCGCACGAGGCCGCCGGCAACGATCTGCCGCTGCGGCAGCGCGATCAGCTTCAGGTCGAGGGCGATCTCGACCCGAGGCGGCTGCTTCGCCGCGCTATATTGCGCCTCGAAATCGCGAATCGCCGTCTCCAGGACGAAATCGGCGCGGGCGCCGAGGCTGGTCGCGCCGACCCCGGCAACCGCGCCGCTCGTTTCAAACCCTTCGACGAGCGCCGTCCGCACCAGCAGCGGCACGCTGTCCGCCCATTCCGCGCCGGCGTAATAATCGAGCGCCAGCGGCGATATGCTCAGCGCAATGCGGCGCGTGTCGAGGCCCGCCGTGGCGTTCGGCATCGCGACGGCGAGCTGCGTGGCGGCATGCGGCAGGCCGGCCGGGAAGGCGAAGTGCGGCTCGGTGCGGTAAAGCTGCCGCTCCGGCGGCGTCGGGAACAGCCCGCCGCAGGCGGCGAGCGCCGACAGCAGCGCGGCCGCGAGCAGCGCGCGGACAAGCCGCGCCGGCGGCGCGCTCATTGCGGCGTATATCCCTGCCGCCGGTCGCCGAACAGGACTCGGCTCGGGTCGTTCTCGATCTGGTCCGACACCCGGCTCAACCCCGACACCAGCTGGCGCGCATCGGCGACGAGGCCCTGCAGGTCGCCGAGGGTCTGTTGGCTGAAGTTGCGCAGGCCGGGCCGCACTTCCTGCAGCGTCGCCTGCAATTGCTCATTGGTGTTGTTGAGGTTTTTCGCCAATCGGTCGAAATCGGCCAGCGCCGTGCCGGCTTTCTGCCCCAGCCCGTTGGGGCCGGAATAGCTGCGGTTGACGTTATCGACGAATTTGACGAGGCCGCGCGCCGCGGCATCCGCATTGTGCGTCAGATCGGCGATGTCGCGGTTGCGCTCGGCCAATCCGTGGCTGAACTGCTGCAGGTTGTCGAGCGTCGCGGCCAGCGCCTTCTGGTTTTTGTCGCCGAGCAGGTGGTTGAGGCGATCGGCGGTATCGTTCAGCTTTTCCAGCAGCTCCGGCGCCCGCGCGGTGACGCTGGCGAGGCGCGAGCGGTGGGCGCGGATGACCGCATATTCCTCGTCGCCCTGCGGGCGCAGCAGCGGCGCCGCCTGTGTGCCGCCATCGATCAGGACATAGGAGACGCCGCTCAGAATGTTGCTCTCGACGCTGGCGCGCGCATCGACCTTGATCGGCACGTCATCGTTGATCTCGACCCGCACGCGGATCAGGCCGACATTGCGCGGGTCGATGCGGACATCGACAACCTTGCCGACCGGCACGCCGTTGTAATCGACCTCCGCGCCGATGCGCAGGCCGGTTACCGGTCCCTGGAAATAGATGTCGTAGCGCGCGACCTCGGCGTTCAGTGCGCCGCGCGCCAGCCACAGCACCGCGGCAAAGGCGAGGAACACCATTGCCAGCACAAAGGCGCCGACCGCGGCGTAATGAGCTCGTGTTTCCATGTCTTATCCTGGCCGCGTCTTATCCGATCCTTGCCCCCGCCGGCGCGACCGGCTGCGCTGCGGCGGCGCCCGCGGCCAGCGCCGCCCGCGCCCGCGGGCCGTGAAAATAGGCCTGAAACCACGGGTCGGGGTCCTGCAGATGCTGCGCCAGCGTGCCGACGCGAATGCGCTTGTCGACCAGCACGGCGATGCGGTCGCAGATCGCATAAAGCGTGTCGAGGTCGTGGGTGACGAGAAACACGGTGAGGCCCAGGCTCGCCTTCAGGTCGCCGATCAGGCGATCGAATTCGGCCGCGGCAATCGGGTCGAGGCCGGCCGTCGGCTCGTCGAGAAACAGGATCTCGGGATCGAGCGCCAGCGCCCGGGCAAGGCCGGCGCGTTTTCGCATGCCGCCCGAAAGCTGCGCCGGAAACTTGTCGCCGCTTGCCTCGGGCAGCCCGACCAGCGCGATCTTGCACGTGGCAATCTCGTCCATCAGCCGCGCCGGCATCGGGCAATGCTCGCGCAGCGGCACCTCGATGTTCTGCATGACGGTCAGAGAGCTGAACAACGCGCCGTCCTGGAACAGGACGCCCCAGCGGCGCTCCAGCTCGCGGGCCGCCGCTTCGTCGAGCCGCCAGACCTCGCGGCCCAGCACGTCGATCTCGCCGGCGTCCGGGCGTTTCAGGCCGATGATCGCGCGCAGCAACACCGATTTGCCGCTGCCCGAGCCGCCGACAACGCCGATCACCTCGCCGCGCCGCACCTCGAGGTCGAGACCGTCATGCACGATCTGCTGGCCGAACCGGGTCTCCAGTCCCTTGACCCGGATGACGATATCGTCGGGCGCGCCGTCCATCAGATGTGCAGCAGCGAAAAGAGGATCGAGAACGCCGCGTCGGCAACGATGACGAGAAAGATCGATTCGACGACCGACTGCGTCGTCAGACGCCCGACGCTGTCGGCGCTGCCGGTCACGTTGAAGCCTTCGTAGCAGCCGACCATCGAGATGATCGCGGCGAAAAACGGCGCCTTGATGACGCCGATCCACAGCGTCCACATCGTGATCGCGCCGCGCAGCTGATCGAGAAAGGCCGGCACGTTGATGCCGAGCGTGCCCCAGGTCATCAGGCAGCCGCCGAGGAGACCCATCGCGTCGGCATAGAAGACGAGCAGCGGCAACGTCAGCATCAACCCGAACACGCGCGGCAATACCAGCACCTCGACCGGGTCGAGGCCGAGCGTGTGCAGCGCGTCGATCTCCTGGTTGACCTGCATCGTGCCGATCTGCGCGGTGAAGGCGCTGCCGGAGCGGCCGGCAATGATGATCGCCGCCAGCAGCACGCCCAATTCGCGCAGGATCGAAATGCCCAGCAGGTTGACCGTATAGATCTCGGCGCCGAACCGGCGCAGCTGGTCGGCCCCCTGATAGGCCATGACGACGCCGACCAGAAACGACAGCATGCCGACGATCGGCATCGCGTCGAGCCCGGTCTGCTCCATCTGGACGAAGGTCGCGGTGAGCCGCAGCCGCCCCGGCCGCCACGACAGGCGCGCGATCGTCGTGAAGACGAGGCCGCCGAAGCCGAGCATCGCATAGCCGCGGCGCGCCAGCATCGTCGTCACCTCGCCGAGCCGCGCGAGAAAGCCGATGAACGTGTGATGCGGCGGGATCGGATGCGGCAGCGGCGACACCGCGCCGTGCTCGCGCAACTGCGCGAGAAGCGGCGCAAAGCTCGGCCGGACATTCGTCACGGCGACCGTATTGCCGCGCGCTTCCAGGGCCTGTTCGGTGCGCAGCACGAGCCAGGCGCCGGCGGTGTCGAGCCGATCGACGCCGGCGAGGTCGAGCTGCACCTGCCGGCCGCTCGGCAGCCTCAACTGGCGCAGCCGGCCGTCGAGCGGGCCGGCGTCGCCGACCAGCCAGCTGCCTTCGGCGCGCAATACGAACGCGCGCCCGTCTTCAACGGCGAAGATGCTTGCTGCCGACGCCATGCTCCGCCGCCAAGGATGTCAACGCACTGTGTTCCCGCCTTCCCAACTACGCGAAAACCGGCTATCCCGCAACGGGCGCCGTGCGCTGCCGCCGATCCTTCGCGGCCGCGGCGAGAACGGCACCCGGCAAGGCGCGGCAGGCGCGAGGGCGAGCAATGGATTTCAAACAGCACATCCGGGCAATTCCCGATTTTCCGCAGCCCGGCATCCTGTTTTACGACATCTCGACGCTGCTGTCGCATGCCGAGGCGTGGCGCGCAATGGTCGAGGCGATGGCCGTCGCGGTCGGCCCGATGCGGCCCGATCTGCTGGTCGGCATCGAGTCGCGCGGCTTCCTCGTCGCGGCGCCGCTCGCCTATGCGCTCGGCTGCGGTTTTGCGATGGTGCGCAAGAGGGGCAAATTGCCCGGCCGGACGGCGCGCCACACCTACGATCTCGAATATGGCAGCGACACGATCGAGATGCAGGAGGATGCGATCGCTGCCGGCCAGCGCGTCGTCGTGCTCGACGACCTGATCGCGACCGGCGGCACGATGCAGGCGGCAATCGAACTGGTGCGGCGCCAGGGCGGCACCGTCGAGGGTGCCGCCTGCATCATCGAACTGACCTTTCTCGGCGGCCGTCAGCGCATCGGCGTGCCGCTGACGACGATGATCGCGTACGACAGCTGACGGCTCGCCGCCACGGTCGGCGATTCCTGGTTAAGAGTTAACTAACGATCTCGCGCTAGCGTAGGCGGGGTGAGATACCGCCCAATGGGAGTCGGGCTGATGGCTGCTCCGCATGACCCCGCGAGCGCGCGCAAGCGGGTCCTTGTCGTCGAGGACAACCCGCTCAACATGAAATTGTTCAGCGCGATGATCGCGGCCGAAGGCTATGAGGTGCTGGAGGCGAACAGCGGCCAGAGCGGCCTCGAAATGGCGCACCGGCAGCGCCCCGATCTGATCATCATGGACATCCAGTTGCCGGGCATGTCGGGGCTGGAAGTCACCCAGAGCCTCAAGGCCGACAGCGAGACGCACGACATCCCGATCATTGCAACAACGGCGTTTGCGACGCGCGGCGACGAGGAAACGATCATGGCGAGCGGCTGCGATGCCTATATGGCAAAACCGATCGCGATCTCGCAGTTTCTCGAACTGATCGAATCGCTCGTCGCGCGGCGCCCGCAGACCTGCCCCGCCTGACCCGCGGCGCCGCCCCGCGGCCCGCTACCTCCCGGCCGGCGCGGCCGCCGCGATCGGCGTGCGGCCGAGATCGGGCAGATGCAGTTCCACTTCGCGCGTCTCCGGCCCGAGCAAGGCGCCGGCGATCATCAGCAGCGGCGCCAGCACGACGAGCACGATCGGCGTGTAGAGATAGGGCATCACATGCGCCAGCCATAACAGGTAGATGCCGGAAAAGGACGGGATGATGATCGCAAGCGAGTAGCCGATGCCGTAGCCGCTGGCGCGAACATGGGTCGGAAATCGCTCGCAGATATAGCACGTAACGATGCCCCACGGCGCCAGCGACACGACCTGGGTCGCGCCGGCGAGCACAGTCGTGACGAGCAGCGAGCCGCCGGAAAGCGCATACGCGATCATCGCGTAGTAGAGGATCGGCACGACGATCAGCACGATCAGCGCACCGACGACGATCGCCCGCCGCCGCCCGATCGCCTGCCCGAGCAGGCCATAAGACACAAAGCCGAAGAACAGCGCGATGCTGGCGACGAGGAACGTGTTCGAGGTCGTCTCGCTCGGGATGTGCAGATGCTGGATCATGATGCTCGGCAGCACCGCGCCCGGCTGCCCGACCAGCCAAAAGCCGCTCATCATCAGGAACACCTGTCCGAGATTGCGCAGATGATGGCCCGACAGCACCTCTTTCAACGGCGCCGCGCTTTTCTCGCTCTCCTGCCACAGCGGCGATTCCGGCACCGTGCGATAGTAGGCGAGGAAGATGAACGCCAGTGCCGCGCCGATCAGAAACGGCACGCGCCAACCCCAGGCCAGATATTGCGCCTTCGTCGTCACCGCGAGCATGACGGAGGCGGTCAGCGAGACCGCGCCGAACCCGATCGGGAAGGCGCCCTGCAGCAGCCCGCCGACAAAGCCGCGGCGGGCTTTCGGCACCATTTCCAGCGCCAGCGTGTTGTTCGAGGTGTATTCGCCGCCCATGAAAATACCGCCGATAAAACGCAGCGCCAGCAGCAGCACGAGCGACCAGACCCCGATCGTCGCATAGCCGGGGATGAAAGCGACGAGCCCGGTCAGCGTGCCGAAGCCGGCGATGCTGATCATCGTGACCACCCGGCGGCCGAGCTTGTCGGCCCAGTGGCCGAAAATGATCGCGCCGCAGGGGCGGCCGAGCAGCGTCGTCGCGACGGTGAAATAGTAGATCGTCGTCGTGACCGTGCTGCTCACCCCTTTCGGTTCAAAAAAGCTAATAACCGGCGTCAGCACCATCGCCGGCAAATAGATATCGAAGAAGTCTACGGCAAAGCCGATGAACCCGGCGATGATGCAGCGGCGAGCCGCCGCCCCGGGGTTCAGGCGAGCAACGGCTCCCAGGCTCATGGCAATCCTCCCTCATCGACGGGATTTCGCCCCGCCTCTTCGACAAGATTTATCACCGGACGAGGTGTCCGGAGCATTGCTTTAACGGCAGGCCAATTATGTCGCACCGCCGCCGCCCGGCGCGGCGCCGGCGCTTACGGGTTCATGCCGGCGCGGCGCAGCCCGTCGTGAAACCGTTCACGCTCGGCATGGATCGCGGCATTGTCGTCCGGCACGACGCTTTCGCTTTCGATGACGTTGGCGATCCGGTAGGAGGAAAACCGCCGGTTGAACGTCTGCAAAGCCCGGCGCGCCGGCGTCAGCTCGTCTGCCAGCGCGTGGGCGCTGACGAGATAAAGCCGGTTGTACCAGACATCGGGCCAATTCCTGACCGAATCCCGCAGCCAGCGGACTGCCTCGCCATCTTCGTGCATGACAAAATAGGCATGGCCCATGACCCAATAGAAATAGCCGCGCACCGAACTTTGCGGGCTTATCTCCAGGGCGCGCCGCACCTCCACGATCGCTTCGGCCACGCGGCCGAGAAACACCAGATCCTCGCCCTTTTGCGCATATGCACGAGCAAATTCGGGGGCAAGGCGGATCGTCTCGTCGAACGCGTTGACGGCCGCTTCGTGCTGTCCTCTGGTACGGTAGAGGAACCCTTGCGCGTAATGCGCGATAAAGCGTTGCGGGCTGTCCGCCAAGGCCAGCTCGACGGCGGCCTCGGCGCTCGCCACCTCCGCGGGTCCGGCGTCGGGCCAGTGATTTAAATACTGGCAGAGCGCGGTGATCGCCGAGTAGGCGGCGGTTTCCGCCGCCGACTGGTCGAGCAGGCGCCGGATTTCCTGCGTCCTTGCCGGGTTGATGGTCCTCTGGTAGAGCGCCCGCGCGCCGGACAGCGGGTCGTCGCTGCTGCTTCTCATCGCCGGAGCTTCCTGCGCTGACCTGTCGCGGCATTATTTACACGCCCGCCGGTAATCGCGCAAACGGCGTGATCCGGGCGGCCGGTCAGTCCCTGGCCATGCCGGCGCGCAGCAGGCCCTCGTGGAACGTTCGGGAGGCGGCGAGGGCGGTCGAGTTGTCGTTCGGGGCGGCGCGTTCGCGCGCCCGCACGACAGCAAGCGTGTAGACCGGGCTGGGGAAGCGGCGGTTGAAGTCCGACAACGCGCGTGCCGCCTCCTCCGGCAGGTCCGCAAGGGCACAGGCGCTGACGAGATAGAGGCGGTTGAACCACAGGTTCGGCCGGGTCTCAACCGATTTGCGGAGCCACGGGATCGCCTGCTGATACTGCCCGGTAAAAAAATAGGCCCGCCCGATGATCCAGTAGAACACGCCGATCGAGGGGTCGTGCGGGCTCAGTCTGATCGCCTGCTCGACGAGCGGCGGCGCCTCCGTCGGTCGCCCGACGAGGATGAGTTCATTCGCCTTGTGGGCATAGGCGAACGCGAAATTGCAATCGAGTTCAACGGCTCGGCTGAACGCCTCCAGCGATGAGTGATGCTCGCCGCGCGCCCGCGCGATGAGCCCGTGCGCGACGTGCGCCAGCGCGAGGTTCGGATCGAGCAGCAGCGCCTTGTGAACCGCTTCCTCCGCCTCGCGCAGCTGCTCCTCGCCGGCGTTGTTCCAGGAGACCAGATAGTCCGAGGCGATCAGTTCGGCGAGCCGCGCCCAGGCCTCGGCCGAACTTGGATCGAGCGCCACCGAGCGCTGCAGCAGCTCGCGGGTGGCCAGCGTGTGCTCCGGCGCGACGGAAGTATAGAAAAGGCTCGTCGCGCGCAGCCTCAGATCGAGCGCGTCCGGCTGGTTTGCCCGTTCGGCGCGGCGGCCTTCGGCCCGCACGACCTGCACGTTCAGAGAAGCGGCGATCCGCCCGGTGATCGCGTTCTCCAGCCCGTCGAGTTCGACAAACCGGATCTCGAAGCGGTCGCCCCACAGCTGCTCGCCGGTCGCGGCATCGAGCAGCTGGATGTTGGTGCGCACCCGTTCGCCGCTGCGGCCGATGCTGCCGACCACGAGATAGCGGGCGCCGAGTTCGCGGCCGATCTGGCGGATGTCGAGCGCACTGTCCTTGTAGGTCAGCGCCGTGGCGGCCGAAATCACCGCGATGTCGCGCATGCGCGACAGATCGACGGTCAGATCGCTGGTCACCGCGTCCGTCAGATAATCCTGGCCGGGATCGCCGCTGACGTTACGGAACGGCAGTACGAGGATCGTCGAGCGGCCGGGCGGCAGCAACGCCGCGACCGCGACCGCGCGCGGCGCCGTCGCCGCCGCGTTCTCCTGCACTTCGGCGACAAACCGCACCCCCTTGCGCGAGACGGTGCGGATGACCGCCTGCGCCGCGCCGTTGTCGCCGACCGCGCGCCGGGCGGCGTTGATGCGCGTCGTGACCGCCGAATCCGAAACGGCGCGGCCGCCCCACACGCCGGTGATCAGATCGTCGCGGCTGACCACCCGCTCGCGGTTTTGCAGCAGGTAGACAAGTAGGTCGAAGACCTGCGGTTCGAGCGCGACCGGTTCGCCGCGCCAGCGCAGTTCATGGCGCTCGACATCGAGCGAATGTTCGCCGAATTCAAACCGCACGGGGCGCACCGCGATCTTAAGCAAAAGGCAAGGGGCTCTTAAGCCGGCCTTGACGCGATCGTAAGGAAAGGGCGTCGAACTTTAAACGACAAATCAACCGCGCCTTCAAGCTTTCGGCCGCGCGACGCGGCATGATCCGGCCCGTTCAACGCCGATGTCCCGGCTCATCGTGACGCATCAGGGAGGCCCCAAATGCGCAACAACGTCCAACTGCGCTGGATTGCGGAGGCGGAAGCCAGAGCGATCCGGCGGTTCGCACAGGTTCAGCGCGCGCCATCGGAACCGGATGTCGGCATTGCCGCCGAGGTGCCGGTCAATTGGCTGCGCCGCCTCGTCCCGCCCGCCGCTCGCCGCATCCTCGCCCGGGCGCGGTCAGCCTCGTGCAGCGCGTCCGGCGAGACCGACTTCGACCGCATCCTCGTTACCATCCTGATCACCGACATTGTCGCTTCGACGCGACGGGTCGCGCAGATGGGCGACCGCCCCTGGCAGGCCCTGCTCGACCGGCACGACAATGCGGCGCGGGCGCAGATCAGGCGCTTCGGCGGCGCCGAACTCAGAAACAACGGCGACGGCTTTCTCGTCATGTTCGACGGTCCGACGCGCGCCATCCGCTGTGCGGCGGCGATCGCCGCGACGACCGCGCCGCTCGGCCTCGCCGTGCGCAGCGGCGTTCATGCTGGCGAAATCCACCTGAAGCGGCGCGAGATAAGCGGGCTTGCGGTGCATGTCACGGCGCGCATCGCGGCGATCGCCCGCCCCGCGGAAGTACTGGTGTCGAAAACGGTGCGCGATCTGGTGGCGGGATCCGGGCTGCTGTTCGATGATCGCGGCATCCAGATGCTGCGCGGCGTGCCGGAGCACGTCCAGCTCTACGCGATGCGCACCGCCGCCGATGCCGGCCGCGCCGAAATCGTCAATCTGAAGGATCACGCGGTGGCGTGAGGCGGCCCGGCGGGCCGCTCGCCGGTGACGGCGCGGCGCAGGCCGGCCTGCTCGATCAGCGGCATGATATCGGCGACCCACTGCCGCATCTCGTCATGGTAGTTGACCCACGACAGCACGACGCCGTCGATGCCGGCCGCGCTGAGCGCGATCAGCCGGTCGACGATCTGCTCGGCCGTGCCGACCAGCGGATAGCCGCCCCATCCGGCGACGATGCGCGCCTTCATGCGCCGGTAGAGTTCCGGCGTCAGGTGCTGTTCGTTCGCGGCGCGCCCGGCAAGGATCGTCTCGACCGCGCCGAAATCGCCCATTTCATTGATGTAGTAATGCTCGTACCGGCGCGCTTCCTGTTCGGTCGGACGGCAGACGACGCGGCAGGTCGTCCAGATCTGGAAGCTGCGCCCGAACTCCTCGCGGCCGATGCGGCGCATTTCGGCGAGCTGCGCCCGGCTCTGGTCGAGGCTCTCCTCGTAGAACGCGACAAACGCCATGTCGGCGTGCTTGGCCGCAAAGCGCGCGCCGATGCCGGAGCTGCCGGCGTTCATGATCGGCGGGTGCGGCCGCTGCAGCGGCTTCGGCTCGTGAAACCCTTTCTCGATGCGGAAAAACTTCCCCTCGTAGTCGAATTCGTCCTCCTCGGTCCACAGCCGACGGACGATCTCGACCCATTCGTCGGCATAGGCGTAGCGCGTGTCGTGATCCATCTCGTGCAGGCCGAACATGCGCAGTTCCGGCGCGAACCAGCCGCACACGACATTGAGCGCAAAGCGGCCGCCGGTCAGGTGATCGACCGTCGTGCACTGCTTGGCCGCGACGATCGGATGGATCGTCGGCACGTGCGTCGTGCAGAACACCGCCGCGTGCTGCGTCAGCGCGCCCATGCCGGCCGCCCAGGCCAGTGTTTCATAGCACGTGCCGTTGAAGTTCGTCGCGCCGCCGAAGCCGCGCCAGCGCGCCACCGGCACAATGGCTTCGAAGCCGGCGCGGTCGGCGGTCAGCACGATGTCGCGGCTGCTCGGCCAGTTCATGACGAGATGGCCGGGCGCCGTAGTCGCGGCGCAGCCGTTGCTGACATTGGCGCCGAAAACGCCGAGCTTCAGCCGGTTGTCACTGTAAAGCGGGTTGCAGGAAGGATGGTCGACGCTCATCGCAGGGCCGGCGGGTGATCGCCCATCCTATCCGGAATTCCGCAACCCCCCCAGCGCGGAATCCGCAATGGCGGCGATCGCCCGCCGGCCGGCACCCACCTCGGGTTCGGCGATCGGAACCAGCCTTCAGGCCGAGCGGGCCGGCTCCAGCCGGGCGCGCCGCGAACGGCGGCTGCGGCCGGCGGCTGTGCGCTCGGCCAGCGGCGTCGCGCGCCACACCGCGTCGCCGGCATCATTGGCCGCCCAGGCCGCCGGATCGACCCCGCCGAGATCGAAGCGGTGCAGCCGCCAGGCGAGCCGCTCGACAACCGCATCGCTGAGCCGCGCGCTGCCGAAGATGCGGCTCCACGCGAGCGGCGGCAGCCGGCTTGCGACGATCGTCGAGGCGCGCTCCGACCGCCGGCTGAACACCTCGAACAGCAGCGCGGCGCCGGCCGGCGACAGCGGCGCGGCGTCGAGATCGTCGACGATCAACAGGCGGCAGCGGTCGAGCCCGCGGTACAGCGCCAACAGCCGCCGCGCCTCGTAGGCGGCGGTCAATTCCTCGACCAGCGCGGCGGCGGTCGCATAGCGCACCGACAGGCCGCGCCGGCAGGCAGCCTGCCCGAGCGCCACCAGCAGCTGCGTCTTGCCGGCGCCGCCGCCGCCGAGCGCGATGACGTTCTCGCCGCGCGCGATGTAGCCGCAATCATCGAGCGCTGCGGCGGCCGCGACATCGCTGTCGGCGCGCGGCCCGGGCCCGGGAAAGCCGGCGGCGCGGATCAGTCGCGCCGCGCGGCGCCGCTCGCGCGCGCCGACTTCGCAGCCGGCGAGGCGCAACAGGTAGTGCCGATGTTCGAAATTGGCGATCGTGCCGTGCCGCACCAGCCGGGTGTGCTCCGACAATGCATGCGGCAGGTGCAGCGCCGTCAAATGCCGCGCCAGCCGCGCCTCGTCCTCGCGCGTCATCTTTTGCGCCAGCAGCGGCCCGGAGAGCGCGGTTGTCGGCGGCATTTGCGACACCGCGGCGCGGAACGCGCCGGCGCGGCGGCGTTGTTCGCGACAGACGGCGGCGGCAACCGGCTTCATCCAATTCTCCATGTCGCACCACCCGATCGAAAGACATCTGCCCCTTTTTAATCGGTTAATCAGACGTTAGGAATAAAAAAAGAACCCGGAGAGCCTCGCTTGACCGTAATTTCGCACGGACATTTCTTTTGTTTCCAATGAAAAACGATTAGAATATTTGCGAGAATTTACGGCAAGACGAGATGTTCGGGCCGACGCCGGGTCGGCACGGATTGGCCGGTGCGGCAGCACGCCCGGTTTCGACCCCGATTGCGCGCGCTTGACAGCGGCCGCCGCGCCGGCTAAGGACGGCGCGCTCGTGGTGATTTGAGCCGGCCGGCTTGCGCGCCACGTAAAACAATGCGCTAAAAGGTCGGGGAGTGATCCGAACCCTGGCCCGCGCCGGACCGGGGTTTTTTGTCGCCCGGCGGCGCGGCCCTGCCCGAGGAGCCCGCCGCGATGCCCGTGCCGATCCTGCCGCCCGACCTCGCCGACGCGCTTGCCACCGCGACCCTCCTGGTGCGCGGCGGCAGCGAGCGCACCGCCTATGAGGAGACTTCGGAGGCGCTGTTCCTGACCTCGGGCTTTGTCTATCGCAGCGCCGCCGAAGCCGAGGCCGCCTTCAAGTCGGACGGCGCGCGCTACGTCTATTCGCGCTATCGCAACCCGACCGTCGCGATGTTCGAGGAGCGCCTCAGGCTGATCGAAGGGGCGGAAGCCTGCCGCGCGACGGCGAGCGGCATGGCGGCGGTATTTGCCGCGCTGCTGTGCAAGCTGCGCGCCGGTCAGCGTCTCGTCGCGAGCCGCGCGCTGTTCGGCTCGTGCCATTACATCGTCGCCGACCTGCTGCCGCGCTACGGCATCGATACGGTGCTCGTCGATGGCCGCGACCTGTCGGCCTGGGAAGCGGCGCTCGCCCCGCGATCCGAGGGGCCGGGCGCGGCGGTCGCGTTTTGCGAGAGCCCGTCAAACCCGGCGATGGAGATCGTTGACATCGCCGCGGTGGCGCGGCTCGCGCACCGCGCCGGCGGCATTCTCGTCGTCGACAACGTCTTCGCGACACCGCTCCTGCAGCAGCCGCTGGCGCTCGGCGCCGATGTCGTCGTCTATTCGGCGACGAAGCACATTGACGGGCAGGGCCGCGCCCTCGGCGGCGCGATCTTGGGAAGCGACAAATTCATCAAGGAAGACCTCGGGCAGTTCTACCGCCATACCGGGCCGTCGTTATCGCCGTTCAACGCCTGGCTGCTGCTGAAGGGCCTCGAAACGCTGGAATTGCGCGTCGAGCGGCAGTGCCGCACGGCGGCCGCGCTGGCCTCGTTCCTCGCCGCCCACCCGAAGGTCGCGCGCGTCATCTATCCCGGCCTCGCCAGCCACCCGCAATACGAGCTGGCGCAGCGCCAAATGCGGGCCGGCGGCACGCTCGTCGCATTCGACATCACCGGCGGCAAAGCGGCCGCATTCCGCTTCCTCGACTCGCTGCGGCTTGTCGACATCTCCAACAATCTCGGCGATTCCAAGAGCTTGGTGACTCATCCGGCAACAACGACGCATTCCCGCCTGCAACCCGAGGCGCGGGCGCTCCTCGGCATTACCGATGGCCTCGTGCGCCTGTCCGCCGGCCTCGAAGCCGAAGCCGACCTCCTCGCCGACCTCGATCGCGCCCTCGCCGGCATCTGACGCGGACGTGTCGTTGCGGGCATCGTGCG
>DATJSO010000252.1:0-49010 GCA_035504075.1 Allostellaceae bacterium | reverse complement strand
CCCGAAAGAACATCGCCAAAATCGCGCCGTTCGAGGGCGACACGGCGGGAGCCTGATTATCCCCGCTTTTCCACCGGCACGAAATGGCGCTCGGTGGGGCCGGTGTACAATTGGCGCGGGCGGCCGATCTTCTGGTCGGTCTCGCCCAGCTGCTCCTGCCAGTGCGCGACCCATCCCGCCGTGCGGGCAAGGGCGAACAGCACCGTGAACATGCTCATGGGGAAACCCATTGCCCGCAGGATGATGCCCGAATAAAAATCGACGTTAGGATACAGTTTGCGGCTGATGAAATAATCGTCGTTCAATGAAATCTTTTCCAACTCCAGCGCGATTTCCAACAGCGGGTCGTTCCTGACGCCGAGCTCGGCCAGCACTTCGTGGCAGCTGTCGCGCAGGACGCGGGCGCGGGGATCGTAATTCTTGTAGACGCGATGGCCGAAACCGTACTGGATCTCGTGCTCGTTCTTGTCTTTGACATGGCGGATGAAGTCCGGGATGTTCTTCTTGTCGCCGATGCGCGCCAGCATCTTCAATACCGCCTCGTTGGCGCCGCCATGCGCCGGCCCCCACAAGGACGCGATCCCGGCGGCAATGCAGGCAAACGGATTGGCGCCCGAGGAGCCGGCGTTGCGCACCGTCGCGGTCGAGGCGTTCTGCTCGTGGTCGGCGTGCAGAATGAAGATGCGGTCCATCGCCCGCGCCAGGGTCGGGCTGACCTTTGTGTCCTCGGTCGGCACGCCGAACGCCATGTGCAGGAAATTCTCGGCATAACCGAGCGAATTGCGCGGGTACATGAACGGCTGGCCAGACGAATATTTGAACGCCATCGCGGCGATCGTCGGCATCTTGGCGATCAGCCGGTAGGAGGCGACCATCCGCTGGTAGGGGTCATGGATGTCGGTCGAATCGTGATAGAAGGCAGACAGCGCGCCGACGACGCCGCACATGACCGCCATCGGGTGCGCATCGCGACGAAAACCGCGGAAGAACGAGGTCAGCTGCTCGTGCACCATCGTGTGGTGCGTGATGTCGTAGACGAATTGCTGCTTTTGCGCCGCCGTCGGCAACTCGCCGTAGAGCAGCAGGTAGGCGACCTCCATGAAGTCGCTCGTGGCGGCCAACTCTTCGATCGGGTACCCGCGGTAGAGCAGGATGCCCTCGTCGCCGTCGATATAAGTAATGCTGGAGCGGCAGGCGGCGGTCGCCATAAAGCCGGGATCGTAGGTGAAATACCCGGTCTGCGCGTAAAGCTTGCGAACATCGATGACCTTCGGCCCGATCGAGCCATCGATGACCGGCAGTTTGACCGATTTGCCTGTGGCGTCGTCGGTCAGCGTCATCGTGCCGTTTACAGCGCCGACATTCGCATTATTGCCGTCCATGATGCACCTCGATGCTGCCGCCCGCAGGCGATTGGCCGTTTCCGCAGACAATATGCCGCGGCCGGCGGATTATCAAACGCCGTTCGGATATTGCAATGCAATATCGCATTTGCGAGAGAGGGCTGCGCCGTCAGCCTGCCGCCGAACCGGCGACAGCATCGGCGATGCGTGCCACGCTCTCGTCGCGTCCGAGCACTTCCATGACCTCGAAGATGCCGGGTGAGGCGAGCGATCCGGCCAGCGCCGCCCGCAGCGGTTGCGCGACGGCGCCGAGCTTCAGATTGCGCTGCGCTGCAAAATCGCGCAGCGATCCTTCGATCGCCGTCGCCCGCCAATCGGCCCCGGCAAGCGCTGCCGGCAATGCCGCCAGCAGGGCGCGCGCCTCGCCTGTCAGCGCCTTTGCGGCGTCGGCCGCCGGTGCGATCGGCCGCGGCGCGACGTAAAAGCGGGCGCGCTCGGCCAGTTCGACGATCGTCTTGGCCCGCGGTTTCAGTCCGGGCATCGCGCGCAGCAGGCGAGCGCGCTCGGCCTCGCCCAACACACGGCCGAAATCAAGCTCCAGCCGCTCGGCGACGAGGCCGACCAATCGTGCATCGTCTTCCATGCGGATGTAATGGCCGTTGATGTTGTCGAGCTTCATCTGATCGAAGCGCGCCGGCGCGCGTCCGACAGCGGCGATGTCGAACCAGCGGATCGCGTCCTCCGTGGAAATGATCTCGTCGTCGCCATGGCTCCAGCCGAGCCGCATCAGGTAATTGCGCACCGCTGCCGGCAGATAGCCGAATTCGCGGTATTGCTCGACGCCGATCGCGCCGTGCCGCTTCGACATCTTGGCGCCGTCCGCACCATGGATCAGTGGCACATGGCCGAAGGCCGGCACATCCCAGTCGAGCGCCCGATAGATCTGCGTCTGGCGGAACGCGTTACGCAAGTGGTCGTCGCCGCGGATCACGTGGGTTATCCCCATGTCGTGGTCGTCGACGACGACCGACAGGTTATAGGTCGGCGTACCGTCGGCGCGCAGCAGAACCAGATCGTCAAGTTCGGTGTTCGCGACGGTGACCTCGCCCTGCACCAGATCATCGATCGTCGTCGCGCCCTCTTGCGGCGCCTTCAGGCGAATGACCGGCGCGTTGTCGGGTCGCGGCCCGGCGCGGCGAAAATCGGGGTCGCGCCAGGGGCTGTCGATGCGCACCGAGCGCCGCTCGGCGCGCGCCCGCTCGCGCATGGCCGCCAATTCGGCCGGTGTGCACCAGCAATAATAGGCGCGGTCGCGGGCGAGGAGCTGCCGTGCCGCCTCGGCGTGCCGTCCGGCGCGCTGGAACTGGTAGACGACCTCGCCGTCCCAGTCGAGGCCCAGCCAGGAAAGGCCGTCGATGATCGCGGCGACCGCCTCGGGCGTCGAGCGCTGCCGATCGGTATCCTCGATGCGCAAGCGGAACGTGCCGCCGTCGCCATATAGCCGGTGGTGGCGCGCATAGAGCCAGTTGAACAGCGCCGTGCGGGCGCCGCCGATATGCAGGAAGCCGGTCGGGGAGGGGGCAAAACGCACGGTGACGCTCATCCCCGCAATGTAGGCGCGCGTCGCCGCCGCCGCCATTCCCGCTTGATGCCGAGGAGGATCGAGCGTCATGCTGAAGCGTCGCAAGCAATGGGGGAGGCGACGCGATGCCGGCACAGGCGTTCCTTGAGGCGCGGGATTTTCTGCTCGCGCATCGCACAAATTATGCGACCGCGTATCGCGACTTCCGCTGGCCGGCGCTCGACCGGTTCAACTGGGCGCTCGACTATTTCGACCGCATGGCCTGGGGCAACGACCGGACGGCGTTGTGGATTGTCGACGACGCAGCGGGCGAGGCGAGAATCTCGTTCGCCGAAATGGCCGAGCGCTCGGGCCGCGTCGCCAACTGGCTGCGCGGCCTCGGCGTCCGGCGCGGCGAGCGCATCCTGTTGATGCTCGGCAATGTCGTGCCGCTGTGGGAGGTCATGCTGGCGGCGATGAAGCTGGGCGCCGTCGTCATCCCGGCGACGACCCTGCTGTCCCGCGACGACCTCCTCGACCGCTTCGAACGCGGCCGCGTCAGGCATGTCGTCACCGGTGCCGACAACGCTGCGAAGTTCGCCGACATTCCCGGCGATTACACCCGCATCCTCGCTGGCGGCGAGGCGCGCGGCTGGCGCAATTACGCCGATGCCGCCGACGCTCCGGCGCGTTTTGCGCCCGACGGCGAGACGCGCGCCGGCGATCCGCTGCTGCTCTATTTCACGTCCGGCACGACCGCCAAGCCCAAGCTCGTGCTGCACAGCCACCAGAGCTATCCGGTCGGCCTGTTGACCGCGATGTATTGGATCGGCCTCCAGCCCGGCGACATCCACCTCAACATCTCGTCGCCCGGTTGGGCGAAGCATGCCTGGAGCTGTTTTTTTGCGCCGTGGAACGCCGGCGCCACCGTCTTCATGCTGAACCAGCCGCGCTTCAACGCCGCGGGGCTGCTCGACGCGCTCGCCCGCTACCGCGTCACGACGTTCTGCGCGCCGCCGACGGTCTGGCGCATGCTGATCCAGGAAAACCTCAAGGCGCGCAGGGTCAGCCTGCGCGAAGTCGTCAGCGCCGGCGAGCCGCTGAACCCCGAAGTCATCGAACAGGTGCGCGCCGCCTGGGGCCTTGTGATCCGCGACGGTTACGGCCAGACCGAGACGACGCTGCAGATCGGCAATTTCCCCGGCCAGCCGTTGCAGCCCGGCGCAATGGGCCGGCCGGCGCCCGGCTATTGCGTGCGCCTGCTCGACGAGGCCGGCGCCGAGCGGGAGGAGGGGGAAATCTGCCTCGCCCTCGACCCGCCGCCGCTTGGCTTGATGCAAGGCTACCAGCGGGAGGATGGCGGCGTCGAGCCGGTCGCCGGCACCGCCTACCGCACCGGCGACGTGGCGCTGCGTGACGCGGGCGGCCATTTCACCTATGTCGGCCGGGCCGACGACGTGTTCAAAGCCTCCGACTACCGCATCAGCCCGTTCGAATTGGAGAGCGCCTTGATCGAGCATCCCGCCGTGGCCGAGGCGGCGGTGGTGCCGTCGGCCGATGCGCGCCGCGCCGCCGTGCCAAAGGCGTTTATCGCACTGGCGCCGGGCCAGGCACCGGATCGCGCCACGGCGCTCGCGATCTTCCGGCATCTGCGCGCGCATGTGGCGCCGTTCAAGCGCGTGCGCCGGCTCGAATTTGCCGAGCTGCCGAAGACGATCTCCGGCAAGATTCGCCGCGTTGAATTGCGTGCAAGCGAAGCCGAACGGCGCCGCGCCGGGGCGCGCGCCGCTGCCGAATTCTGGGAAGACGATTTTCCCGAGCTGCGCTGAGCACGCGGGGCTGCACAAACTTGCGGCAGAGTTGACCGACCGTCGCGGCACGGGCATTTAGCAGCTTATGCTGCGATCCCTCGAACGTATCCTCGTCCCGACCGCCGAGCCGCCCGACGCGCCGCCGCCCGCGCTCGGCGAGCCGCATGCGCTCGTCCGCTTCTATTGGCACTTCATCCGCCAAATCCCAAAGCCGCTGGCGGCATTGTTTGTGACCGGCTTCTGCGTCGCGGTCACCGACGCGCTGATCCCGGTGTGCCTGGGACGGGTCGTCTCGCTCGTCACCTCGCAGACGCCGGCGACGATCTGGCGCGACGCCGGCGTGCAGCTGATGCTGATGGCGGCGCTGTTCCTCGTCGTCCGCCCGACGGTGCATTTCGCGCAGACCCTCGTCGCCAACCAGGTCATGACGCCCGGGCTCACGAATCTGGTGCGCTGGCAGAACCATTGGCACGTCGTGCGGCAGGGCTGGACGTTCTTCCAGAACGATTTCGCCGGCCGCATTGCCTCGCGCGTCATGCAGACGGGGCCGGCGCTGCGCGAAAGCGTCGTGCTGTCGATTATCGGCATCTGGTACATCGTCGTCTACGGCACGAGCGCGGTGGGCCTGTTGTCGGCGGCCGACTGGCGCCTGGCGCTGCCGATCCTCGCGTGGTTCGCGCTCTACGTCGTCGTCCTGACGCGCTTTCTGCCGCACATGCGCGAGCGATCCCGGCGCATGTCGGAGATGCGCTCGGTGCTGACCGGCAAGGTCGTCGACAGCTACACGAACATCCTGACCGTCAAGCTGTTCGCCCGCGCCCGCGACGAGGACCGCTTCGTGCGGGAAGCCGTGGACGAGCACACCGAAACCTGGCGCTCGCAGCAGCGCCTCGGGACCTGGTGGGCGCTGTCGCTGCAATTGATGAACGCGCTGTTGATCGTCGGCACCGGCGCCATCGCGATCGGCCTGTGGATGCGGGGGCACATCGTCGTCGGCACGGTCGCAACGGCGATCCCGATGTCGTGGCAGATCAACAACATCTCGGGCTGGCTGGCGCAGCAGATCGCCAACATCTTCGACGATATCGGCCAGGTGCAGGACGGCATGCGTTCGATCGCGGTGCCGCGCCAGATGCCCGACCTGCCGGGCGCCGTCGAATTGCCGCAGGTCGTCGGTGCGATCCGCTTTGTCGGGGTGCATTTCGATTACGGCCGCGCGCCGCGCCGCGGCGGCGTATTGCGCGGCCTCGATCTCGATGTGGCGCCGGGCGAGCGGGTCGGCCTCGTCGGCCGCTCCGGCGCCGGCAAATCGACGCTGGTGCATCTCCTGCTCGGGTTTTACCGGCCGGAGAAGGGCCGCATCCTGATCGACAGCCGCGACATCGCCGGGCTGACGCAGGAGAGCCTGCGCGCGCAGATCGGCATGGTGACGCAGGATACCTCACTGCTGCATCGCTCGATCCGCGACAACATCCGCTATGGCCGCCTGTTGGCAAGCGAAGCCGAAATCGTCGATGCGGCGCGCCGCGCCCACGCGCTCGATTTCATCGAGGGGCTCGAGGACTGGCACGGCCGCACCGGTTTCGACGCGCATGTCGGCGAGCGCGGCGTCAAATTGTCGGGCGGCCAGCGCCAGCGCATCGCGCTCGCCCGCGTGATCCTGAAGGACGCGCCGATCCTCGTGCTCGACGAAGCAACCTCCGCGCTCGATTCGGAGGTCGAGGCGGCAATCCAGGAGCAGCTTGCCGAACTGATGGAGGGCCGCACGGTCATCGCGATCGCCCACCGGTTGTCGACGATCTGCCGCATGGACCGGCTTGTCGTGCTCGACCGCGGCCGGATTGTCGAGGAAGGCACGCACGAACGGCTGCTTGCCGCGCGCGGTCACTACGCCGCGCTGTGGCACCGGCAGTCGGGCGGTTTCCGCGACGACGTCGCGTCCGACGAACTTGCTGCGGTCCGGGCCTGACCATTGGTTCGCGGCCGCGCCGCTGCTATCGTCACGCAGCCGCAACCACAAAGATCGGCCCTCGATATGACGCTCGCGACTCACGACGGCCCGCCCGACACGCTCGACCGCGACCTCGAGATCGGGCCTGACGACTGGCAGGGCCGAGCTTTTTATTTCCTGATGAACGCGCTGGTGATCCCGCGGCCGATCGGCTGGATTTCGACGCTGTCGGCCGGCGGCGTCAAGAACCTGGCGCCGTATTCGCATTTCAACCTGATGGGCAGCAACCCGTTCTACTGCGCCTTTGCCTCAACCGGGGTGAAAGACAGCCTGCGCAACCTGCGCGAGGTACCGGAATTTGTCGCCAATATCGTCAGCATGCAGCTGCTCGAGCAGATGAACTTCACCGCTTGCGACTTCCCCAGCGAAGAGGAGGAGTTCGGCTGGGCCGGGCTGACGCCGTTGCCGGCGCAGACGGTGCGCCCGTACCGGGTCGGCGAGGCCAAGGCGCATCTGGAATGCGAGGTCCAGCACATCCACACCGACGGCAATGCCAATATCGTGCTGGCGCGCATCCTGCACGCCCATGTCGATGCCTCGGTGTGGCGCAGCGGCCGGGTCGACCCGAAGCTGCTCGACCCGGCCTGCCGCCTTGCCGGTTCCGGCTATGCGCGGCTCGGCGACCTCGTCAATGTGCAGCGCCCGGAGTGGAAGAGCGTCAAGGGCACGCGCGGCCAGGAGGCGATGCCGCGCGAAGAGCGGCGCTAGCGGCGCGCGTTATGGCGCAGCTCGACCCGCTGCTCGGTGACGGCGACCCGCCGCCGGTGCGCGTGTTGCGGCCCGACGGCGCCGCCGATTTCCTGCTGACCGCCGATCATGCCGGCCGCGCAATCCCGCGGCGGCTCGGCGATCTCGGCCTGCCCGAAAGCGAGCGGGCGCGCCACATCGCCTGGGACATCGGCATTGCCGGCGTCACCGAGCGGCTCGCGGCGGCGCTCGATGCGACCGCGGTGTTGCAGGCGTATTCGCGGCTTGTCATCGACTGCAATCGGCGGCCGGAATGGGCGAGCGCGATCCCCCTGGTTAGCGAGACCACCGCAATCCCCGGCAACGCGGGCTTGACCGCGGCCGAACGCGAGGCGCGGCGAGGCGCCATTTTCCAGCCCTATCACGATCGGATCACCGCGCTGCTCGACCGCCGCCGCGCTGACGGCCGGCGGGCCGTGCTGGTCGCGATGCATTCGTTTACGCCGGTGTTCAACGGCGTCGCGCGCCGGGTCGAGGTCGGCATCCTCTACAATGCCGGCGGGCGCGATCTCCGGCTGCCGCATATCCTGCTAGACCTGCTGCGCACCGACCGCGATCTCGCAGTCGGCGACAACGAGCCTTACGCGATCACCGGCAACAGCGACTACACCGTGCCGGTGCACGGCGAGGAGCGGGGGTTGCCGCATGTCGAGATCGAGATCCGCCAGGACCTGATCGCCGATGCCGCGGGGCGGGAGCGATGGGCCGATCGCCTCGCCCGGCTGCTGCCGCTGGCTGATTCGAGGCTGCGCGACATGCCCCTATGACCGCGGCCCGTGGGCGCGCTCGGCGCCTTGGCGCCGGGCGGACCGTGATATAATGCCGCCGTGTCCGCGCGGGCATTGCGCTTCCGCCCGCCGCTGCGCTATGGCGGTGACAGAGATGAGCGTCGCATTGCAGCGAAGCGCCAGTTCATCCGCGGCGCGGGAAGCACGATGATCGACGAAGCTGGACATTTCGCCCTGATCCTGGCGCTGTGCGTCGCAATGCTGCAGGCCACGGTGCCGCTCGTCGGCGCGGCGCGACAGGACGCCGCCCTGACGGCCTGGGCGCGGCCGGCGGCGCTGGCGCAGTTCCTGTTTGTTGCGATCGCGTTCTTTGCGCTGATGCACGCCTATGCGGTCAGCGACTTCTCGATGGCCAATGTCGCCGAGAATTCGAACAGCGTGAAGCCGTTGCTCTACAAGCTGACCGGCGTGTGGAGCAATCATGAAGGCTCGATGCTGCTGTGGGTCTTCATCCTGGCATTGTTCGGCGCCGCCGTTGCCGTGTTCGGACGCAGCCTGCCGCCGGGTCTCAGGGCGCGGGTGCTCGCCGTGCAGGCAATGATCGGCGTCGGGTTTCTCGTCTTCATCCTGTTGACTTCGAACCCGTTCTTGCGCCTGTCGCCGGCCCCTGCCGACGGTGCCGGCCTCAATCCGCTGCTGCAGGACCGCGGCCTCGCGTTTCACCCGCCGATGCTCTACCTCGGCTATGTCGGGTTTTCGATCGCGTTCTGCTTTGCGGTCGCAGCGCTGATCGAGGGCCGCGTCGATCCGGCCTGGGCACGCTGGGTGCGTCCCTGGACGCTGGCGGCCTGGTGCGCGCTGACGACGGGGATCGCAGCAGGCAGCTGGTGGTCGTATTACACGCTTGGCTGGGGCGGCTGGTGGTATTGGGACCCGGTCGAAAATGCTTCGTTCATGCCGTGGCTGATCGGCACTGCGCTGCTGCACTCGGCAATCGTCGTCGAGAAGCGCGAAGCCCTGAAGACCTGGACCATCCTGCTGGCGATCCTGACCTTCTCGCTGAGCCTCGTCGGCACGTTCCTGGTGCGCTCGGGCGTATTGACCTCGGTCCATGCATTTGCCACCGATCCCCGGCGCGGCGTCTTCATCCTGCTGCTGATCGTGTTTTATACCGGTGGCGCGCTGTTGCTGTTCGCCTGGCGCGCGCCGCAATTGCACGGCGGCGGCCTGTTTGCGCCGATTTCGCGCGAAGGTGGCCTGTTGCTCAACAACCTGCTGCTCGCGACGGCCGCGGCGACGGTGTTCATCGGCACGCTCTACCCGCTGTTCCTCAATGTCATGACCGGCCAGCGCGTATCGGTCGGACCGCCGTTTTACGCGATGACCTTTGTGCCGGTCATGGTGCCGCTGTTGGTCGCGATGGGCGTCGGCCCGATGCTGCCGTGGAAGCGCGGCGATCTCGCGGCGGCCCTGGCGCGCCTCAAATGGGCGTTTCTTGCAACCGCCGCCGCGGCCGTCGTGACGCTGGCGGCGGCCGGCGTGCGTTCGCTCGGCGCGGCGTGCGGACTTGCGCTTGCGGCCTGGCTCTTTGCGGCGACGGCGAGTGAATTGGCCGAACGGGTGCATCTCTTTGCCGAGCCGCTCTCCGCGGTGCTGCGGCGCGCACTGCGGCTGCCGCGCGCCGCCTGGGGCATGACGCTCGCGCATGCCGGCATGGCGATCGTCATCGCCGGCATTACCGGCTCCAATGCCTGGAGCGAACACACCGTCTTGAGCGCCCACCCCGGGCAATCCTTCGACATCGCCGGTTACCGGCTGGCGTTCGATGCGGTCCACACGGTGCGCGGCCCCGACTGGACGGAGACCCGCGCCGATATGCGGCTTCTTGCCGGCGGCCGCGAAATCGCCGTGATGCACCCCTATCGGCGCTTCTACACGTCGGAAGACGGCGACCAGACAGGGGTCGCGATCCGCACCAACCTGCTGGCCGACGTCTATGCCGTCATCGGCGCGCCCGACGGCAAGGACGGCGGCTACGTCCTGCGCCTTTATTATAACCCGCTGGTGCCGTGGATCTGGCTCGGCGCCGCGGCGATGGCGCTGGGCGGGCTCGTCTCGCTGTCCGACCGCCGGCACCGGGTCGGCGCGCCGATGCGGTCGATGCGTCCGGCGGTCGCGGCGGCCGCCCGGATACAGGCGGCCGAATGAGCCGCCGCTGGGTCTTCGTGCTGCCGAGCGCGCTATTTGCGCTGCTCGTCGGCGGGTTCTACGTCGGGCTTCAGGTGCACTCCGATGTGCTGCCGTCGCCGTTGATAAACCAGCCGGCGCCACGGTTTTCGCTGCCGCCGCTGATCGGTGGGCAGCGCGGCTTTTCCTCCGCCGATCTGAAGGGGCATGTCAGCCTCGTCAATGCCTTCGCATCGTGGTGCGCGCCGTGCCGCGACGAGGCGCCGGCGCTCGACGCGCTGGCCCGCAGCGGCCGCGTCGCGATCTACGGGATCGATTACAAGGACAAGCCGGCGGTCGCGCAGGCCTGGATAGAGGCGCTCGGCGACCCCTACGCGAGGATCGGCGCCGATGACGGGCGGGTGGCGATCGATTGGGGCGTTTACGGCGTGCCTGAAACCTTCCTCGTCGATCGCACGGGACGCATCCGCTACAAGCATGTCGGCCCGCTGACCGATGCCGATGTCAGCCAGACGATCCTGCCGCTCGTTGCCCGGCTCGATCGGTGACGGCGCATCGTATGGCGGCCACGCGTAGCGCAATGCGCCAATGCGCGACGAATTCGCGGCGGATCGCGCTGCGCCTGTCCGCACTGCTCTCGTTGCTGTTCGCGCTGACGGCGCCCGCCTACGCGGTATTGCCGAGCGAGATGCTGGCGAACCCGGTGCTGGAGGCGCGGGCCGAACATATCGGCAGCGAATTGCGCTGCCTCGTCTGCCGCAACCAGTCGATCGAGGATTCCGGCGCGGAACTGGCGCACGATCTGCGCCTCCTGGTGCGCCGCCGCATCCTCGCCGGGGACAGCGATGCTCAGGTTATCGCGTATATCCGCTCGCGCTATGGCGATTACGTGCTGCTGCGGCCGCCGCTCGAATTCAGCACGCTGCTGTTGTGGGGCGGCCCGCTGGTCGTGCTGCTGCTCGGGGCGGCGGCGATCGTGCTGTTCTATCGCAGCCGCCGCGGCCAGTCCGCCCCACCGCCGCTCAATCCCGACGAGCAGCGACGGCTGGCGGCGGCGCTCGGCGAGGCTCGCGAGTGATGAGCCTCGCGCTGGCGATCGCGCTGGTCGGCATGGCCTCGCTGGCGGCGGCAATGCTGCTGCTGCCGCTGCTGCTCGGGCGCGGCCGGCCGCTGGCGCGCGACGCTTATAATCTGGTGGTTTATCGCGACCAACTGGCGGAGGTCGAACGCGATGTCGGCCGCGGCGTCCTGTCGGCCGAGCAGGCCGAGGCGGCGCGGGCCGAGATCGGCCGCCGCATCATCGCTCTCGCGCCGGGAACTCCGGAAATTCTGCCGCACCCGAGGCCCATTGCGGCGGCCACCGTCGCGATTCTGGCGCTACCAGTGGCGGCGCTGCTGATCTACGGCGCGCTCGGTTCGCCGACGCTGCCTGACCAGCCCTTCGCAGCGCGCAGCGACGCCGCGCCGCAACCTGCCGCCGATGCCAACGCCGACACCGGCCACGTCAACATGCAGACGGCGTTGGCCCAGTTGCGGGCGCATCTGAAAGCCGATCCGGACGATTTGACCGGCTGGCTGTTGCTCGCCCGCACCGAAGTCGGCCTCGACCAGTATCAATCCGGCGCAGAGGCCTACCGCCGCGCCGTCGATCTGTCCGGGCACCGCGCCGATATTGTCGGCGATTGGGGCGAGGCGCAGGTACTGGCGGCCGGCGGTACCGTGACGCCAGCCGCGGAGGCAGCTTTCCGGACTGCGCTGACGGACCCGGAAACGGCGCCAAAGGCGCGCTATTACCTGGCGCTGGCGCAGATGCAGCGCGGCGATGCGAAGGGCGCGCTGGCCGCCTGGCAGGCGCTGCTGCACGATTCGCCGGCCGACGCCGCGTGGCTGCCGGTCGTGCGGCAGCGCATCGCCGAGGCATCGGCGATGCTGGACTCACCGACGCCGCCCGCGACGGAGGTGAACCCGCGCAACGACATGCCGTCGGCGGCGACCGTCGCCGCCGTCGACCAGGCCACCGCCGGCGCGACCGCAGCGCAACGCAGGGCGATGATCGACATGATGGTGGCGCGGCTCGCCGCCCGCCTCAAAGCGCAGCCGGACGATCTCGAGGGCTGGGTGCGGCTCGGCCGCTCTTACATGGTGCTCGGCGAGCCGGCTAAGGCGCACGACGCCTACACCCACGCGCTGAAGCTGAAACCCGACGATCCGGCGCTGAAGGACGCGCTCGCCGCGTCAGCGGCCGCCGCCCAGGTGATTCAGCCGGCGCCGGCAAAATAGAGGCGCGGGTCGGCGGCGCGGATATGCGCTTGCGGCAGGCCCAGTTCGCGGCGCACGATGTTGGTGCCTTCGACCAGCGCGATGCATTTGTAATAGGCGATGCGGCGCGACAGCCCCTCGCGCCCGAAGCCGCAATCGGTCGTGATGACGAGCCGCTCGGGCGGAATGAATTCGAGCGCGCGGCGGATCAGTTCGGCGACGTGCTCGGCCGGCTCGACCACGGTGTTGCAATGGTTGACAACGCCGATGCCGATCTTCTTGTCGGTCTTGTATTTGCCGAACAGCGGCAGGTCCTTACCGCCGCTGGAGGCGCATTCGAACGTGATCACGTCGCAATCGAGCTGCAACAGGTGCGGCAAGGCGCGCTCGTAGCTCGGCACGTCCCAGTAGATGCGTTGCTGGTTCGGGTTGCCCCAGCAGGTGTGCACCCAAATCTCGGCGTCGATGCCGGCGAGCTGGCGGTTGAACGCAAGGGTCTGGAATTCGAGGTCGTGGTCGGTGCACTCGGGCTGCGTCGTCATGCCGTGATGGCGCGGCTCCTCCACTTGGATCAGCGGACAGCCGGCCGCCGCCAATTCCTTGAACTCCGCGTTCATGATGTCGCACAGATCGAGGATCATCGCCCTGTCGTCGCGGTAATGCTCATCCCATAGCATGCTGGCCAATGTCGTGCCGGCGATCGCGCCGAACTTGACCGGCTTGTCGGAAAGGCGCTGCGCGACCTGCCAGATCGCGGCATATTCGAGGGGGCCGCGCGACAGCTTTCCGGTGACGACGCCGGGCTGGTAGGCTTCCGCCACTTCATAGAGGATCTTGCCGGGGCGGATGCCGGGGCGCTGCGACCAGCCGGGCGAGGTGTCGCGGTGGCCGGTGATGCCGCCCATGCGCTCGATCGGGTAGAAGAACCAGGATTTGCCGCCGACCGCGAGGTCGAAGCGGCTGTCGCCGTCGGTGACGATGTCGAGCCCCGCCGCCTCCTGCGCGTTGATGACCGCCGTGACAGCATCGAGGTATTGCTCGCGGAACAGCGAGTCGCCCATCATCGTCTTGAACGAGCGGCCGTCGAGGTTGGCGTTGAACCAAATGGGCCGCGGGTAGGAGCCGGTGATCGCGGTCGGCAGCATCATGTCGCGGGTCACGGTCAGCATCGGCGCAAATCCCCCAGTGGCTCAATCTGTCGCGCCCGGCCGGTTGGGTACCGGACAGAGCGCCGGCGACCGATCGCGTTTGTCGTCCGGGCATCCGCCACGCGCAGCGCTATCGGTCAGGGGCTGCAGCGCGGCGATCGGCCCAGTTCGAAGTGGTGCCGGCGACGATCATTCGCCAGTATGCCGCCGCCGAAAATACAGGCTGGGGGACGCAGGATGGCATCGGGGGATCGGCCGCGACGCGGCGGATGCTGCGCTTGTTTTTTGCCGCGAGTTGCTGCCTCGGGGTGCACATCGAGGCGGCCGAAGCGGCGACTTCGACAGGGATCGACACCGGTTCCACTGCCTGGGTGCTGATGGCCTCGGCGCTGGTGCTGTTCATGACGTTGCCGGGCCTCGCGTTGTTCTATGGCGGGCTGGTGCGGGCCCGCAATCTGCTTTCGGTATTGATGCATTGCTTTGTCGTCAGCTGCATCGTCTCGCTGCTTTGGGTGGCATTCGGCTACAGCCTCGTCTTCGACCGTGGAAACGCGCTGATCGGGTCGCTTGACGCCGCGTTCTTGAACAACGTCAGCGGACATCTGCATCCCAACGGGGTGCCCGAGACAGCGTTCGCGCTGTTCCAAATGACGTTTGCGATCATCACGCCGGCGCTGATCGTGGGCGCCTTTACCGAGCGGGCGAAATTCAGCTTTGTGCTGTCGTTTCGACATTGTGGCTCGTGGTGGTTTACCTGCCGGTCGCGCATTGGGTGTGGGGCGGCGGCTTTCTCGCCGCACTCGGTACGATCGACTTCGCCGGCGGCATTGTCGTGCACACCACGGCAGGCGTGTCCGCCCTCGTTGCGGCGACGGTGATCGGTCCGCGCACCGGTTTTCCACACCATCTCGCCGCCCCACAGCCCCGGCATGACAATGGCCGGCGCCGGCATGCTGTGGTTCGGCTGGTTTGGCTTCAACGGCGGCAGCGCGCTCGCCGCCGACGCGTCTGCCGCCTCTGCGATCCTGGCGACGCACCTCGCCGCATCGGCTGCCGGGCTTGCCTGGATCGTCATCGAACGGCTGCGGTTCGGCAAGCCGACATCGGTCGGCATCGTAACCGGCTGCGTCGCCGGGCTTGCGACGATAACCCCGGCATCGGGCTATGTCGGCCCGGTCGGCGCCGCGCTGATGGGAGCCGCCGGCGGCGCGCTGTGCTTCTTTGCGACCGGCTTTATCAAGCAGATCGACGATTCGCTCGACGTATTCGCGGTGCATGGCGTCGGCGGCATACTCGGATCGCTGGCCGTCGCGATGTTCGCGCTCCCGGCATTCGGCGGCAGCGGGTTCGGGCACGAATTGAGCGCGGCCGCGCAATTCCGCGCCCAATTGCTCGGCGTCGTTGCAGCAGCCGTCTGGTCGGCGGCGGGGACCGTCGTCATCGTCAAGCTGCTGGCGGCGACCGTCGGGCTCAAGGTCAGTGCCGAACAGCAGCACGAAGGTCTCGACTTGGCAATCCACGGCGAGCGCGCCTATGACTTGGCGGAATAATACGATTCCGGCGCCGCCTTTGCGGCATTTTCCGGTGCGCGCTTGTGTGAGCGGCGGGCACGTATAACATCGCGAGCGAGGAGACACCCGGGTCATGAAAAATTTTGCGGGCAAGATCGCCGTCGTTACCGGCGGCGGCAGCGGCATGGGGCGTGAACTGGTGCGCCAGCTCGTCGCCGAGAACTGCAATATCGCGATGTGCGATGTCGCGCCCGGTGGCATGGCCGAAACGCAGGCGCTGTGCGCCGCGGCCGGATCGCCGCAAGGGCTGCGCATCACGACGCACATCGCCGACGTGTCGGACGAAGCGCAGGTCAACCGTTTCCGCGACGAAGTTGCCGAGCGCCATGCGACCGACAAGATTCACCTGTTGTTCAACAATGCCGGGATTGGCGGCGGCGGCAGCATGGTGGCGCACCCCCGCGAGGAATGGGAGCGCACGTTCAACATCTGTTGGGGCGGCGTCTATAATTGCACCCGTGCGTTTCTGCCGATGCTCTTGAAGGCCGAGGAAGGCCACATCGTCAACACCAGCAGCGTCAACGGCTTCTGGGCATCGATCGGGCCGAAGACGCCGCACACCGCCTATTCGGCGGCGAAATTCGCGGTCAAGGGCTTTACCGAGGCGCTGATCACCGATCTGCGCCTCACCGCGCCGCACATCAGATGCTCGGTTGTGATGCCCGGCCATATCGGCACCGGCATCGCCGCCAATTCGCGCAAGATCCAGGGCGGCGACCCTGAGGCGGACGCGATGGATGCGCGCCAGATCGCGCAGGCGAAGGCGCGTCTCGCGGCCTCGGGCCGCGACATCGCCGCGCTGCCGGACGACGCGATCCGCAGCCTCGTTGCTGAGCGGGAACGGCGCTTTCGCGAAGAGGCGCCGACCAGCGCCGCCGAGGCCGCCAAGATCATCCTCGACGGCGTCAAGGCCGAGCGCTGGCGCATCCTCGTCGGCGACGACGCGCACCGGCTCGACGCCCGCGTGCGCCAAGCGCCGGAGCGCGCCTACGACATCGATTTTTTCGAGGAATTCGCGCGCGAGGCCGGCTGGCGTCTCGGCTGAGCGATGGCCTATGCGTTGACCTCGCGGATCTGGATGACCGGCTCGACCACCGCGGCGCCGGCGTCCAGGGGTCGCGTCACCGCTCCAGCGCGGCAGGGGCGGGCAGCGCATCCGCCGGAGGTGTGACCGCCGGCCGACGCGCCAGGCGCAGCGCGCGGCCTTCGACAAGGTGCCACGACAGCCATGCCGCCGGCAGCACGATGAAAAGCGACGATAGGAACACCTGCCACCATGCGGCGCGCCCGCCCGACAGCCACATGACGAATTCTTCGGCCGGCCAGCCATAGATGTAGATGCCGTAGGACAGGTCGCCGCACCAGCGCGAATAATCGAGCCGCCGGTCATAGCGCCGGCAGAACCAGATCACGAGATAGGCGCCGGCCAATGGGAACAGCAGGATCAGCCTGCCGAGCGCCGTGAACAGCGCCAGCGCCGCCAATGCCGCGAGCGCGACGCCGCCGCTCCAGACGATGCGGTCGCGCAGGAGATGCAGGGCCATGCCGGCCGCGAACGGCCCGAGCAGCCAGGCCCACTGCCACAATTCGCCCACCGGCCGCAGCGCGTCCTCGAAATACACCGCGGCCATGCCGACAGCGATTAGTGCGATCGCGGTCGGCAGGCGCAACAGGCGCAACACGCCGAGGCCGGCGACCATCAGGTACATCAGCGCCTCGTAGCGCAGCGTCCACAACGAGCCGTTGAGATGCCGCCCCACTGCGTTGTGCGAAAAGACGACGCCGGGCAGCGTCAATTCTCCGGGGTCGAGCGTCGCCGCCGCGGCGAGGAAATGCCGCAGGCCGGGTGCGGCGAGATAGCCCGAAAACGACAGCTGCGTAACCATCGGGCCGAGAACGAACGCACATAGCGCAACGTTGACGAGCAGCCCCGGGTAGATGCGCAGCGTCCGGCGCAGCGCGAAGCGGCCGGGCTCCGGCCGCCGGCAGAAGCTCCCGGTGACCAGATACCCGCTGATAACGAAGAACACGAACACGCCGACGAGCCCCAGCACGCACTGGCCGCCGGTCAGGATCACGAACGGCTCGTTCGCCTGCGTGCCGGCGGCGATCAGGAAGGAATGGGAAAAAATCACCGAGACCGCCGCTGCGAGGCGCACGACGTCAAAATTGTTGGCGCGGTGATCGGCGTTGCGGCGCGGCATGCGGCGATAACGCCCGAGCGGCGGTCGCGATGCCCGCGAGGACGCGGCCAACGCCAGCCTGGCGCGTCTTGTCGCACCCGCTGCCGGGGCATAACCTGCCGGCCGGCCGCGCTCCGATTGAGGCGCGCGGCGACAGGGGAGATTGCGATGCGCGCGGTATCGTACGATCGGCAGGGAGCGGCCGACGATGTCCTGGTATGCGGCGAATTGCCGACGCCGGAGGCGGGGCCGGGCGAAGTGCGGGTGCGGCTGGAGGCTTCCGGCGTCAATCCGAGCGACACCTATCGCCGGCGCGGCGGCCCTGGGCAGCCGATGGAATATCCGCGCGTCGTGCCGAACAGCGACGGCGCGGGCGTTGTCGATCAGACCGGACCCGGTGTGCCGGCGCGCTGGCTCGGCCGGCGCGTCTGGCTCTACAACGGCCAGCGCAACGGCCGCTGGATGGGCACCGCGGCGGAATACATCGCACTCGACGTCGATCTGGTCACCGAATTGCCGGAGCACGTGTCGTTTGCCGAGGGTGCGACGTTGGGCGTGCCGTGCATGACGGCGCATCGCTGCGTGTTTCTGGCCGGCTCGGTGCACGGCAAGACCGTGCTGGTGACCGGCGGCGCGGGGGCGGTCGGCCATTACGCGGTGCAGCTTGCCAAGTGGGCCGGCGCGACGGTCGTCGCCACGGTCAGCTCGGCGGAGAAGGCGGCGCGCGCCCGCGCCGGCGGCGCCGACCACGTCATCGACTACCGGCGCGAAGATGTCGCCGCGCGCATTCGCGACCTGACCCGTGGGGAGGGGGTCGATCACGTCGTTGAAGTTGATTTCGGCGGCAATCTCGCCGCGACCCTGGCGTCGATGCGGGCGAACGGCAGCATCGCGGTCTACGCGACGAACGGCAACCGCACGCCCGAGGTGCCGATGCGCGAATTGATGGGGCGCAACATCAGCGTCCATTCGATGTCGTTGCCGGTTCGCCGCACGCCGCGCGGCAGCGGGCACAGCGCGACATCGCGCACTGGGTCGCGACGCCGGGGCGCATCTTGTCGGTCGCCGGCCGCTGGCCGCTCTACGAGACCGCGGCGGCGCACCGCGCCGTCGAGGCCGGCGGCAAGACCGGCACCGTCGTCGTCGAACCGCAGCGCTGAAGCGGGCTGAGGCGCTGCGGTTACGCTTTATTAAGGAGCCGATGCAATTCATGCATCGCTCTGATCGGGTGGGCCGTCATGCAGTTGGGCGACATACTGGTGGCGAAGGGCCTGGTGACCCCGGCCGATATCGATGCGGCGCTTGCCCGGCAGCTCCGGGAGGGCGGGCGGCTCGGCGAAAATCTGGTGGCAATGGGCCTGGTGACGGCCGACCAGATCGCCGGCGTCGTCAATACCGCGCCGCCGATCCCGGCCGACATTGCGGAAACCGGCATCTCTGAACGCAACCTGTTGTATTTGATGCTGAAGTTCATGCACATCGAGGCGTGCGAGACGATCCTCGACCTCGCCGGGCGCATGAAGCTGCCGCGCCGCCTCGTGCAGCAGCTGGTCGAAGATGCCGTACGCCAGCGCTTCGTCGGCGCGACCGGCGCGACGAGCGACCTCGCGCTGTCAACCCATTACGCGCTGACCGAAGCCGGCCGCACCGCCGCGAAGGAGGCGGTCGATCAGAGCGTTTATCTCGGGCCCGTGCCGGTGTCGCTGCAAGCTTATCGCGACCAGATCGACAAGCAGCGCATCACCAATGAGATGATGTACGAAGAGACAATGCGCCAGGGTTTTGCCGGCCTCGTCGTGCCCGATACGATGATCCGCCGCCTGCTGCCGGCGATCAACGCGGGGCGCAGCGTGCTGCTGTACGGACCGCCGGGCAACGGCAAGACGACGCTGTCGACCCGCATCGCCGGCCTGTTCAAGGACCCGGTCTACATCCCCTATGCGCTCGAGGTTGGCGGCCAAATCATCAAGATCTTCGACGTGCAGATCCATCAGCCGCGCCCGCAGGAAGAGCCGACGCACGAGCATGGGGCGCTGCTCGGCCTGCACCGCGAGACCTTCGATCAGCGCTGGGTGGCCTGCTCGCGGCCGGTCGTCATGGCGGGCGGCGAGATGACGATGGAGATGCTGGAGCTGCAGTGGAACAACGAAGCGCGGTTCTACGATGCGCCGCTCCATGTCAAGGCGCTCAACGGGATGTTTCTGATCGACGATTTCGGCCGCCAGCGCTTTCCGCCGAATGATCTGCTGAATCGCTTTATCGTGCCGATGGAGAACCAGATCGATTTTCTGAAGCTCAATACGGGCGCCAGCTTCACGCTGCCGTTTGACGTGCTGTTGATGTTTTCGACCAATCTGCAGCCGGCGGACCTGATGGACGCCGCGTTTCTGCGCCGTATCCAATATAAAATCAAATTGTTCGAGCCGACGCGCGATGAGTATCGCCAGATTTTCGCCGCCGTGGCGAAATCACGCGGTTTGACGTTCGCCGAAGATGTCTTCGATTATATCATCGAAATGCTGGGATCATACGGTTTGGCATATTACCAGCCGCGGTTTATCTGCGATCATGTCATCGAGACCTGCAAATCGTTCAAGATGGCGCCGCAGTTGACGAGGGAATTGGCCGGCGAGGCGTTGGCGAACCTGTATGTCGATATCGAAGAGCGGATGGGCCACCGTCAAGCCGAAGCGCACTGACCTGAAGAGCGGCCGCTATTGCGCGACCCAGCCGCCGTCGATCGACAGGGCTGCGCCGGTAATCGTCGCCGCCGCCTCGCCGCACAGGAACACCGCGAGCGCGCCGATCTTTTCCGGCGTCGTAAAATCGAGCATCGGCTGCTTTTCCCGCAGCAGATCCGCGCGCGCCTGCTCGACGGCAATGCCCTGCACCTGCGCTCGCGCCTCGATCTGCTGTGCGACGAGCGGTGTCAGGACCCAACCCGGGCAGATCGCGTTGCACGTGATGCCTTGGTTGGCGGTCTCGATCGCCGTCACCTTGGTCAGGCCGACAAGGCCGTGCTTGGCGCTGACATAGGCCGCCTTCTCGCCGCTCGCGACGAGGCCGTGCGCCGAGGCAATGTTGACGATGCGGCCCCAGCCCTTCGCGATCATCGGCGGCAGGGCGGCCTTCGTCGCGTGAAACGCCGCCGACAGGTTGATCGCGATAACGGCGTCCCAGCGGTCTTCGGGGAACTTGGCGATCGGTGCGACATGCTGGATGCCGGCATTATTGACGAGAATGTCGATGCCGCCAAACGCCTCGACTGCGGTCGCGACCAGGCGGCGAATCTCGGCCGGCTGCCCCATATCGGCCGCAACATAGAGTGCTTCGATGCCGTGGCGATCGGCGATGTCGCGGCGTAACCGCTCGATCGCCGTCGGATCGCCGAACCCGTTCAGCACGATTGCGCACCCCTCGGCGGCAAGCGCCGCGGCGATGCCCTGCCCGATGCCGCTCGTCGAGCCGGTCACGATCGCAGTCTTGCCTCGCAGCGTCATGCAGCCCTCCGCTTGCCTGCGCCGGGTGAGATTACCGGAGCGGCCGTGGCGTCTTCTAGGCCGCGCGCTGCGATGACGGCAACAGGCTCTGGCGGTATTGCGGGTTCAGCACCTCGAGCTTCAGCGGCACCGGCGTGCCGAGCCACAGCGCGTTTTTGCTGTGGTCATCGACGTTGCTGTCGGTCAGCGGATGAACCAGCACGTCAAGGCCGTCGCGGTTCAGCATCAGCCACGGCACGACGTTCTGGAATTCCGGCACTTCGAAGATGACGTTGCATTGCGAGATCGGGTGCGGGCCGGCGGGTTCGTCACTGAACCCGCCCGGCTCAACCTTGAACGTGGCGAGCAGAGCTTCGCGCACGCGCGCCGCTTTCGCTTTGGTATCGGCATCGTAATAGATATGGGCGTGAAAGCCACGGATACCGTCCATCGATGATTCCTTCTCTGGCTTGGGTCGTTCCGGGCCGGCGCGCAAGGCCAGACCCGGAATTCAGGAACACGGCGTCATTGGTGCGTCGATCCCGGCCCGCCTTGCGGCGCGGGAGCGCCCGGAATGGCGGCGATTAATCCGCCGCCGCTGCGAGCTTGGCCGCGATCTTCCGGCTGATCTCGGCGCGCCACTCCTCCATCGGCTTGAAGCCGGGCATCGCCTTGCATTGTTCCTCGGTGAAGCGGTAGACCTCGTCCTCGCTCGCATCGAGGTCGATCTTGAAGCCGCACGGCTGCGGCACGTACCACGGCGTGTCGCAGAACATCTCGATCTGGTTACCTTCGGGATCGCGGAAATACACCGACCAGGCGTTGCCGTGGCTGACCGGGCGGATGCCTTCGCAACCGGCCGCGACGATCTTTTTGTAGGCGCGCTGCACGGCGGGGAGATTGCCGACGTTGAACGACACCTGCTGCACCATGGGGGTTTCGAGTTCGGTCTCTCGCCCGCGCACGAGCACGACCTGGTGATGGTCCGAGGGGTTGCGCGACAGGAATGTGATGCGCCCGTCCGGCGCTCCGTCGCTGACGACGAACCCGAGGACCTGGGTATAGAAATCGATCATCTTCGGCACGTCGGTGACATAAAGCCCGACGTGGCTGAGGCGAGGCGCTGCTTCCTGCATGACTGGTGCTCCAACGGCTGTTGCCCAGATGCGATATAGCAAGCGTGCCGTCATCTATCAAATCGATTAATGATATGATATCTATCCATTCCATGGATGTTCGGGCGGTGGACCTGAACCTGCTGAAGGCGTTCGACGCGCTCGTCCGCGAGCGGACGGTGACCCGCGCCGCCTCCCGCATCGGTCTGTCGCAGCCGGCGATGAGCCATGCGCTGTCGCGGCTGCGCGGCGTCTTCAACGATGAACTGTTTGTGCGCTCGGGGGCGGGCATGGAACCGACGGCGCGGGCGCGCGCGATCGCACCGCTGATCGCCTCGGCGATCGAGCAGGTCGAGGCGGCGCTGCGGCTCGGCGCCGGCTTTGACCCGGCGACGAGCGCTGCGACATTCACTGCCGGCATGGCGGAATACGCCGAGATCGCGCTGGTCGGTGCGCTCGCGCGCGCCTTTGCCCGCGACGCCCCGGCGGCGACGCTGCGCCTCTTGCCGGCGACCGGCCGCGAGGCCGCCGACCAATTGGAACGCGGCGCGGCGGACGTGGCGGTCGCGTTTCTCGGCAACTCGCTGCCGGCGCATATCGACAGCGCAGTGCTGCTGCGCGACCCGTTTGTCGTCGTCGCCCGCCGCGACCATCCTGTCGCAGCGCGGCCGATGTCGCTGGAGACCTACGCGGCGCAGCGCCATGTGCTGGTGTCGCCGCGCGGCGCGACCTCGGGCGCGCTCGACCGCATCCTCGTCGATTTCGGCCTGAAGCGCCGCATCGCGCTGCTCGTCGCCACCTATCTCGCGGTGCCGGCGGCGCTGGCCGGGTCCGATCTCGTCGCGACGGTGCCGCGCCGCTGCGCCGAACTGATTGCCGCCACCGCGGCGGTCGCGATCACGCCGTTGCCGATCGACTTTGCATTGACCGTGTCGATGGCGTGGCATCGCCGCGCCGGCACCGACCCGGCGCAATCCTGGCTGCGCTCGCTCCTGACGCAAGCAGCCGCGGTGTGAACGTCACCTTGGCGCGGCGATGCCGAGCAGCCGCGCGGCGTTGCGGCCGAGGATCGCACGGCGCTCGGCGTCGCTCAGGCCCGGCGCCCGTTCGATAAAGCCGATCGGATCGACCTCGCCCATGTCGGCGGGATAGTCGGTGCCCATCAGCACATGGTCGGCGCCGTACTGCTCGACAAGATACTGCAGTTGCGGGTGGGTGTAGACGATCGTGTCGAAATACAGCCGTTTCAGATACGTCGTCGGCATGTGCGAGATGCATTCGCAGCAATCGGGCCGGGCCGAGGCGGCATGATCGATGCGGCCGGAATACGCCGGCAGGTAGCCGCCGCCGTGCGACAGGACGAGCTTCAGGTTCGGGTGGCTGTCGAACACGCCGCCGAAAATCAGGTGATGCACGGCGACGGTCGTGTCGAGCGGGTTGCCGATGATGTTGGTGAAGTAATGGTCGCGAAAGCGGCCGGCCTCGGGAAACCCGGTCGGGTGCATGAACAAGACGAGGCCGAGTTCCTCGGCGCGCGCGAAGATCGGCCGGAAGCGGTCTTCCGACAGATCGGCGCCGGCGACGTTGGTGGCGATCTCGATGCCGCGCAATCCCAATGATTTGTGCAGCCGGTCCAGTTCGGCGACCGCCAGTTCCGGGGCCTGGAACGGCACCGTGCCGAGGCCGACAAAGCGGTCCGGATATTTGCCGCAGATCTCGGCGATGTTGTCGTTGATGACCCGCGCGGTGGCGCGGCCAAGCTCGGCGTCAGCGCTGTAATAGGTCTGCGCCGGCGACGGCGTGATCGCCTGGATGTCGATGCCCATACGGTCCATGTCGGCGAGGCGCTTCTCGATCGATGAGAATTGCGTGCGGGTGCGCTCGGCCTGCTCGCGGTTGATCCGCCGCGTGTGCTCGTTGGCAAAGCGCATGCGCGGCTGCCACTCGGGCGACATGCCGGCCGCTTTCACCATCGCCTCGGCCCGCGGCGTCAGCAGATGGCAGTGGATGTCGATCGTGAACCATTTGCCGCGGGCGTGTGCCGGCCCCGGAAACCGCCCCGGAATTTGCGCTCCCTCCGGCCAGCATTTGAACAGCACCGCACTCTCCCTTTCCAGCGCTCACGCTCATTTGGGCGGCGACAAATGCCCATAATCATCGATACAGTTCATCAGGGACTGATAGCTCTGGACCTGGTTTGCTTTCATCGCCCCGACGCAATTATCCAGCAGTTGTGTGTCGATCCTTGGCAAAACCTGCAACACGTATTGGTGTGCCCGGTTCTCCTGCGCCACGCATTGCGGGATTTGCGGCGCCGGGACTTCCATGCGGCACACCTTTGATACGTCCAGATCAGGAATTTCCGAAGCTCCTGCGCTGCCGACCTGAAACGCGATCAAACACGCCCCGATCCAGAACTTGGCTTTCATGCGGCAAAACCCGGCGGTTGTTGGTTCTGAATTTTCTGCGCCATCCGGATATCGCCTTATATCCGCGTCCTTGGCCCCGCGCCAGCGACGCCATCCGATCGTTCGCGGTCGACGACAAGGGCGAACAGCCGGAGGAGCGCCACCCGCTTCTTCGGCGAAATTTTCCGGCCGGCGCCAACGCGACGCGGGCCGACGCAAAGACGACTGTCAGCCCAGGCCACGCTCGCGGGCGGCCGCGGCGCGGCGGCGCAGTTCGGCCGCGACCTCCTGCTTGTTGCCGGCCGGCAGCCCGAACACGCCGGGCGTCCAATGGTCGTCCGGCAGCGCTGCACAATCGGCGAGCGCGGCCGCCTCGTCGCCGAGCTGCGCATAGCAATCGGCCCGCAGCAAGGGACCCAGAGCATCCGGCCACTCGGCGGGCGCCATAAGCTGGCTCCGATCCAAGCAGGAGATTGCGTCGCAATAACGGCCCATCGCATGCAGCACGCCGCCCTTTGCCCGCTGCGTCACAAAATGATCCCCAAGCGCCAGCGACTTGTCGAGGTCCGCCAGCGCCAGATCAAGGCAGCCAAGACGTTCCCAAGCCTGGTGCCTGCCAAAATAGGCTCTCGCGCTATCGGGGCGCCGCTCGACGCGTTCGTTTGTCACTTCCAGAAATCTTTCCGGGTCGGTCCGGTATAGCGCAAAGTCCCGGTCAATCTCTTCTTGGCTGAGTTCGTCGTCCGTACCGCTCATGCTGTCGGGTTCCCGCCGCATCTCTCGGAGACCTGCCCCAGCAGGCAGCTTCGCATGTCCTTTCCCGGTCCCGAATAACCTGGCCGGAATTTGCCTTCCGTTTCCATCTTATCGCAATAACGGTATGCCGCGGCCCACTCTTCCGCACATTCGGGGTCGCGCGGAAAGGGGTTGGTCGGGAGCGGCGGCCGTCGCCGCTCCGCGCCCGGAAAGTCGAATGGGATCGGCGTGATCTCATTCGGCAGGCCGGGAATGTCCCATGGGATGTCAGTCGGCACATCCCACGGGATCGGCAGTTGCGCCGGGATGTCCGGCGGTTGTGCTGGTGGAGCGTCGATAATCAGGGGCGGCAGCTCGATGTCTCCTGCTTCGGCGTCGGTTCCATCCCCGGTCGTCCATTCGCCGCCATCGGGATTGCCCGTCGGAATGCGCGGCTCGTCGGGGTCAAAATTCCACTTCATCAGCGAGCCGGCGCGGCTCAGACACCTTAGTTGCGCATCGCTCAGATCGCCGCTCAGGATGTGGAGGCCGAGGATTTGCGCGAACGCGACCTCTCGGCGTTGAAGCGCCGCGGCGATGCTGCGACATCGCTCGAACAGCCAATCCGCCTCGCGCGAACCGCCAAACACAACGGCCTGCATCGCCGCCGCATCATCGCGGCCGAGCGAGCGGTAACCGTTCGTAGCGCGCCTCACCAGGACACAATCAGGTCCCAGCACCGCCCCGTCCGCATCCACGGCAATCCCATGGTTCGCCAGGCCGCGCGCATGCAGCCGCCGCATGATTTCCATCATCCGTCATCATATAGCACAAAACAGGAACAATATCAAGCCTTATCTACCCGCTCTTGCGTCATCCCATACAACCGTAGCCACCGTTCACCAAGGAAGCCGCCTCTTATGAGTGATAGCTTGTAGTTCCTGAATTGCATTGTCCTTGACGCGAGTGTACGTGTTATCTATCGACTCATACACGTCATTCACATAAAGAATCTTCAATGATGGGGGAAGCGCATGAAACGCATCGCTTCCCATATTCACGATTTTTGCCGGTAACCATAAATCGATTTGTAAAATGTTACAACCATTGCGAGCGTTTCACTTGTGAGTAACAACATATCTGACGATAAATTATCGTATACAGTATATAAATTTCGGGCAGCCCAAGAGGTAAAGCGTTCGTTGCCATCACGCGCCTTGTTTTCGATCTGTTCTCGATACCTTCGCATTTCGGTAGTTTGCCGCTCAGCATTTCGTAGTTTGCCGCTCATAGGTCGTCGTTATCTCCGCGACAACGCGCTCGCTAATAAAATTAACGTGTTGCGTATCCTCAATTTGTATTGAACGTACACGGCCACCAAACTGATGAATGTGGCTATAAGGATCGCCCAACCTTCTTGGACCGCGGGCATCAAAAAAGTTCCCCCTCGACGTCGGCTCCGGCGCTTGGTCCTTCCGGCCTGTTCTATTTCTATCCGCAGCCTAAAGGGGCGCGATCGGCCGATCAAAGCAGTGCGGGGATTGCGGTAGCGTAATGCGTGGGGAGGCTGGCGGGCATATCCGGGGCATGGCGGCGCCGCGGCGGCAACACCATATGGGTGTCTGAAGGGCTGCGGTGGCTGCCTCCTTGAGGGGTGCTGCGGCCGGTTCATGCAAGGGTGACGACGATGGATCTGGAAAAATATACCGAGCGGTCGAAGGGCTTTATCCAGTCGGCGCAGGGCATGGCGTTGCGCGCCGGCCACCAGCGCCTCATGCCGGAGCACCTGGCGAAGGTGCTGCTGGAAGACAAGGAAGGCCTCTGCGCCAATCTGATCAAGGCGGCGGGGGGCGACCCGAAGGCGGTGTTGGCAGCGGTCGAGGCGGACCTCGCGAAGCAGCCGAAAGTCGAGGGCGGCGGCGCGGGCCAAGTGTATATGAGCCCGGAACTGGCGCGCATCTTCGACCAGGCCGAGCAGGTCGCGCAGAAGGCCGGCGACAGCTATGTGACCGTCGAGCGGCTGTTGCTCGCATTGGCATTGGCGAAGGACACCGCGACCGGCAAGGCATTGGCCGCGGCCGGCATCACGCCGCAAAACCTCAACGCCGCGATCGAGCAGATCCGAAAGGGGCGCAAGGCCGAAAGCGCGTCGGCCGAGGAAGGCTATGACGCACTGAAGAAATATGCCCGCGACCTGACCGAGGCGGCGCGCGACGGCAAACTCGATCCGGTCATCGGCCGCGACGAGGAAATCCGCCGGACGATCCAGGTGTTGTCGCGGCGGACAAAGAACAACCCCGTGCTGATCGGCGAACCGGGTGTCGGCAAGACCGCGATCGTCGAAGGTTTGGCGCTGCGCATCGTCAACGGTGACGTGCCGGAGAGCCTCAAAGACAAGCGCCTCTTGGCCTTGGACCTCGGCGCGATGGTCGCCGGCGCCAAATACCGCGGCGAGTTCGAGGAGCGGCTGAAGGCCGTGCTGCAGGAGATCACCGCCGCTTCGGGCGAGATCATCGTCTTTATTGACGAGTTGCATACGCTGGTCGGCGCCGGCAAGGCGGAAGGCGCGATGGACGCCTCCAACATGCTGAAGCCGGCCCTGGCGCGCGGCGAATTGCACTGCGTCGGCGCGACGACGCTCGACGAATACCGGAAGCACATCGAAAAGGATGCCGCGCTGGCGCGGCGCTTCCAGCCGGTCTTCGTCAACGAGCCGTCGGTCGCGGACACGATCTCGATCCTCCGCGGCATCAAGGAAAAATACGAGCTACACCACGGCGTGCGCATTACCGACGGCGCCATCGTCGCCGCGGCGACGCTGTCCAACCGCTACATCACCGACCGCTTCCTGCCCGACAAGGCGATCGACCTGATGGACGAGGCGGCGGCGCGGCTGCGCATGGAGGTCGATTCGAAGCCGGAAGAGATCGACGAACTCGACCGCCGCATCGTGCAATTGAAGATCGAGCGCGAGGCGCTGAAAAAAGAGCACGACCCGGCGTCGCAGGACCGGCTGCAGAAGCTGGAAAAGGAATTGCAGGATCTGGAGCAGGAATCGGCGTCGCTGACTGCCGAATGGCAAGCCGAGAAATCGAAGCTCGCCGATGCGCAGAAATTGAAGGAGCAGCTCGACCAGGCGCGCGCCGAACTGGAGCAGGCGCAGCGCAAGGGCGATTGGGGCCGTGCCGGCGAATTGACCTACGGGGTCATTCCGCAGCTCGAACGCCAGCTGAGCGAGGCCGAGGGCGCCGAGACGGCGCGCATGCTGGAAGAGGCGGTGACGCCCGAGCACATCGCCCAGGTCGTCTCGCGCTGGACCGGCATCCCGGTCGACAAGATGCTCGAAGGCGAACGCGACAAGCTCTTGCGCATGGAAGAAAACCTTCGTCGCCGCGTCATCGGCCAGGAGGAGGCGGTCGTCGCCGTGTCGAACGCGATCCGCCGCGCGCGCGCCGGCTTGCAGGACCCGAACCGGCCGATCGGCTCGTTCCTGTTCCTGGGGCCGACCGGCGTCGGCAAGACCGAACTGACGAAGGCGTTGGCGGAGTTCCTGTTCGACGACGAGAGCGCGCTCATTCGCATCGACATGTCGGAATACATGGAGAAGCATTCGGTGGCGCGGCTGATCGGCGCGCCGCCCGGTTATGTCGGCTACGAGGAGGGCGGCTCCTTGACCGAGGCGGTGCGGCGCCGGCCCTACCAGGTGATCCTGTTCGACGAAGTGGAAAAGGCGCACCCCGACGTCTTCAACGTGCTGTTGCAGGTGCTCGACGACGGGCGGCTGACCGACGGCCAGGGACGCACGGTCGATTTCCGCAACACGTTGATCGTGTTGACCTCGAACCTCGGCAGCGATGCGCTGGCGAACCTGCCGGACGGCGCCGACATCGAGCAGGCGCGCCCCCTGGTCATGAATGCGGTGCGCGCCGCGTTCCGGCCGGAGTTTTTGAACCGTCTCGACGAGATCCTGTTGTTCCGCCGGCTGTCGCGGCAGGACATGACCGGCATCGTCGAAATCCAGCTGCGTCGGCTGCAAAAGCTGCTCGCCGACCGCAAGATCATGCTTGAGTTGGACGGCGCCGCCGAAGCGTGGCTGGCCGATAAGGGCTACGATCCGGTCTACGGCGCGCGGCCGCTGAAGCGCGTCATCCAGCGCGAATTGCAGAACCCCTTGGCGCAGCAGATCCTCGAAGGGCGCATTCCAGACGGCGCGACCGTACATGTCGGCGCCAGCCCGCTCGGCTTGACGATCGCCGAGACGACGCCGGCGATGGCCGCGCAATAACGGGTATCGCGTAGGGTGGAAGAGCGGAGCGAATTCCGCCGCCCTAAATGGGTGGCGGATTGCGCTTCGCTTATCCGCCCTACATCTATAGGGCAGCGAGGGAGGAAGAACGATGGCGGTCGAGCTCAATCACACGATCATCCGGGCGAAGGACAAATTCGCATCGGCGCGGTTTCTTGCCTACATCCTCGGCGTCGAGGCCGGGCCGCAATGGGCGCGGTTTGTGCCGGTCAAGGTCGGCGCGACGACGCTCGATTTCGCGGATTCGGACCAACCCGGCCAACAGCACTTCGCGTTTCTCGTCAGCGAGGATGAATTCGACGGCGCGTTCGGGCGCATCAAGTCTGCCGGCGTCACCTACTATGCCGACCACGACCGCAGCGGCAAGGGCGAGATCAACCATTATTACGGCGGCCGCGGCGTCTATTTCGACACGCCCGACGGCAACCTGTTCGAGATCATCACCCAGCCCTACGGCGAGGTGCCCGAGAGCCTCGGCGGCCGCGACGCGGCGCAGGCCGGGTAGCCGTCAAGTCGAGACCTGCTCGAGCACGACGCCCGACTGTTTGATGCCGAACGCGCGGATGACGAAGGCTGGGATCAGCGCGCCAGGGATCAACAGCCACAGGAACCACCCGAGGTGGTTCGGCCCCCACGCATAAAGCGGGCCGAGCAGCGTCACGCCGCCCCAGGCGCCGAGATGGCCGAGCCCGTCGGTCCAGGCCAAGGCGGCGGCGCGCATGCGGGTCGGATAGGCAACGGCGGTGTAGTTGTAAAGGTTGAACAGCCATAGCGCGACGCCGATGCGGCTGAGGATGAAGAAGACGGCGATGACCCAAAGGTTGGGCGCCAGATAAACAACGACAAAGGCGGCTGCAAACAGGAGCGCCATCGCGCACATCACGTCGCGCCGCTCGACGGCGGCGCTGATCCGGGCGTTGACCTGAAACCCCAGGAACACGACGACCGCGCCGATGACGAAGGTCAGGAACACGAAATGCGCCGTCGCGCCATGGTCGACGAGATAGACCGCGGCAAAGGCTCCTGATCCGTAGATCAGCCCGGCGTAGCCCAAGAGCCAGCATGTCAGCATCACGATCGTGCGGCCGCGGTATTGCGGGTTGGTGAAGATCTCCCGCCACGCTCCCTTTTCGGCGACGATGACCGGATGCATGCCGTGGTCGGGCTCGGGCAGCGGGCCGCTGCCGGCGCGGCGGCAGCGCTCCTCGAGATCCTCGACGGCGCGCACCGCCTCGGTATGGCGGCCGTGGGTCTCCAGCCAGCGCGGCGATTCCGGCAGATAGCGCAGCAGCAGCGGCAGCAGGACGACGATCTCGACCGCCGCGCTCACCCACAGATAAGCCTGCCAGCGGCCCGGTATGAGCCAGAAAGCGAGCAGATTGACGCCCGCCGCGACGAGCGCCGTGATCCCCTGCGAGGCCAGCAGCACCTTGTTGCGGATCAGCGAGGACGTCAGCTCCGACAGGTAGACCGAATGGGTCGCGACAATGCCGCCGACCCCGAGCGTGCTGAGGATCGATAGCACGACGAGCGCCGCGAAATTCGTCACATAGGCGAACGGCCAGATGCAGATGCCGCCCAGCAGCGTTGCCAGCAGTATCGCCGGGCGGCGGCCGAAGCGGTCGGCGACCCAACTCATCAGATAGGCGCCGAGCAGCACCCCGAGGCCGACCTGCAAGGCCTGGATCACCGCGTACTGGTTGACGGTCAGGATGTGGTGCGGCCGCCAGATGAACGGGTAAAGACGCGCGCCGATACCGTCGGTGTCCCAGATGATAAAGCCCCAGGTCACCTCGATCAGGATCGCCAGCCGCCATTGAAACGCGGTCAGCGGCAGGCGGTCGATGCGAGCGGCGATGTGGCCGTGGATGGCGTCCGGGCGATCCGCACCTGCCGAAAGCGATGCTGCCATGTTCCCCCTCGTCCGGCTTCGCGCCGCCGGTTCCCCGCAATGATAGGAGCGGCCCGACCCGGCTGGAAGCGGGCGGGAGGCGGAACAGCTATGCGGGATCAGGCGCCCGCGACCGTCAGACCGTCGATGCGCAGGGTCGGCGAGTCGGCGCCGACGCGGAATTCGAGGTCATTGGCGGCGGCGAGGTGCGCAAACATCTCGTTGAGATTGCCGGCGACGGTCATCTCGCTCACCGGGAAGGCGATCTCGCCGTTCTCGATCCAGAACCCGGCGGCGCCGCGGCTGTAGTCGCCGGTGATGCCGTTGACCCCCATGCCCATCAATTCGGTGACGTAAAAGCCGCTCTTGATGTCCGCCATCAGCTCGGCCGGGGTCTGCGCCCCGGGTTCGATCCAAATGTTCGTTGCGGCCGGGGAGGGCGGCGAGGCGGTGCCGCGCGCCGCGTGCCCGGTCGATGTGAGGCCGAGCTGGCGCGCCGATCGCAGGTCGAGCAGCCAGGTCGTCAGCACACCCTTGTCGATCAGTGCGCGGCGGCGGTTCGCCAGGCCCTCGGCGTCAAACGGTTTCGAGCGGTGGCCGCGGCGGCGGTGCGGGTCTTCGGTGATCGTGATTGCGTCGCCGAAGATGCGCTGACCGAGCTTGTCCTTCAGGAAACTCGTGCCGCGGGCGATCGACGGTCCCGAAATGGCGCCGAGCAGGTGCGAAATCATGCTGCGCGCGACGCGCGGGTCTAGCACGACTGCGCAACGGCAGGTCGGCATTTTTTTTGCGCCGAGCCGCTTGACGGTACGCTCGCCGGCGTTTCGGCCGATCACGGCGGGGTCGCGCAGGTCGGCGGCGTAGACGGCGTTGGCGAAGTCGTAATCGCGCTCCATCTGCTGGCCGGAGCCGCCGATCACCGCAACGCTGACCCCGTGATGCGAGCCGGCATAGCCGCCGGCAAAACCGTTCGACGCGACGAGCGCGATGCGCGAGCGCCCCCAGCCGGCCTCGGCACCCTCCGAATTGGTGATGCCCTTGACGGCCAGCGCGGCGTCCTCGGCAGCGCGGGCGCGCTCGATCAGGTCTTCGGCGGCGGGTTCGGCCGGATCGAACATGTCGAGCGAAGGCCATTCGCGCGCGATCTGATCCGGTTCGGCGAGGCCGCAAAACGGGTCTTCGGGCACGGCATGCGCCATCGCCAATGTGCGCTCGACCAACTCGGCCAGCATCTTCGGCGAGCGGTCGCTCGACGAGACGATCGCCTGCTGTCGGCCCACCAGCACGCGCAAACCGAGGTCCTGGCTCTCGGAGCGTTCGAGCTTCTCGACGTTGCCGAGGCGGCGGGCATGCGACAACGAGGTGCCCTCGAACAGCACCGCATCGGCTGCGTCCGCGCCGGCGCGCTTTGCCCGCGCGACGAGATCCTGCAAGAGGTCGATGTCGTTGGCGGATTGTCTGGCGATATCGTTCATGTCTGCATCCAAATCATTTCGGCGACGAAACAATTGCTGTCCCCGCGCAAGCCGGGGATCCACCCGTTCAGTCAGCTTTGAGCCGCGCCAATGGGTCCCGGCTTGTCCCGGGATGGCGGCCACCACCTCACCGTAGATAAACATCATTTCCAGATCGGTTTGCCGCTGCCGGGCAGGCCGTAATCGGCCCATTTGCGCGTGACTTCGGCGATGATGGCATCGCTCATGCGAATGGGGCGGCCCCATGCCCGCGTGGTCTCGGGCGGCCATTTGTTTGTCGCGTCGAGGCCGATCTTGCCGCCGAGGCCCGATTGCGGCGCGGCGAAATCGAGGTAGTCGATCGGCGTATGGTCGATCAGCACCGTGTCGCGCACCGGATCCATGCGGGTCGAGAGCGCCCACATGACCTCCGTCCAGTCGTGCACATCGATGTCGTCGTCCACGACGATGACGAATTTCGTGTACATGAACTGCCGCAGAAACGACCAGATCCCCATCATGATCCGCCTGGCGTGGCCGGGATAGGCCTTGCGGATCGAACAGACCGCGATGCGATACGAGCAGCCTTCCGGCGGCAGCCAGAAATCGACGATCTCGGGAAACTGCTGCTGCAGCAGCGGCACGAACACCTCGTTCAGCGCCTCGCCGAGCACCGACGGCTCGTCGGGCGGGCGGCCGGTAAAGGTCGAGAGATAGATCGGGTCGCGGCGCATCGTCATCGCCGAAATGCGGAATACCGGGAATTGCTCGACGGCGTTGTAATAGCCGGTGTGGTCGCCGTAGGGGCCCTCGTCCCCGTACTCGTCGAGCGAGACATGCCCCTCGAGCACGATCTCGGCTTCGGCCGGCACGCTCAGCGGCACGCTCTTGCAGGCGACGAGATCGAGCCGTTTGCCGCGCAACAGGCCGGCGAACTGGTATTCCGACAGCGTGTCCGGCACCGGCGTCACGGCGGCGATGATCGTGCCGGGGTCGGCGCCGATCACGACGGCGGCCGGCAGCGGCTCGCGCCGCGCCGCCCGCCAGCGCTGGTGGTGCTGGGCGCCGCCGCGATGCCGCAGCCAGCGCATCAAGGTCGTGTCGCGCCCCGTCACCTGCATGCGGTAGATGCCGAGATTGAACCCGTCCTCCTTCGCCCCGCCGGGCCCTTTGGTGACGACGAGCGGCCATGTGATCAGCGGGCCCGGCTCGTCCGGCCAGCAGGTCTGCACCGGCAGCAGGCCGAGATCGATGTCGCTGCCCGTCAGCACGATTTCCTGGCACGGCGCGGTGGCCACCGTACTTGGCCGCATCGCGATGACCGTCTTCAGCAGCGGCAGCAGGCCGAGCGCCTCACGCCAGCCGCCGGGCGGCTCCGGCTGCTTCAAAAAGGCCAGCGTCCGGCCGACCTCGCGCAGCTGACCCGGCTCGCGATCCATGCCCCAGGCGACGCGCTCGACGGTGCCGAACAGGTTGACGAGAACCGGCAGCGTCGAACGCCCGTGCACGACGTTCTCAAACAGCACCGCCGGCCCGCCTTCGGCGAGAAGGCGCGTCTGGATTTCGGTCATTTCGAGATCGGGCGACACCGGCGCCCGCACCCGCACCAGCCGCCCGGCCGCCTCGAGACGGGTCATGAAGTCGCGCAGGCTGGCATACGGCATGCCCCGCTATATAGCGCCGGCGCGGCCGCTTGGGGAGCGGCGGCGGCCGGTTATCGCCGCCGCGCGTTCAACGCCGGGTCGAACCGCCCGACTGCGCTGTCGCATTCGCACCGGCGCCGGCGACTGCAGCGCCTTCGCCGGCCAGCGCCTTTGCCTCCGCCAGATGCTGCTCCAGCACCGGGGTCAGCGCACGGGCGTAGAGCTGCAGCATCGGATTTTCGCCCTCCCGCGCTTCCTTCTCGAATTTCGGCACGGTCATTTCGTGCGCCTTGACCTGCGCGTCGATATATCCGCGGTCGAAGCGGCGGCCGCTCAGGGTTGCCAACCGTCGCCGCAACTGCTCGTTCTGTGCGCTCAGTGTCGGGTGAAAGCTTTGGTGCTGATCGGCCATGATCGCCGCGAGCCATTTCTCGGCGACGAGACCGTGATAGGTCGCCATCCAGCGACCGAACTCGCGGACCGCCGGCGTCGCGCCCTCCTGTTCGGCGAGCGTGCCGAGATCGGCTTCGCCGAGGTTGCCGGCGCCGGCTGCCTTGACGAAGGCCTGATCCTGCGCGCTGAGGCCGGCCGTACCGGCGGCGGACGCGGCGCCATTCTGTGCCCAGGCGGGCGCGGCTGCGAGCAGCGCGCAAAGCGATGCGGCGGCGAGTAATGCTTTCATCGGAAATGCCTTCAGCACGTCAAGGACGCTTCTCGAACGGCCGCCCCGGTCGAGCGTTCCGTACGAGCTGTCAGCGCGATCGCCGCGCGATCATTCCGCCAGCACCTCCCATACGACGCCTTCGCGGCCTTCGCGGTCCTCCAGCTCGCGGCTGGTCGGCACCAGATAGCGGGCGCGTTCGATGAGGCCTTCGCGCGGCAGGTAGGCGCGTCCCGGATCACCGAGCAACGCGAGCCGGCCCGGGCGTGCCGCAATACGGCGCAAGAGCGCCACCGCGCGCGACGCCATCGGCTCCTCGTAGCAGATGTCGCCGGCCAGCGCGACGCCCCAGCCGGCGGCCGCGCGGTCGAGCAGGTTGCGGGTTTCGAGCCGGAGCAAAACCCCGTTCAGCTCGGCATTGAGCGCGATCGCCGCGGCGGCGAACGGATCGATCTCGGCGGCGGTCACGACGCGCGCGCCGGCCTTTGCGGCGGCAATCGCGACGATGCCGGAGCCGGAACCGATGTCGAGCACCTCGCGGCCGCCGACGAGGCCGGGATTGTCGATGAGGTAGCGCGCCAATGCCTGACCGCCGGCCCAGGCGAAGGCCCAGAATGGCGGCGGCACGGCGCCGCGGGCAAGGCTGTCTTCGGTCGCCTGCCAAATCGGCGTGACCTCGGTGGCGAGATGCAGCGCGATTTCCGGCACCAGCGGCGGTCGCGCGACGGCCGTATTGTGCCGCACGAACAGGGCGTAATCGGTCACCACAGATGCCCGGCGACGATGCCGACGAGAAGGAGCCAGCCGACGAGGCGGTTCGAGCGGAACTTGGCGAGGCAGTCGGCCGGATCGTCGGTGTCGACGCGTGCCGCCTGCCACATGAGTTGCAGGGCGGTGGCGGCGAGCGCAGCGAAAAAAAAGAAGCGTCCCAGATTGGCGGCGATTGCGGCCCAGCCCCACAGCAAGATCGCGACCATGTAGGCGGCAAACACAAAGGGCCGCGCGCGCCGGCCGAGCGCGAGGGCAGACGATTTGACGCCGATCCGCGCGTCGTCCTCCTTGTCCTGGTGCGCGTAGATCGTATCGTAGCCGAGCGTCCAGCAGATGCCGCCGAGATAGAGCAGCACCGCCGGCCGGGCGAGGGAGCCGGTCACCGCCGTCCAGCCGAGCAGGGCGCCCCAATTGAAGTTCAACCCCAGGAAAAACTGCGGCCACCAGGTGATGCGCTTCATGAACGGATAGGTCGCGATCAACGCGAGCACGGCGACGCCGAGCAGAATGCTGGCGCGGTTCAGCGCAAACAGGATCGCGGCGCCGACCGCCAGCTGTAGCGCCATGAACAGGCCGGCCTGACGCACGCTGACCCGGCCGCTCGGCAGCGGCCGCAGGCGGGTGCGGGCGACCTTGCCGTCATATTCGCGGTCGGCGATGTCGTTGAGCGTGCAGCCGGCGCCGCGCATCGCCACGGCGCCGATTGCGAACAGAAGCAGCAGAACCGGGTCCGGCCAGCGCCGCGCCGCCAGCGCAATGCCCCACCATGCCGGGAACAGCAGCAGCCAGGTGCCGATCGGCCGGTCGAGCCGCGCGAGGCGCGCGTAAGGTTCGGCCCACCCCGGCAGCCGGCGGGCAACCCAGTCGTCGGCGCGAATATCGCTGGCTTCGGCGACGGCGCGCCCTCCCGTCTGCGCAGTTTTACCGTGCATCCAGTGCATCGGCTAATCTTGGTGCCGGCGGCGCTCCGGCTCAAGCCGCCAAGCGTTTGGGAGGTCCGACTGAGCGAGCCCGTCGCCACGCGCCTCTATGTTGCGCAACCGCTCGCCGCGGGCGGTCGCATCGCGCTGACGCCGTCGCAGGAGCACCGTCTGCGCCATGTGCTGCGGCTGCGGCCCGGCGCTTCGGTCGCGGCGTTCAATGCCGAGCATGGCGAGTGGCTGTGCCGCCTCGCCGAATTGCGGCGCGGCTCGAGTGCGATCGACATCGTTGCGCTGCGGCGGTCTCCAGGGCCGGAACGCGAATTGTGCCTGATCTTTGCTCCGATCCGGCGGGCGCGGCTCGATTGGCTCGTTGAAAAAGCGACGGAACTCGGCGTCTCCGCGTTGATCCCGGTGCAGACTGCCCGAACCCAGGCGCCGCTGATAAACCGCGACCACCTCGCGGCCGTGGCCATCGCTGCGGCCGAACAGAGCGAGCGGCTGTCGATCCCCGAGATCCGCGCCGTCGCGCCGCTCGATCGGGTGCTGGGCGGCCTGCCCGCCGACTGCCGGCTGATCGCCTGCGACGAGAGCGGCGCCGGCATGCCGATCGCGGCGGCGCTGGCAGAGCTGCCGGCGGGCCCGGCGGCGGCGCTGCTGATCGGGCCGGAGGGCGGGTTCGCCCGAACCGAGCTTGACGCTATCGGGAAACTCCCCATTGTTACGCGGGTTGCGCTCGGACCAAAGGTGTTGCGCGCCGAGACGGCCGCACTCGCCGCATTGGCGGTGTTTCAGGCGATCGCCGGCGATTGGCGCGGCGCGCGCCGCGGTTGACGGCCGCGGGGTTGCCTGCCGCCGCGATCGCCCGATCTATTGTCACGCATTTGGAGTACCGTGGCTCGATGTCTGGCCCTTCGGAGTTGCTCGGACCAGCGGTCGCCGACAAGCGGCAGCTCGTTGCATTTCACGAGGCGGGCGGCAAGCCGCCGGCAGACTGGCGCGTCGGCACCGAGCACGAGAAATTCGTGTTCCGCCACGCCGATTTGCGGCGCGTGCCGTATGACGGGGCAACCGGCATTCGCGCGCTGCTGCACGGCATGATGCGGTTCGGCTGGAAACCGGTCGTCGAAGGGGGCAACGTCATCGCGCTGTCGAACGACAGCCGATGTTCGATCACGCTCGAACCCGGCGGCCAGTTCGAGCTTTCCGGTGCGCCGCTCGAAACCATTCACCAGACCTGCGGCGAGGTGCATGAACATCTGCGCCAGGTCCGCGAAGTCTGCGACGAACTGGGTCTCGGCATGCTCGGTCTCGGTTTCGACCCGACCTCGCGGCGCGACGAGGTGCCGTGGATGCCGAAAGGCCGCTACCGCATCATGCGCAATTACATGCCGAAAAAGGGGCGGTTCGGACTCGACATGATGCTGCGCACCTGCACCGTGCAGGCAAATCTCGATTATGAGAACGAAAGGGACATGGTGCAGAAATTCCGCGTCGGCCTCGCGTTGCAGCCGGCCGCCGTGGCGCTGTTCGCCAATTCGCCGTTCGTCGAGGGCCGCCCGACCGGCTATCAGAGTTATCGCAGCCTCGTTTGGACCGATACCGACCCCGACCGGTGCGGCACGCTGCCGTTCGTCTTTGAGGAGGGGTTCGGGTTCGAGCGTTACGTCGACTACATGCTCGATGTGCCGATGTATTTCGTCTATCGTGACGGCAACTACATCGATGCGAGCGGCCAGTCGTTCCGCGATTTCATCGCCGGCAAGTTGCCGGCGTTGCCCGGCGAGTTGCCGCGCATCGGCGATTGGGCCGATCATCTGACAACCGCGTTTCCCGAGGTCCGGCTGAAGACCTATCTCGAAATGCGCGGCGCCGATGGCGGGCCGTGGCGGCGGCTGTGCGCATTACCGGCGCTGTGGGTCGGGCTGCTCTATGATCGCATTGCGCTCGACGCGGCGAGCGAGCTGATCGCCGATTGGACGGAGGCGGAGCGCGAGGCGATGCGCCGCGATGTGCCGCGCCTCGGTCTCGATACGCCGCACCGCAGCCGCACGTTGCGTGATATCGCATTGGAAATGCTCGATATCGCGCGCGATGGGCTGCACCGCCGCGCGCGGCGCGACGCCGCCGGCGAGGATGAGACGCATTTTCTCGACCCGATGTTTGCGATCGCCGGCTCGGGGCGCAGCCCGGCGGCGGAACTCGTCGAGGATTACCGCACCCGCTGGGACGGCGACATCCGGCGCGTCTACGAGGAATACGCATATTGAGGGGCGCCGGCGGGCCATTCGGGCCGCGCATGACAGCTCCCCGACAGGCCGGCAATCGGGCCGCCGGCGTTGCCGCGCGCCGCGCCGCGCGCTACTTGTGAACGACGTTCCATCGCCATTCGATCGTCCGAGGAGCCGCCGATATGCCCAGCGACGCGCCGCCAGCGCTCAGCAACAGCCCGAAACCGCAGGGGCTCTACGACGAGATGCGAGACCGCATCCTGGCGCGCGACCAGAAGGGCGCCTCGGACATCTATTACGATCTGGCGCGCCGAAAGCGGCCGATCATCGAGATCATCGCCGCGGCGGTGCACATCCACGCGCCCTATACGCACGTGCCCTATCACGAGCGCATCGACGACGGCTTCGTCAACTTCGTCAATAATGACCATTGCCTGCTGTCGGCGCGCGCCGGCCTCAACCTGGCGCGCCTCGTACCCGAGGAATGCGCCGCCCTGCCGCTGGCGCAGACGATCTGGTACATCCCAACGGGGCTCGACATCTGGAACCAGAAGATCCTGAAGGCGCCCGGCCATTACGCCCGCGCGCCGGGATGGACGCCGCCGCCGGGGCCGCCACCGATGCCCGAGATCGTATGGCCCGACCAGCAGCCGGAATTCCTCGACGGGCCATTGCAGGAACGGCTCGACCACTGGATGACGCTCGTGCATCGCGGCCAGGTGCTGGAGGCCTACCGCGTGTTTCTTGGCCTTCTCGCCAGGCCCTCCGAGCGCAAAGCGGCGCTCGCGCAGCTGATGGTTGCCGGGTTGATGGACGTGCAGGACCGCGCCCTTTACAACCGCTCCTACACGACCGGCCACAAGGCGTTCCGCGCCCGCGCCACCGTCGAACTCGGCAACGCGCTTGGCTGGGACAACGCGCACGATGTCGTCTATGCCGGCGCGCTCGACGTCGCCGTCGGGCCGCGCTGGTATTCGACCTATGAGATGGCGTGCAACGTCGTCAAAATCTTTCTCGAAAAGCAGCCGGTCTCGGCGATCCCCTACGGCGGCGCCTCGCAGGAGGAGCTGGCGATCCTCGCCGACAACACTGAGCCGCTGTCGCGCGAGGAGGCGGCGGCGCTGGAACGCGCGGTCATCCGCGAGCCGGAGCCGGGCTTCCTCGAGCTTCTCTGCCAGTACCTCGAAGCCGGCAAGAGCCCGCGTCGCATCCTCGATGCGTTGCAGACCGCGTCGGCGCAGGTGATCTTGGAAACCCGCGGGCCGAACAATTTCTCCCTGCCGCAGCACTGCTTCGAATATTTGAATTCGATGGCGTGGTTCTTCGATAATTTCGCGCACAAGCAGCAGGTGAAACTGCTGGTGCTGGCGGCTGCTTATCTCAACCGCGCCGCCTGGCACCAGAAGGGGATCGGCGACGCCGAGCCGGTGACGGTGCAGGCGCCTGCCGGCGCCGGCAAACTCACGCCGCCGCAGCTCCTCGATCGCCTCGACGCCGCCGTGCTGGCGCTGAACGGCGCGGAGGGCGCCGCCTGGACGCAGGCCTATATCGAAACCGGCGCCGACAGGAAGCCGCTGGTGCAGCGCTTGGCGCTGCTCGCCTGCCGCATGGGCAACGACCCGCACAACCAGGAGATCGGCCAGGTCCTGCTCGAAGACTGGGCAAAAAACCAAAGCCCGGCGCGCGACCGGCTCCTGCTTGCCTGCGCGCATCACACCGCGATGCACCGCAAATACGGCAACCCGCTCGAATGTGCCCAGCGCTTTGGCGCCGCGCTGGGCATTGCCTGCCTGCAATAGCGCGCCGCTGCCGCCGCCGTTTCTCGCGAGGGGTCCGAGATGACCGCGATTGCCGATATCCACGCCCGCGAGATCCTCGACAGCCGCGGCAATCCGACGGTCGAGGTCGACGTGACGCTGGAGGGCGGCACGCGCGGTCGGGCGGCGGTGCCGTCGGGCGCCTCGACCGGCGCGCATGAGGCGGTCGAGAAGCGCGACGGCGATCGGCAGCGCTACGGCGGGCGCGGCGTGCGGCAGGCGGTCGACGCCGTCAACGGCGAGATCTTCGACGCGCTGTCGGGCTTTGATGCGGCCGACCAGCTCGCGATCGATCGCACGTTGATCGAGCTCGACGGCACCCCCAACAAGGGCCGCCTTGGCGCCAACGCGATCCTCGGCGTCAGCCTCGCCTGCGCCAAGGCGGCGGCCGCCGAGCTCGGCCAGCCGCTCTATCGCTATGTCGGCGGCGCCTTCGCCCGCACGCTGCCGGTGCCGATGATGAACATCGTCAATGGTGGCGTCCACGCGGACAACCCGATCGACCTCCAGGAATTCATGATCGTGCCGGTCGGCGCACCGAATGTGACCGAGGCGGTGCGCATGGGTTCGGAAGTGTTCCATGCGCTGCGCCGCAAATTGCACGACGCCGGCCACAACACGAATGTCGGCGACGAGGGTGGCTTCGCGCCGAACCTTGCTTCGGCCGATCAGGCATTGGGCTTTGTCATGCAGGCGATCGAGGCGGCCGGCTACCGGCCGGGCGAGGACATCGTGCTGGCGCTCGACCCGGCGGCCAGCGAATTCTACGCGGACGGCAAATACAACCTGGCCGGCGAGGGCAAGCTGCTCGATGCCGTCGGCATGGTCGCCTATTACAAGGATCTCGTTGCGCGCTACCCGATCCTGTCGATCGAGGACGGCATGGCGGAAGACGATTGGGATGGCTGGGAACTGTTGACCCGCGAACTGGGCGGCAAGAGCCAGCTCGTGGGCGACGATATATTTGTCACCAATCCGGCGATTTTTCGCCGCGGCGTCGCGCGCGGCATCGCCAACGCGCTGTTGGTCAAGGTCAACCAGATCGGCACGCTGTCCGAGACGCTGGAGGCGATCGAGCTGGCGCAGCGCAACGGCTATGGCGCGGTCATGTCGCACCGCTCGGGTGAGACCGAGGACGCGACGATCGCCGATCTCGCGGTCGCGACGAATTGCGGCCAGATCAAAACCGGGTCTCTGTCGCGCTCCGATCGCCTCGCAAAATATAACCAGCTGATTCGCATCGAGGAAGAGCTCGGCGAATCGGCGCGCTATCCGGGCCGTGCCGCGCTGCGCCGGTAACATGTCCACGGCGTTTGCAGCGGCGGGGATTTGTGCCGCCAGTCGGCAAAATGGCTGCGGCCTGGGTCCCGATCACTGCTGCGATCAACCAACTCATTTCTTATCAGAGCCGCCGATTGACCTTGTCACGTCGGCGTGATTCTCTTCCCCCGGATGATCGTGGTTCGCGAGATGCGCCGCCGCGCGAAAACACTGGTCGGGCCGCTCCTCGGCGTCGCCTTGACCGGATATTTCGCCTACCACCTCGTCGAGGGCGATCGCGGCTTGCACGCGTGGGCGCGGCTGAGCCTGGAACTGCACGCGGCTCGGGACACGCTGGGCACCGTTTCAGCGGAGCGCGAGCAGCTCGCGCATCGCGTCTCGCAAATGCAGCCGAACCACATCGATCCCGATCTGCTCGATCAGCAGGTCCGCAAAGTCCTCGATGTCGCGGCGCCCGCTGAAATCGTCATCATGACGCCACCAGACAAACATTGACGGTGATCGGCGCCTCGTGGCCACCTCGATCGGCTGCGGCCGCTCGACATCGGCGCACCGGAACGTCGTCGATGCCGGCGTCGTCTTCAAAGATCGCCTGTGACGAACCCTGATACGGCGCCTGCCGCACCGGGCCGCCGCAAACCGTGGGCGGCGCGGCTGCGCAAATTGTTGTGGCTGCTGCGCACGGTCGATGTCGACGAGATTGCCGGGCTGATCGGACAGTTCGACGCAAGACTGCAACAGGTTGAACAGTCGCAGCGGCAGATCCAAGCGATGCTCGCCGAGGCGCACGACCGCATCGAGGCGATTTTGCAGCCGCCGGATACGCGGATCAATCTGGCGAGCAATTTGAACATAAAGAATCTCGGGTACGAGCTTGGTCGCTCGCTGGCGGAAGCGAGCCTTGCGGGTCGTCCGGTGCGGCAGGATCACCGGCGGCTGCACTCGAAATTATGCACGCAGGACGATTTTGCGACCGATTGGCTGCGCTATTGGTGCGATGAACTGCGTACCGCGCCACTCTTCCACCGGAAGATCTGGGAATTGTGTTATGTCGCGCAGGCGCTGTTCGCCGCCGGACAGCTCGCGGCAGGCCGTCGCGGCATTGGCTTCGGTTGCGGCGAGGAACCGCTGCCGAGCCTGTTTGCAAAATATGGGGCGCGGGTATTGGCGACCGATCTCGACCCGGCCGATCCGCAGGCGGAGATCTGGCGCCTGACGTCGCAGCATGCGCACGCGGTCGAAACGCTGCGCCGGCCGGACATCTGTCCCGATCATGAACTGCTGGGGAATATCGACTTTCAGACGCTCGACATGAATGCCATTCCGCGCGCGCTCGATGGACAATTCGATTTCTGCTGGTCCACTTGCGCCCTCGAGCACCTCGGCACGATTGAGAACGGCCTCAGATTTATCGAAAACGCGCTGGCGACCCTGAAGAAGGGCGGAATCGCCGTCCACACGACCGAATTCACGATAAATGACGGCGCGACGATCGATAATCATCCGATCGTTCTGTATCAGCGCCGCCATTTGGAGAGCTTGGCCGATGGGCTGCACGCCGCCGGCCACGAGGTGGCCGAATTCGATTTCAATCCCGGCAACGGGATCATGGACCGCTTTGTCGATCTGCCGCCGTTCAGCGGCAACGAGCTGATCGCGCCGCAGCACTCGGCGCACCTGAAGCTGCTGTTCGACGGCTACACCTGCACATCGGTTGGCATCATCATCACGGCGTGACCGGCGACATCTCAGGCCGCAATGCGCTCTCAAGACGAGCGCGGGTCTCTTCCGGAACCGCCGCCTGCCGCGTCAACGCGACATAGCCCACCGCGAGCCGACCGTCGAAGGCGGCGCGCTCGTTGACGATGCGTATCTGTACCGGCTGGTCGGCCGTCTCCGCGATGATGAAGTCGAGTCGAATGTCGCTGACCTGCTCGCCGCTGACGTCCAGCCGGGCTTGCGCCAGCTGCGCGCCGGCGAAGACCTCGATCGCCATGCTGTTGCCGGCGGCTTCGGCCGAAAACCCAAGCACAACGTCGGCCGACCATGCGCCGGGCGGCAGGTTGATGAACGGGCCGTACACGACAAAGCGCGGCCTGCCGGTCAGATCGACCGGGCGGGTCGCTGGCACCAGAGCCGGCGCGATCGGTTCCTCGCTGATGTAAAACAGCTCGGATTCCCAGACCAGCCGCCGCACGTCGTCGTCGTCGAAATAGGTGACGTACGGATCCAGCGCGCCTCTGACGATCGCCTGCTCGCGCCCGCTGAGCCCGGCGAACCAGGATGCGTCTTCGTCGCCGACGGTTTTGGACCCGGGTTCGGCGAGTTCGCTCGCCAGACGGGCCGCCTCGCCCTCGCTGATCGCGATCTCGAAATGCGCCGCGATCGCGGCGGCAACTTCCGGCAGATTGCCGGCGTCGGCATCGGTCAGCACCAGCGCCTGCGGCGTCCGCGCCATCGTCAGCATCATCGCGCAGCTGCTGGCGACCGCCCGGGTCGCGTCGGCAATCGTGCAGCCCATCCGCGCAACCTGTTCGCGCACGGCCGTGCGGGGGTCGCCGAGCGTCAAGACGAACGGCACTTCGGCGCGCGCAATCTCGCTCTGCAATTGCAGGACCGGCTGGCGGCAGCACGCGATCAGATTGCTCCGGCGGGTTCGGATCGCCGCGATTGCCAGCTCATCGAGCCGGTTCAGCGCAACGGATGCGACCGACTCGCCGCGATGCTCGACGAGCCGCAGGACGAGGCGGTCGCACCATTCCGCAAAACGGCCCGGCAGCCCGATCGAGAAAAAGATCATGCGTGCTCGACGGCAATCGAATCGGCCATCTGTTCTAGCGGTGACGCTCGGGCAATGTCGAGATGCATCGGCCTCAGGTAGTGCGGGATCGGCGCGGGTCTCGCCGCCGGCAGGCGGGAGTTGCCATCGCAAACCGCTCCCGCCTAAGCTTCGCGGCAGCACGCTGCACGGGCGACGCGTTCCGGGGCGGGATCGGCATGAGGCTGTTGGTGACCGGCGGCGCCGGTTTTATCGGTTCGGCGGTGTGCCGGCTGTTTGTCGGCGAATGGGGCATTGAGATCCTCAACGTCGACAAGCTGACCTATGCCGCCAACCTTGCATCACTGCAGGCGGTCGAAAGCGACCCGCGTTATCGTTTTCACCGCGCCGATGTCTGCGACCAAAGCGCGATCGCGGCGCTGTTGCGCGAGTTCGCACCCGAGGCGGTGCTGCACCTTGCCGCCGAATCGCATGTCGATCGCTCGATCGACGGTCCCGGCGACTTCATCCGCACGAATATCGAAGGCACGTACGCGCTGCTGGAAGCGGCGCTCGATTATTGGCGGCGATTGCCGGCCGAACCGGCGAGGCGCTTCCGGTTTCACCATGTCTCGACGGACGAAGTCTTCGGTTCGCTCGGCCCCGCCGGACGCTTCACCGAAGACAGCCGCTACCAGCCCAACTCTCCCTATGCCGCCTCGAAGGCCGCATCCGACCACCTCGTGCGCGCCTGGCACGAGACCTACGGGCTGCCCGTTGTCCTCAGCAACTGCTCGAACAATTACGGCCCCTATCATTTTCCCGAAAAGCTGATCCCGCTGGTGATCCTGAAAGCGCTGCACGGCGAGGCGATCCCGATTTACGGCACCGGCGACAATGTGCGCGACTGGCTCTACGTCGAGGATCATGCCGCTGCGCTGCACGCGGTCCTGACCGCCGGGCGGCCCGGCGAGACCTATAATATCGGCGGCGATGGCGAGCGTTCCAACCTCGCGGTCGTCACGGCGATCTGCGATCTCCTCGACGAACTCCTGCCGGCAGCGGCGCATCGGCCGCATGCGAAGCTGATCGAATTTGTCGCGGACCGGCCCGGTCACGACAAGCGCTATGCGATAGACGCGGCGAAGATCCGCACCCAACTCGGCTGGCAACCGTGCGAGAGCTTTGATACCGGGTTGCGCAAGACTGTGCTGTGGTATCTCGCCAATCCCTGGTGGTGGGAGCCGATCTGGTCGACGCGCTACCGCGGCGACCGGCTCGGCACAGGCCAACCCGGCGATGCGCCAATGCGCGCAAATTCAGATTAGTGTTGCCGAGCGGCGGCTGGACATCGGCGGCTATCCTCTGGTTATGTGAGTCGGTTCCGCAAACCGGTTGCCGACGCCAGGCTCTATGGAGAAGTGCAATGATCCCGGCCGCAAGCTCCTTATTTTTAATCTTTCGATCGCTCGCCTCGTGCTTTGCCTGAGGAGTGATCATGATTCATTTTTTTACAAAAATTTCAAACAATCCGGTCAACCTCGAATTCAACAAGGAGTTGGAAAAAATCGGAGTGGATTATCGCTGCTTCGGCGCTCTTATTCCATTTGAATACCGCAGCCGCGTGCTTTACCTTTTGATTTGGTATCCAAAGATGGCATATCATGCATTTCGGCTTGCGGTAAAATCGCTGATATTGAGCAAACCGCATCCGACTACGGTGGTTCATGAGACCGACGTCGATGTCCTGGTGTTTTCGTTCGTCCGCTTGTTCCTGCCGTGGAAAAAGCCTAAGATCGTCTATCTCACTTTCATCTTCACTAGGCGATCGTCGCCACTATATCAAAAATTGCGGATAATGTATTACCGATTCGTCTTGAGTCGCTGCGTCAAGATCATTTGTCATTCGGAAAATGAGATTGCATTATACGCAGAAACCTTCCCCAGTATCGCGGACAGATTCGAATTCCTGCCGCTCGGCATGAACGTCGGCGGCTGGCGCAACATTTCGATCGATCCCATCGCGGATGATCTGAAGAGCCGACGGTTGCGGGTGCTATCGGTCGGACGGTCGGGCCGCGACTATCCAACCCTGGCCGCCGCCGTCGCGGGCGAAGAGTTTGATGTGACGGTGGTTTGCGATAGCGGCGAGGCGCTCCGGGGACTGAGGGAGACCGACACGATCAAAATCCTGCGGGATTGTTACGACGCGGATTACTTTGCGCAATTGCGAAGCTGCGACGTCATGGTCGTGCCGTTGGCGGTCGAAAACATCTCACAGGGCCAGATGGTCGTCGTGCAGGCGATGGCCTATGGCAAGCCGATTGTCGTGACGCGAACGCCGACAATCTGCCATTACCTTGTCGATGGCGTAGAGGCATTGATGGTGCCGCTCGGCGATGCATCGGCGCTCAGGGCGGCGCTTCGCCGGCTGCGCGACGATCCCGATCTTTACCAGCGCCTGCGGTGGGCGGCGCGTGAGGGCTACGTCAAGCGGCACAGCCTAGCCGTCTATACCAAACACCTTGTCGCCGCGATCGAGAAAATTTCGGCGTGAAAGCTTCAGGTGGTTTGCGTCAGTGCATAAGGGCGAAGTGATGAAAGGCATTGTACTTGCGGGCGGGTCGGGGACGCGGCTCTATCCGGTGACGCTGGTCACCAGCAAGCAATTGTTGCCGGTCTACGACAAGCCGATGATTTACTATCCATTGTCGACGCTGATGCTGGCCGGCATCCGAGACATTCTGATCATCACGACGCCGCTCGACCGGCCGCGTTTCGAGGCGCTGCTCGGCGACGGTGGCCGCTGGGGCCTGCGCCTCTCCTATGCCGAGCAGCCGCGGCCGGAGGGGCTGGCGCAGGCCTTCCTGATCGGCCGCGAGTTCATCGGCGACGGCTCAGTCGCCCTCGTCCTCGGCGACAACATCTTCTATGGTCATGGATTGCCGGAAATGCTGCAGGCGGCGGCGCAGCTGGATGCCGGCGCGACGGTCTTCGCCTATCAGGTGCGCAACCCGCAGGCCTATGGCGTCGTCGAGTTCGATGCCGGCGGGCGTGCCGTCGCGATCGAGGAAAAGCCGGCACAGCCGCGCTCTGCATGGGCCGTCACCGGCCTCTATTTCTATGACAATTCGGTCATCGACACGGCGAGCGAGCTGAAGCCGTCGGCGCGCGGCGAATTGGAGATAACCGACGTCAACAATGCCTATCTGCTGCGCGGCGCACTGCAGGTCGCGCGCCTGGGCCGCGGCTACGCCTGGTTCGATACCGGCACGCACCAGGATCTGCTGGAGGCCGCCGAATATATCCGCACGATCGAGATGCGGCAGGGCTTGAAGATCGCCTGCATCGAGGAAGTGGCCTATTATATGGGCTATATAGACCGCGACCGGCTCCTGGCCGAGGCTCGGCGCTTCGGCAAGAACGACTACGGCCGCTATCTTGTCAACCTGCCGGAAAGAGGACAAACCGCCGCATGAGTGACGCCGCCTTCGCCTATACCCATCTGTTCGGCAGCCAGGCGCTGCCGCCGGCGCCGCGCTGGGCCGGCAACGCCCGCTACAATTTCATCGGCGGCCACAACGACCGCGCGCTGGTGCCGATCGAGGCGTTGATTTCGGCCGCCACGGCGGCTCTGCGGCGCGACGGCGCCGACCTGGCCCTCTACAGCATGGGGCACGGGCCGCAGGGCTATCCGAAACTGCGCGAGTTCGTCGTGGCAAAGCTCGGGCGTTGGCGCGGCATCAGCGCGAACGCCGATGACGTATTGATTACCTCCGGCTCCGGCCAGGGCATTGACCTGATCAACCAGGTGCTGCTCGATCCGGGCGACACGGTGATCCTCGAAGAGTTCACTTATGGCGGCTATCTGACGAAGCTGCGCGAATTCGTCGCGGAGAAGCTCGGCCGCTGGCGCGGCATCGCGGCGACGGGCGATGATGTCCTGATCACCGCCGGCTCCGGCCAGGGCATCGACCTGATCAACCAGGTC
>DATJSO010000251.1:0-4564 GCA_035504075.1 Allostellaceae bacterium | reverse complement strand
GTCGCGCCCGGCGCGGCGCTCGACGCGCCCGTCCAGGTGACGCATTTCGCTTCGGCCGGCGGCGCGGCGCACACCCGCAACCTGATCAATCTCGGCGAGCGCAGCCGCGCGACGATCATCGAGACCTATGCCGGCGACGGCCGGTATTGGCGCAACGATGTCGTCATGGCGCGGCTCGGCCCCGGCGCGCAGTTGACCCGCATCCTCCTTGTCGAGGAGGCGCCGGCGGCGATCCACACCGCACTCTTCGATGCGAGGCTGGCGACGGATGCGCGGCTCGACGGTTTCGGCCTCGTGCTCGACGGCAGCCGGGTGCGGCAGGAATGGAATGTCTGCCTCGCCGGCACGGGTGCGCGCTGCCGTCTCGACGCTGCGTTCGTCGTTTCCGGCAGCGACGCAGCCAATATCGTCACCGCCGTCGATCACGCCGCGCCCGGCGGGCGGACGCGCGAATTGATCAAAGGGGTCGCGGCGGGCGGCGGCCATGGCGCCTTTCAGGGCAGGATCGTCGTGCGCGAGCACGCGCAGAAGTCGGACGCCCATCAGCTGAGCCGCAACCTGATGCTCGGCCGGCGCGCCGTCATCGACACGAAGCCGGAATTGGAAATTCTCGCCGACGATGTGAAGTGCAGCCACGGCGCCAGCGTCGGCGATCTCGACGCGGCCGCACTGTTCTACCTGAAAAGCCGCGGCATCCCGGTTGAAGCGGCGCGGCGCATGCTGGTCGAAGGCTTTCTGCGCGAGGCGGCGGACGGGGTCGCCGACGCTGCGTTGCGCGCCTATCTGCTGCAGCGGCTGAGCGAGCGGCTCGGCCGCCTGGAGGACGCAGAATGACCGTTTGGGCGGAGAACCCTGTGACAAAGGTCGTGGATGCGCATGCGCTGCGCCGCGAATTCCCGATCTTTGAGCGTAATCCGGCGGTGGCGTTTCTCGATTCCGCCGCGAGCGCGCAAAAGCCGCGGCAGGTCATCGACGGTATCGCTGAGTTTTACCGCGCCGATTACGCCAATGTGCATCGCGGCGTCTATAAGCTCAGCGCCCGCTCGACCGACCTGTTCGAGGAGGCGCGCGAGAAATTGCGGCGGTTCTTCAACGCCGCCGATGACCGCGAGATCGTCTTCACCCGCAATACGACCGAGGCGATCAATCTTGTCGCGCAGAGCTGGGGGCCGGCGCACCTGAAGCCGGGCGACGAAATCGTCATCAGCGATGTCGAGCACCATTCCAACATCGTGCCGTGGCAATTGCTGCGCGACCGCATCGGGCTGAAGCTCGTCGTCGCGCCGACCGACGACACCGGCGAGTTCGACCTGGGCGCCTTCGAGGGGATGCTGTCCTCGAGAACTCGGCTCGTCGCGGTGACGCATCTGTCGAATGTCACCGGCGCCGTTCTGCCCGTCGAGCGGATCATCGAACTGGCGCATCGGAAGGGCGCCCGCGTGCTGATCGACGGCAGCCAGGCGGCGCCGCGCATGCCGGTCGATGTGCAGGCCCTGGGCTGCGATTTTTATGCCGCAACCGGCCATAAGCTGTATGGGCCGACCGGCATCGGCGTGCTCTTCGGCCGCCGCGGCGTGTTGGAGTCGATGCCGCCGTGGATGGGCGGCGGTGGCATGATCGCCAACGTCGAATATGCGAGGACGGAATTCGCCGAGTCGCCGCATCGCTTTGAAGCCGGCACGCCGGACATCTCCGGCGCGATCGGTCTCGGCCTCGCGGTCGATTTCATCGACGGGATCGGCCGCGACGCGATCCGCGCGCATGAGGAGGCGCTGACCGGCTACGGTGTCGATCGGCTGTCGCGCATCGCCGGCCTGCGGCTGGTGGCAGGCGGCCAGCAGCGGCTCAGCATCCTGTCGTTCAACCTCGCCGGCGTGCATCCGCACGATGTCGGAACCGTGCTCGACCAGCACGAGGTTGCGGTCAGGGTCGGCCACCATTGCGCCCAGCCCTTGATGGACAAGCTTGGGGTCGCCGGTACGGTGCGCGCCTCGTTCGGCGTCTACAACGATACGGCCGACATCGACCGACTCGCCGCCGCGATCGAGGCCTGCCGGGAGATGTTCAAGTGAGCGACGATCAGCTGCGCGAACTCTACCAGGACATCATCCTCGACCACGGCCGGCATCCGCGCAACTTTCACGCGCTGGCGCATCCGACGCACCTGGCGCGCGGCCACAACCCGCTGTGCGGCGACCGCGTCACCGTCTATCTGCAGGTTGAGCGCGACCGCATCGCCGAGGTGAGTTTCGAGGGGCGCGGCTGCGCCATCTCGACCGCGGCCGCCTCGCTGATGACGGAGGTGCTGAAAGGCAAGACGATCGAGGAGGCGCGGGCCTTGTTTGCGCAATTTCGTGCCAGCGTGACCGGCGGTGAACCCGCGACGCTGCCGCCGGCGCTCGAAGAGGATGCCGAGCGCCTCGAGCCGTTGACCGGCGTTCGCGCCTATCCGGCGCGCGTCAAGTGCGCGACCTTGCCTTGGCACGCTTTCGAGGCGGCGCTCACGTCTGGCGGCGACGGCGATGCGGTCAAAACGGAGTAGGAAATGGCCGTCGAAGAACGCGATGAGCATGAATATTACGGGCGCGACTATTTCGATTTCGGCCCTGAGCCGCCGCCGCCCGAGGGACCACACGTCGAGCGGCCCGAGGGCGAGGACGATCCGGACCTGCTGGAGCCGGTGCTCGACGCGTTGAAGACGGTGCGCGACCCGGAAGTGCCCGTCAACCTCGTCGATCTCGGGCTGATTTACGAACTGCAAGTGAAACAGGGCGGCATCGTTTATATCGAGATGACGCTGACGACGCCGGCCTGTCCAGTGGCGCAGAGCATGCCGGGCGAGGTCGAAGCCGCGGTCGGCGCGGTGCCGGGGGTAGGCGATGTGCGGGTCAAGCTCGTCTGGTCGCCGCCATGGGACCGCGACCGCATGAGCGAGGAAGCCAGGCTAGAATTGGGGCTGTTGTGAGCTGCTCGCGTCCGAGCATTCTGCCGACGAAAGCGGCGGCCGCGTCCCAACCTGAGTAAGGTACGAGTGGCCGCAAGGTCGCGAACGGCGGCCGGCCGCCGCCAGCGGTCGGCGGTGCCGGCCCCGTCTCGCAGACAGTGTTCATCGCGCTGCCGCCGGTGCTATAGGCGGGTTGTCAGCAATCGGGGTTCGACGATGCCTCACGACCATAGTCCGGCAACTGCAAGCGGCAGCCGCTGGGATGTATTGACGCAGACCGGCGCCGGCACGCCGATGGGCGAATTGTTGCGCCGCTACTGGTGGCCGGTCGCCGGCGCCAGCGAACTCGACAAACCCGGCACATTGCCGCTGCGTCTCCTCGGCGAAGACCTCGTGCTCTACAGAGACCTCGGCGGCAATTTCGGCCTCCTGGACCGGCATTGCCGGCACCGCCGCGCCGACATGTCCTACGGCTATGTCGAACAATGCGGGCTGCGCTGCAATTATCACGGCTGGCTCTACGGCGCCGACGGCAAGTGCCTCGCACAGCCCTACGAGGACATGGCGCATCCCGAGGCGCGCCTCAAACAAGAGATCCGCATCAAGGCCTATCCGGTCGAGGAAACGGGCGGCCTGCTGTGGGCTTATCTTGGCCCCGAGCCGCGGCCGCTCGTGCCGAATTGGGAATTCTTTACCTGGAAGAACGGCTTTCGCCAGATCGTCAAGGCTGAGATCCCGTGCAACTGGTTGCAGTGCCAGGAAAATTCGATCGATCCCGTGCATTTCGAATGGACGCATTCGAACTGGAGCGTGCGGCTCGGCGGCGCCGACGGCCCCTATGTGCCGCGGCACTTGAGGGTCGATTTCAGCGAGTTCGACTGGGGCTTCCAGTACAAGCGCGTCCGCGAAGATACCAGCGAGCAGGACCGCTTGTGGACGATCGGCCGCGTTTGCCTGTGGCCATGCGGCCTGTTTACCGGCAACCATGTCGAATTCCGCGTGCCGGTAGACGACGAGAACACGCTCTCCGTGATGTGGCATTTCAGCCGCGTGCCGAAGGAGCGCGAACCTTACGTGCAGAACAGCATCCCGACCTGGGCCGGGCCGATCGCCGATGCCGCGACCGGCCGGTGGATCACCAGCCACGTCATGAACCAGGATTTCGTGACCTGGGTCGGACAGGGCAGGATCGCCGACCGCTCGCAGGAATACCTGGCGCCGAGCGACCGCGGCATCGTCATGATCCGCCGCCGCTTTTTGAACGACATCGAAGCGCTCCGCGAGGGGAGGGACCCGAAGGCGGTCGTCCGCGATGCCGGCCTCAACCGCGCGATCCCGTTGCCGGTGGCCGAGCGCGAAGCGTTTATCGACGGCTTTACCCGCGCCGAGATGCTGGCGAACCCGCTCGCCCGCCGCGGGCTGCAGGGATACATCTTTCAGACCGGCCAGCCGCCCGAGGTGCGCGCCGCGTTTCTTGCGGCGATGGGATTTACCGAGCAGGAGGCGGCGGCGAACCCGCGGGCATTCGATCCCCTGGCGCCGGTGCCGCGCTAGGCATTCTCCGCACGTCATCCTCCATCATCTCGCGCCGCGACGTCACGACGTCGGTCGCGCCTTTGT
>DATJSO010000250.1:0-10603 GCA_035504075.1 Allostellaceae bacterium | reverse complement strand
GCCGGCGTCTCTTCCCGTCGCTGACCGTCGAAGAAAATTTATGGCTCGGCTGGGACGTCGGCCGCAAAGGCGATTTCGGCTTTGCCGAGCTGTGGCAGTTGTTTCCGCAGCTCGCCGAACGACGGCGACAGAAGGCGGGTTCGCTGTCCGGCGGGCAGCAGCAGATGGTGGCGCTGGGCCGCGCACTGCTCGCCAACCCCAAGCTCCTGCTGTGCGACGAGATCAGCCTCGGTCTCGCGCCGATCGTCGTCGACGAGATCTATGCGCTGATCCCGCGCGTCAAGGAGCGCGGCGTCGGCATCGTCGTCGTCGAGCAGGATATTTCGCGCTCGCTGGCGATCGCCGACCGCTTCTATTGTCTGCTCGAAGGCCGCGTCGTCTTGGCGGGCCGGCCGGGCGAGGTCAGCCGCGAGACGGTCATGCAGCGCTATTTCGGTCTGTGAAGGGGACGGCGGGCGGCGGCGATGGCGGCGGTGTGGATCAACCAGGTGCTGCAGGGCATCCTGCTCGGCGGGCTTTACACGATGTTTGCGATCGGCCTGTCGCTGTCGGCCGGGGTCATGCGCTTTGTCAACATCGCGCATGGCGACTTCATCGTGCTCGCGTGCTTCCTGCTGCTGGCGCTGACGACGACCTTCGGCCTCAACCCGGTCGTCGCGACGCTGCTGATCCTGCCGCTCGCGTTTGTCGTCGGCTTCCTGTTGCAGCGCTTCCTGTTGCAGCGCGTCGTCGGCGAAAACCTCTTGCTCGTCGTGCTCGTCACGTTCGGCCTGGCGATCATCATCGAGAACGGCCTGTTGCAAGGCTTCGGCGCCGACCCGAAAAAGGTCTCGGGCGGCTCGATGGAAACCGCGACGATCGGCCTCGGCCACGGCATCAACATGGGGCTCTTCCAGGTCGTGACGTTCGTCGCCGCGGTCGCGCTCGTCGCGGCGCTCGACCTCCTGCTCTACCGCTCCGGCATCGGCGCCAAAATCCGCGCCGTCGCCGACGATGTCGCCGCCGCCGATCTGATCGGCCTGTCCTCGGCGCGCATCTACGCGGTCGCGATGGGGATTTCGTTTGTAACGATCGCGATCGCCGCCGGCTTCATGTCGATCTGGACCGTGTTCGACCCGTCATCCGGCCCGACGCGGCTGCTGATCGCGTTCGAGGCTGTCGTTCTGGGCGGCCTCGGCAGCATCTGGGGATCGCTCGCCGGCGGCATCGTGCTCGGCGTGGCGCAGGCGGTCGGCGCGCAATTCGACATCGCGTGGCAGATGCTGGCCGGCCATCTCGTGTTCCTGGTCGTGCTGGTCGTGCGGCCGCAAGGCCTGTTCCCGAAATATTGAGGAGCGGCGGTTGACGACCCCGGCACCAACGGTCCAGGGCGACGGCGCCATTGCCGTGTCGCCCGCGCCGCAACGCGCCTCCCGGCTCATCCTCAATGCGCTGCGCGCGGCGTGCGCCGGCGCCGTCGCGCTGCTGGCGGTGGCCCCGCTGGTCTTTGCCGCCACCAATGTCGTGCTGCTCACCGAGTTCATGTCGATGCTGGTGCTCGCCGTGATGTGGAACCTCTTGGCGGGCTACGCCGACATCGTGACGGTCGGCCAGCACGGCTTTGTCGGCGTCGGCGCCTACGCCTTTTTCGGCTTCGCGGCGCTGCTGCATGTCGATCCGCTGTTGGCGATCCCGCTCGCCGGCATCATCGCTCTCGTCATCGCGGTGCCGGCGATGGCTTTGGTGTTTCGCCTGCGTACCGCCTATCTGGCGATCGGCACCTGGGTCGTGGCCGAAGTCCTGATGCTGATCGCGGGCAAGCTCAACGCGTTCGGCGGCGGCTCGGGGACCAGCCTGCCGATCGCGATCGTGCTCGCCCTCGGCCGCGGCCGCAGCGGGCGGTTGGCGTTGATCTATTGGCTGGCCTTTGCGCTCGCCGCCGTATCATTGGCGATCACCTATTTCCTGCTCCGCTCGCGCCTCGGCGTCGGGCTGACGGCGATGCGGGACAACGAGGAGGGCGCCGCCGCCGTCGGCGTCAACATCACGCGCGCGCGCATCCTGTGCTTTCTCGGCACGGCGCCGTTCCTCGGCATGGCCGGTGCGATCATCACGCTGCAGAAATTGCGCATCGCGCCGGCAGCCTCGTTCAGCATTACCGACTGGACCGTCTTCGTGATCTTCAATGTCGTCATCGGCGGCATCGGCAGTTTCGAGGGGCCGATCATCGGCACGATCGTCTATTTCGTGCTGCGGCAATATCTCGGCGAACTCGGCACCTGGAACCTGATCCTGCTCGGCAGCTTCTCGATCGCGCTGATCCTCGTCGAAAAGCGCGGCCTGTGGGGGCTGTGCCGGCGCTTCCTGCTGACCGACGATCTGGTGCCGATCGCCCATCGCCCGCCGACGCGTTCGACCGCCCATGCGATAACGCGCGACCGTTCGACGCGGCCGCCGCCGCTCGGATGACCCGATTTCACCATCGCCCCTGCCGCAGTCCGAGTTCGGCCGGTTCGACTTCGTCTATACGGTCGAGCCGCGCTTCAACCGGCTCGTCGCGTTTGACGACCGGCTGGCCCATGCGGTCGCGCGGGTGGACGGGGCCATGGACCCGTAAGGTCGCGGCTTTTCAGCTCCGCGGCGCGTGCTTTGACAGGATGCGCTGCAGCGTGCGCCGGTGCATCTTGAGGCGGCGCGCCGTTTCCGACACGTTGCGGTCGCACAATTCGAAGACGCGCTGGATGTGCTCCCAGCGCACCCGGTCGGCCGACATCGGGTCTTCCGGCGGCTCGGGCGTTGCGCCCTCCTCGGCGAGCAGCGCGCGTTCGACGGCGTCGGCGTCGGCCGGCTTTGGCAGATAATCGAGCGCTCCCGCCTTCACCGCCGCGACCGCGGTCGCGATATTGCCGTAGCCGGTCAGCACGACGACGCGGGCGCCGGGACGCGCGCTGCGCAATGCGCTGACGACCTCGAGACCGCTGCCGTCGCCGAGCCGCAGGTCGACGACCGCAAAGGCCGGGGCCTGCGCCGTTGCCGTCGCAACGCCGGCGGCAACGCCGTCGGCGGTCGACACGACAAAGCCGCGCCGTTCCATCGCCCGTGCCAGCCGCTGGCATAAGGGCGCGTCATCATCGACGATCAGCAGCGTGCGCTCGCCCTCGGGCAAACCGCGTAACGCCGTGGCGTCGTCGGGTTCGCCGGTCGTGCGCTGAGGTCGATCCTGAACACTCATACCATCTGCCTCTCGTTACTCCGCGGCGCCCTTTCGGCTCCAGATGACGCGCCCATCGTCGCTGCGGCATCGGGCCGCGCTCTGGTCTCCAGATTGGCACGTCGCCAGGAAATGACAACATGCGCGCCGCCTTCGGCGAGATTGTCGAAGCTCAGCTCGGCGCCGCTGCGCTCCAGCAGGCTCTGCGCGATGAAGATGCCGAGACCCATATGGCTGGCGTCGCCGGCACGCGTCGACAGATACGGCTCGCCGAGCCGGCCGAGAAGATGTGCCGGAAACCCCGGTCCATCATCGGCGATCTCCACCGTCACCGCCGCCGCATCCCAATGAATCGTCACGCTGACTTCGCGGCTGGCGAACTGGACGGCGTTCGAAATCAGGTTGTTGAGGCCGTGCATGATTTCCGGGCTGCGGGCGACGAGCGGCTCGTCGTCGGCGGGAGCGCCTGTTGCGGCAAAAATCAGCCGCACCCGCGGGTCGTGGTACAGCGCGCCGGCGGCCTCGACCAGCGCCGATATCGGTAATCGCGTATAGGGCGAGGCGCCCTCCTCGGTGGGATGATGGGCGAGCTGCGCCAGGATCTCGCGGCAGCGCTCGGATTGCGAGAGCAGCAGCTGGGCGTCGTCCGCATAGGGTGACTCCGTCGGCAGCTCGCGCACCAGCTCCTTGGCGACAACCGCGATCGTCGCCAGCGGACTGCCGAGCTCGTGCGCCGTCGCCGCCGCCAACGCGCCGACGGCCGACACCCGCTGCTCGCGCGCCAGCGCGAGCTGCGTTGCTGCTACGGCGTCGCGCAGCCGTCGCGCCGCCTCGGCGATGCTCCACGCATAGCCGCCGATGAATGCCGTCGCGATGACCAGCGCCGCCCACAGGCCGAGCACCAGCTCGGACGGAAATGTCGGCAGCGAGCCCGTCGCGCGCCACGGCAGATGCAGGTGCCACACCGCGAGCACCGTGATGACGGCGATCGCCAGCGCCGACAGCGCGATGACGGGGCGCAGTGACAGCGCCGTCGCGGCCACCGTGATCGGCGCCAGGATCAAGATCGCGAACGGGTTCTGCAATCCGCCCGTCAAATACAGCAGGCAGCCGACCTGCACGAGGTCGTAGGCGAGAAACAGCGCCGCCTCCTGCTCGCCGAGCCGGGTCGCGGCGCGGCGGAACAGCGTCGCGACCAGGTTCAGCACGACCGAGCAGCTGACGACGGCAAAGGCGAGAAGCAACGGCAGGTGAAAGCCGAAGCCGTAATGCACGACGATCAGCGCCACCGCCTGTCCGGCAATCGCGACCCAGCGGATCAGCACCAGCCGGCGCAGGCTGATCGGATCGAAGGCAGGCCGCCACTCCGGTTTACTGACGCCGACGGGCGGCGGCGCAGGTTGGGCATTGTCGATTGCTGCCACGCCGCCATCCTCAGAAATGGAACCGTGCCGTTTATATAAGGGCGCTGTGCGCATTTTGCCGCAGCCTCGGCCGATGCCGGGGTTCCGCTCTTGCCGCCCCCGCCGATCCCCGGCTCTGGCCGGCCGTGCAAAGTTGCGCCATATAGCGGCGATGCCCGCTCCGGTGATCCTGGTCGAGGACCTCGTCAAGCGTTACGGCGCCGGCCCGGCCGCCGTCGCCGGCATAGGCTTTGCCGTTGGCCGTGGTACGACGGCGGCGCTGCTCGGCGGCAACGGCGCCGGCAAGACGACGACGCTGGCGATGCTCCTCGGCCTCCTGCTGCCGACCTCGGGGCGCATCGAGGTGTTCGGCGTCGATGTCGTGCGGCATCGCTATCGTGTGCTGCCGCGGATGAACTTCTCCTCGCCCTATGTCGATCTGCCGCATCGCCTGACGGTGCGGCAGAACCTGGAGATCTATGCCCGGCTCTACGGCTTGCAGGAGCGCCGCGCGCGCATCGCGCAACTGGCTGCCGATCTGCAGATCGCCGCGTTTCTCGACCGCCCCGCCGGCCGGTTGTCGTCCGGCCAGAAGACCCGCGTCGCGCTCGCCAAGGCGCTGCTGAACGAGCCCGAACTCCTGCTGCTCGACGAGCCGACCGCTTCGCTCGATCCGGACAGCGGCGACTGGGCGCGCGGCTATCTCGAGGCCTATCGTGCGCGCACCGGCGCGACGATCCTGCTCGCGTCGCACAACATGGCCGAAGTCGAGCGCCTGTGCTCCGAGGTCATGATGTTGAAGGCCGGGCGCATCGTCGATCGCGGCAGCCCCGGCGAATTGATCCGGCGCTACGGCCGCGCCAACCTCGAAGAGGTGTTTCTGCATATCGCGCGCCGCAGACAGGATGCGCTGGAGCCGGTATCGTGACCCCGCGCCGGTCGGGATCGCGCCGGGCGATCCGGCGGTGCGGCGAGCGCGCGTTTGCGCCGGCCCGCATCTGGGCGATGCTGCTGCGCTATCTCTACCTGTTGCGCAGCTCGTGGCCGCGCACGATCGAGCTGCTGTACTGGCCGACCCTGCAGATGATGATCTGGGGCTTCATGAGCCAGTTTCTGCGCCATAACAGCAGCTATATCGCGCAGGCGTTCGGCGTCCTGCTCGCCGCCGTCATGCTGTGGGATCTGCTGTTCCGCAGCCAGCTCGGCCTGTCGATGTCGTTTCTCGAGGAGATGTGGTCGCGCAATCTGGGGCAGCTCTTTGTGACGCCGCTGCGTCCTTACGAATGGGTATTGTCATTGCTCGGCATGAGCGTGATCCGCGTGACGATCGGCGTCTTGCCGGCGATGCTCCTGGCGATCCCGCTCTACCATTATTCGATCTTCAGCATGGGGTTCGCGCTCGTCGCATTTCTCGCGGTGCTGATGGCCATGGGCTGGGCCGTGGGGCTGGCGATCTGCGGCGCCATATTGCGCCACGGCATGGGCGCCGAAGGGCTCGCTTGGACCGTCATCTTCGCGCTGGCGCCGCTGTCCTGCGTCTATTATCCGATCACGATCCTGCCGGCTTGGCTGCGCCCGGTGGCCTGGGCCCTGCCATCGACGCATGTGTTCGAGGGCATGCGCGCCGTGCTGTTCCAGCACATCTTCCGGATGGATTACTTTTTCGGCGCAGTGGCGCTCGATCTCGTCTATCTGGCGCTCGGCATCGGCATTTTCGCGCTGGCTTTTCGCGATGCCCGGCGCCGCGGCGCGCTGTTGCAGATGGGGGAATAGAATAGATTTGCGACACTGGGCCGGGTGCCTCGACCGGGCCATGCCGATACGACGGCGGACGATGCCTCACGGAGCAATGAACGCCAATCCCCCTTCGCACAGGGAATTGCGCGCGCTCACCGCAATGTTGCACGCGGCGCCGCCGATGGCGAGCGAGCGGGCAACGCAATGCGTCGCGGCGTTGCTGCTGGCGGCGGTGCCGCGCACCAGCACATCCATCTCGATCGTGCCGCGGCATTGCGGCCCCGGCGCTTCGCCGACCGAATAGTAGAAGCGCACGGGCGTCCCGACACCCGGCACCGCCGGAGGCGGCGGCGCGGTCATCGCCAGCATCGTCTCGTGGTACGGCGGCAGCTGGAACGGCGGCACGCTCGTACCGGCGACGATCTGCGGGACGGGGCTGCTGTTTTCGACCGTGATATTGGCGCGCGCCGCAAACGGCTGCTGTGCCGCCGCGCCCGGTACGACAGCGGCCGCGAGGGCGCCTGCGGCCATTGCCGCCGCGGCGATCGGGATCAGATGCATATGGGTGTCGCTCCTGCCATTCTGGCCGGTAACGCCGCCGCCGCCGGCGGCGTTCCGCGGCGATGCGGCGAGTGGCGCTCGGACGGCATTTAGCCTGCCTCTCAGGCGGGGCCGCTGACCCCGGCGTCGCCGAACGTCGCCATGCCGCCGTGGCAGACGGCGGCCGCCTTCAATATCGACAGCGCCAGCGTCGCGCCGGAGGCTTCGCCTAATCGCATGCCGAGATCGAGCAACGGCCGCTTGCCGATTTTCTCGAGCAGCCGCCGGTGCCCCGGCTCGGCCGAGACATGGCCGGCAACGCAATGGTCGAGCGCGCGCGGATCGGCGGCATAGAGCACGGCCGCGGCGGCGGCCGAGCAGAACCCGTCGAGGACGACCGGCACGCGGCCCATGCGTGCCGCCAGGATCGCGCCCGCCATTGCGGCGAATTCGAGGCCGCCGAGCCGGTGCAAGATATCGAGAGGGTCGGCCGCCTCGCCCGTGTGGCGGGCCACCGCGGCGGCAACGACCCTGCGCTTGTTGTCGAGCGCGGCGCCGGCGAGGCCGGTGCCGGGGCCGGTCCAGTCCGCCGCGTCGCCGCCGAACAGCGCCAGGCACAGCGCGGCGGCGACGGTCGTGTTGGCGATCCCCATCTCACCGACCGCCAGCGCATCGATGCCCGGTTCCACCGCCATCATGCCGTACGCCATCGCGCGGGCGCATTCCTCCGCGCTCATCGCCGGGCCTTCGACGATGTCGCCGGTCGGCTGGTCGAGGTTCATTTCGTAGACCCGCAGATCGGCGTCGGCGGCGCGGCACAGCTGATTGACGGCGGCGCCGCCGGCGTTGAAATTCTGCACCATCTGCGCCGTCACTGCCGCCGGATAAGCCGAAACGCCGCGCGCCGCAACGCCGTGATTGGCGGCAAAAACGACCGTGCGCGGATGCTCCAGTCGCGGCGGGTGGCGCGCCTGCCACATCGCGAGCCATGCCGCGACCTCTTCCAGCCGGCCCAAGGCGCCGGCTGGTTTTGTCAGTTGCGCCTCGCGCGCCTCGGCGGCACGCGCCGCCGCCGCATCCGGCCCTGGCAGGTGCGCCAGCAACGCGCGGATTTCATCGAGATCGGCCACCGGTTCCGGCATCCCCTTCTCCCGCCGCTCCTGCTTCGCATGCCGGTCAGTCTTCGGCGTGGCCATCCTGCGGCTCGCCGCCGAGGATGCGGATCAGCGCCTTCAACTCGTCGATTGCAGCGGCGATCCGCGCCTGCTCGGTGCCGCGCACGACCAGCGTCACGCCGAAATCGTTGCGCCGGAAATAGGGGTAGGAGCCGATTTCGACATCGCCGTAGCGCAGTTGCAGCGCGCTGAGCTCGGCCGCGATCGTCCCCTCGCCGAGGGCGCAGCTGACGCTGCGGCTCAAGACCTTGGCGCCGCCGACGAGGCGATGCTTCAGTTCGTTGAACGTCGCCTGCATGACCTGCGGCACGCCGGCGAGCACGAAGACGTTGCCGATGCGAAAGCCGGGCGCCCGCGAGATCGGGTTGGGCAACAGCGCCGCCCCGTCCGGCATCATCGCCATGCGCAGCCGCGCGGCATTGAGGCCGCCGGGCGGATAATGGCTTTCGAGCAGCCGCTTCGCGTCGGGGTGCAGGATCAGCGGCACGCCGAACGCGTCGGCGATGGCCTGCGCGGTGATGTCGTCATGCGTCGGGCCGATGCCGCCGGTCGTGAAGACATAATCGAATTTGCCGCGCGCCTCGTTGACCGCCGCGACGATCGCGGCGTCATCATCGGCCACGATGCGCGCCTCCTTCAGCCGAATCCCGGCGTCGTTGAGGCCCTTCGCAAGAAACGCCAGATTTTCGTCCTGCGTGCCGCCCGACAGGATCTCATTACCGATGATGATGACGCAGGCGGTTACCGTCTCGCTGCCCGGGACTGGATTGCGGCCCACTTCGCTCATCGCACCCTCGCGCTCGCGGCCGCCGAGACGCGGCGGCGCCCTTCATAGGCAAATGCACCGCCCGGCACAACAGGGCGGGACCGCGCCGCGAGGATTGCCGCGGGCCGCCTTCCTGCCTACTTTTCACTCCGGGAAGCGGCGCGGCTGCCGGCTTCCCGCGGGCAAGAATGTTTGGCGCGACAGGCGCGCCGGCGGGCGGATCAGAGCGAAGCGGTAATGCAGCAGGATTTGACAATGGGTCTCGGCCGCGCGCACGGCGGTGCGTCGCGCACCGGCGACATCAAGATTCACGGCCCGGAAGCCTTCGAGGGCATGCGGCGAGCCGGCCGGCTGGCCGCCGCAATGCTCGATTTCATCACCCCGCACGTAGAGCCCGGCGTCACGACCGGCGAACTCGACCGGCTGTGCCATGAATTCGCCGCCAGGCACGGCGCCGTGTCGGCGCCGCTCAACTACCGCGGCTTTCCGAAATCGATCTGCACATCGATCAACCATGTCGTATGTCACGGCATTCCCGGCGACCGTCGCCTGACGGAGGGCGACATCCTCAATATCGACGTGACGCCGATCCTCGATGGCTGGCACGGCGATACGAGCCGCATGTTCCTGGTCGGCGAGCGCGTCGCGTTGAAGGCGAGAAAGCTCGTCGATGTGACCTATGAGGCGATGATGCGCGGCATCGCGGTCGTGCGGCCGGGGGTGCGGGTCGGGGCGATCGGCCATGCGATCCAAACCTATGCCGAAAGCCACCGCTATTCGGTCGTGCGCGATTTCTGCGGCCACGGCGTCGGCCGGGTGTTCCATGACGCGCCGTCGATCCTGCATTACGGTCAGCCCGACGAGGGGCCGATATTGCGCGAAGGGATGTTTTTCACGATCGAGCCGATGATCAACGCCGGCCGCTGGGAGGTGAAGGTGCTGGCCGACGGCTGGACCGCAGTGACAAAGGACCGTTCGCTGTCGGCCCAGTTCGAGCACACGATCGGCGTGACCGCGACCGGCCACGAGATTTTTACGTTGTCGCCGGCCGGTTTCGACCGCCCGCCCTACCTCCAGACCGACCGGCCGTAGCCGTCGGGGATCAGCCCTCCGGCAGAAAATCCCTCGGCCAGGATCTGCTGCGGCGTAAACGGGCATTCGGCCGGAAAGCCTGCTTCCGGCAACCCGGTGTCACCGACGGCCTTGGTGATCGCCGAGCTGTAGACCTTTGTCTGCTCGCGTGCCGGCAGCGCCCGCAAACTCGGCGATTCTTCCAACAGGTCAGCGATTTGCTCGCGTTGTTCCTTGATTGTCGCCGACCAGCCGAGCTTTGCCGCGGGCTGCTGCAACATGGCCGCCGCTGGCTGCTCGATCACCGGCCCGCTTATGCTCGCGGCGAAGCCGCTTGGCCGAAAACCGGAGGGCCGCCTCGATCAAGGCGGCCCTCTTTTCCCTGATTTCTCGATCCGCGAATTGTTGATGCGCGGCGCGTCAGGCGGGTGCGCGGTAGAGCCCGCACAGCTTGTTGCCGTCGGGATCGCGAAGATAGGCGAGGTAGAGTTCGCCGGCCGCCCCCTTGCGCACGCCGGGCGGGTCCTCGATCGAGGTGCCGCCATTGGCGACGCCGGCCTTGTGCCATGCGTCGGCCTGTGCCGCGTCTTTCATTGCAAAGCCGATCGTGCCGCCGTTGGCCTGGCTTGCCGGCTTGCCGTCGATCGGCTTCGACACCATGAAGCGTCCGCCGTTATGCGCGTAAGCCAATCGGCCGCGGGCGTCTTCCGTGCCTGGCGGC
>DATJSO010000249.1:0-34953 GCA_035504075.1 Allostellaceae bacterium | reverse complement strand
TTCCAGAAACTCAGGCCATTCGGGGTCGTGAGGTAGAGGATGCCGTGCGGCGCCAGGTGCTCGCGTATCCGCCGCATCGTCCCGAGCAAATCGATCCTCATATGCTCCATTACTTCGGCACAAACAATGCAATCGAATTTTTCGTCAAGCTGCCAGTCGGGGTGTTCAATATCAGCGGCGATCGTGCGGATGCCAAGGGTTTCGGCGACGCCAGGGAAGCGGCATGGATCGAGATCGATCGTATGGATGTCCAGTTCTGGAGCTTCTTTTCTCAAGACCATCTCGAACACATAGGGAGCGCCGCCGATATTAAGAAGGCGCCCGGTGCGATGGCGCTCCGCTAGAAAACGTGCATCCCAAAGGCATCGGCCGGCGTGTCCAGCGGCGTATTCGGCCGCCCAATGCGCCAGAGCCGGTTCGGCACCGAGACGCGGCAAGAGTTGCACGTAACGCTCGACGACCGCCGGGGCGGGGTGATAGGTCACGACCTGCACGTCCGGACCGGCACTCCGGGTTTGCTCGTTGGTTGCTGTCCGCTGCATGACCGGCTCATAAACCGGCAATTTGGCCGAGCTGTGGAGACCCGAGGAAGCGACGGGCTGCTCCCGCGAGTGTGCCGACAGTTTTCATCGACCCCGACAGTCGGGCGGTCAGCGCCTGCATTGCGTAATACCGGGCGCTGTCGGCCGAGCCGAGGCGGGCTGCTTCGGCCGCAATGTATTGCAGCATGTAAGCCCTTTGCCGCATCGCATAGCGCCGCAATTCAGGCTGTGCCGAAAGCAGGACGGCTTTATCGAACACGCGCAGTTGATCGAGTCGCTTTGCCAGTTCCGATTCGCTCGTCGAGAGGTTTGTCGCGCCAGCGTGCGGAATGTTATGCCGCGAAACAGTAACGGGAAAGTATTTGATCGACGTGGCGCGGTCGAGCGCCCGCAGATAAAGGTCACGGTCTTCCTCATAGCGCAGCCGTTCGTCGAAGCCGCCAAGCTCGCGATAGAAACTCCGCCGCATGACGGTCGTGTTCAGGTGACAATGCGCCGGACAGGCGAGCAGATCCACCGACGTTACGGCATAAGCGCCGGCGCGATCCGGGGCCTGGTTCAAGCGTTCCTTCAGGTCTTCGATCCAAACGGGCCCCGCGACCGGAGTGCCGTCGAGGAACGCCTGCTGGTCGGCAAGGATCAGGTCGACCGGCTCCGCGCTCGCCGCGACCACGCCGGCAACACGGGACAGATGATCGGGGTCGCTCCACTGATCGTCGTCGTCAAGAAAGCAGAGATAATCCCCGGTCGCCTCCGCTGCCCCGCAATTGCGCACGAAACTCGGGCCATGGCCGCGTGCGGCAGGCTGCAAGGTGATGATGCGCGCGATCCCGCGCGCCGCCTCGATCAGTTCTCGGTAGCGCGGCTGATGTTCGGCAGCAGAACCGTCGTCGACGACGATGACCTCGAACGTGCGGAAACGCTGCTCCAGAACCGAATGCAACGCCGCCGCAAATACCGCCGACCGGTTTCGTGTCGGAATTATGACGGAAAACAGCGGCGTATCAGCGCAGACCATTACTCGGCAGCCTTCGCTGCCGTCGTCGTCGGAGCGACGGGCTGCGTCGGCTTCGGCGTCGCCGGTCCATGCAATACGCGCTTCGCCGCCAGGTAGCGCTCGATGACCTCGCGCTTGCCGGGCAGCGCCGGGTCGTCGTCGCGCGACGGCACGATCGGCTCGCTGTAGCCGTGGCGCAACGTCGCGGGGTCGATGCCGAGCCGGACGGCGATCGCGGCAACGAAGGCAGACGGGTCGTTGCATAGCTGCTCGTAGGAGACCGACATCGGCGAAAGCCCGTTTCTCGCCAGCAGCACGCGCCATTCGCGATCCTCGTCCGCGAGGGTCTGCAATTCCCGATCGATGCCAATGGGATCGAGCAGGTCACCCTGCGGCATCGGTGCGGTGGTCACGGTGTCGTCATCGCCCCAGCGGCCGGTCACATACGAGAAATTGCGTGAGACCGCCTGGCGCAGCAAGTCCTCGCGAAACTGATGAATGAACAGCGCGCCGTCGAGCAGCCGGCGACCGGTCGGGTTGTCGAGGACCGAGAAATACTGGTCGAAATGGATTTTCGCGGCAAAGACGCCGTGCTGGCAGCGGCGCGGCAGCAATCGGTCTATATAGGCGGCAAGAAAACGCTCCTCGGCGACGCGGTCCGGCGTGCGGAACGGCAGCCGGTCGCGCAGGCTCTTGTGCCGCCACTGCAGCGCGGCAACGCTGTCGCCGAGCCCGAGCCGCGGTGCGATTTGCCGCATGATTACCGGATTGAAATATTCGTGCGGCACGCCAAGCCCGGCATTAACCATATAACGGCACAGCATATAGCTGCCGCTTCTCGGCGTCGAACAGATGAAAATCTTGATCGGCTCGCCGATGAATTCCGGCTGGTCAAGCAGCTCGCCGGTCAATTGCGTTTCCGTGTAGCGCATTCTCAAAGCACAATCAGTTATTTACGGTAACTTATCGGACGGCCGGCGCAGGCGGCAAGGGGCTGCATGCCGAGTGGGGTCGCCCGGCTCGCAGCAACGTTCTGGAAGCTTGTTTCCTGCAGACGGGGCGAACGCGGGCGCTGCACCGAGGCGCGAATTGATGGGGACCCTCCCGGCCGGACGGCCTGCGCCACCGGCGCGAACATCGGCGGAGATCGGTATCAGAACAATCGTAAATTTACCGTGACATCGCCGGGCACGCAAGCAATGCTGATCAGGTTGTCGGTTGCCGGGTAAATCGCGCGCGATGCTGCACGAAATTTTATTCGTTATCCTCTATCTGGGACTGCTGCCGGTCGTGCTGGTGTCGCCGTTTGCCGGGGTGCTGCTGTATTATTGGCTCGACTGGCTGCCGCCCGATCAGGTGTATCAAGACACGCTGCTGCCGGCCAATCTTTCGTTCACCGTCGGTGCCTTGACGTTTGTTCTCTGGATATTCCGGGAGAAAAAGCGGATTCCATCGTCGCCGCTGTTGACGGCGATTATGGCGGCCATGCTCATTTGGATCAATATCACTTCACTCAAAGCTCTGGCGCCGGTCTTTGTCGATTTTGATTGGAATCGCACTGTCAAAGTGCTCGGATTCGCGATCCTGACTGCGCTGATGTTGTCGACGCGCGAGCGCATCGAAGCGTTTGTCTGGGCGCTGGTCCTTGCCACCGCCTATTTTGCGATACCGGGCGCCATCAAAGTGCTGATCAGCGGCGGGTCGGGCGGCATCGGCGACGGCGAGGTCGTCGTCGGCGCCTATGGCAGCTTTTTCGGCGACCGCGTCGGGCTGGCGGTCGTGTTGGCGATGGTGCTGCCGTTCGCACTCTATCTGCGGCGACATCCGGGTTTATTGCCGCCGAACTGGCAGGCTTCGGCAAAACCGGCGATGCTGGTGACCGCGGCGGCTTTTCTGATCGCCTCGATCGGCACGTTCGCGCGCACTGCCGTCTTTGCCAGCGGCGCGGCATTGCTGATGCTCGGGGTTCGCGCCCGCAGAAAGGTCAGTGCCGTCATCGGGGTTGCGTTCACAATCCTGGTAATGCTGGCGATCGCCCCGGCAAACTGGTTCGACCGGATGAACCTGATTGTCAACTATCAGAGCGATGGCTCGGCGCTGGATCGGCTCTCCGCCTGGAAGTGGGCGTGGCATTTCACGTTGCAGCATCCGTTCTTCGGCGGCGGGTTCGGTGTCTTTCATCTCGACGCCGGCAGCATATATGGCCGCCCGGGATGGCTCGAAGCACACAATATTTTCTTCCAAGTGATGGCGGAGCAGGGATTTGTCGGCTTCGGCCTGTTCTGTTTGCTGCTTCTCGCCACCTATCGCAGCTGTGCCGTCGTGCAGAAAAGGGTGCGTGGACATGACGGCCTCGCCTGGGCGGCCGATCTCGCGCGTGCGGTGCAGATCGGCCTTGCCGCGTACATCGCCGGCGGCATGTTCATCAGCATCGCGACGGCGCCGTATCCCTTCGTCCTCGCCGCAATAACGATCGGTCTTCGCGACATTGTCGCGCGCCAATTGGCTGTTCCCGTTGAGCGGCGGAGCCTGCCGGCGGCGCGGCCCGCGGTGCAGCCGGCGGCATAGGCCCGCGGCCGCCTTCGGTCGGGTTCGAGCATCCCTCTGTGTGCTTCGGCGGCGTTACCCGCCTGTCGATCCTCAATTGAAAAAGCGTACAGCGGTGCAGGTTAACCGGCTTTGCAATTTTCTCGCCGGGTTGGAGATTTTGCTTTTTCCGCAGCCGAACAAATCCGGCAACCGGCAAAATGATCGTGGCAATCGCCATTGAATTGGCAGGCGCTCGCCGTTACACTATGTTGGTGTCTTTCGATCTTAAGTCGGATAACACTCGCGGCTGTCGGCGTCCCTATGGTCGTCGCGCCCCAGGAGGATCGTAATGTTGAATCCTGAGACGCTGGTTCGGATCCATCGTCGCATGCCGAGCCGCAAGCTGAAGGCTTTCGGTTTCCAGGCACTGCGCACTGTCGGTCTGCGGCATCTCGCAATCCGGATAGACACGATCAACCTGTGCAACCTGCGCTGCAAGATGTGCTATTACTCGTTGGATTATAAGCGGAAAAAGGCGCAGATGGAGCTGCCGCTGTTCCGCAAGATCGCCGACGAGGTGTTTCCCCGAACGCGGTTTCTCTATTTGAGCTGCGCGACCGAACCCTTGATGAACAAGCAGTTTGCCGATTTTGTGCGCGTGACTGGCGAATACAAAATACCGTTCACGTCATTCTGCACCAATGGGCAATTGCTGACGGAGAAAGTGGTCGACGCGTGCATCGACTCCAAGTTCTCCGAAATCATCTTTTCGATCGACGGCGCCACCGCCGAAACCTATGAGGAAATCCGCCGTGGCGGTAAATGGGACCGCCTCGTCAAAAACCTTGACATGCTGACCGCGATGAAGCGCAACGCCGGCTCGCGCCATCCGGCGGTGCGGATGAACTTCACGTGCATGCAGACGAACATCCACGAATTGCCGGCGATGGTTGACTTTGCGGCCGATCGAGGCGCCGAAAGCCTGCATGTGCGTCACCTCGTCGCCTTCGGCGACACGAGCGGCACCTACGAGGAGGAATTGAGCTATCGCGAGCGCTTCAACGGGATGGCAGAACAGGCGAGGCGCATCGCCGCGGCGCGCGGCATCGGCCTGTTCCTGCCCGATCCGATCCCGACGGCGACCCCATCCGGCAAGACGTGCGTGACCGATGCCAGCCGCATCGCGCGGCAATCCGAGGCAAACCCGTATTGCATGCTGCCATGGTTCCAGGCGATCATCGACTGGCGCGGCGATTATCGTGTCTGCGCGGTGCACACGCTGGGCAATCTCGCCGAGCAGAGTTTCGACGAGATTTACAACGGCCCGAAGATGCGTGAGATCCGCCGCAACATGCTGCATCCCGGCGAGCGGTCGTGTTCCTGGAATTGCCATCAGGAAGCGTACGACGTACCCGAGGAGGCCGAAGAGCCGGCGCTCCGGGAGCCGGCTCTGGCAGCCGGCGATTAGCTTCGGGGCTGCCCGCCGGGACTGCCCCGGAGGCGGCCGGTGCGATCAAAAGCCGATGAAACGCAGCGACCTGCAATACCGCCATCGGCACGATCTCTGAAGGGAGGTTGCGGCGGCGCGGCGGCGTCGGCTATCACCGCGGGAACTGCAGAGGAGCCGGCGCATGCCGCAGAACGGGCCGCTTTCCGGCATCACGATCATCGACCTGTCGCGCATCCTGGCGGGGCCGTACTGCACATTGCTGCTGGCCGAAATGGGCGCCCGAGTCATCAAGGTCGAGGCGCCGAAGAGCGGCGATGACGCCCGGCAATACGGTCCGTTCAAGGGCGGCAAATCGACCTACTTCGCCAGCGTCAACCGCGGCAAGGAGTCGATCGTGCTCGACCTGAAAGCGCCCGAGGACCGCGACATTTTCGAGCGGCTCCTCGACAAAGGCGATGCGCTTGTCGAGAACTTCCGGCCGGGCACGATGGAAAAGCTCGGCTACGGCTGGGAGGCGCTGCACCGGCGCTACCCGCGCCTCGTCTATGCCGCAGCCTCCGGCTTTGGCCACACCGGCCCCTATTCGCATTACCCGTCGTACGACATGGTCGTGCAGGGTTTGGGCGGCATCATGAGCATCACCGGCGTGCCGGACGGGCCGCTGGTGCGCGTCGGCACATCGGTCGGCGACCTTGCCGGCGGCCTCTATGCGGCGGTGGCGCTGAATGCCGCGTTGCTCCATCGCGAGCGCACCGGCGAGGCGACGAAGGTTGATGTCGCATTGTTCGACTGCCAATTGGCGCTGCTTGAAAACGCGGTCATGCGCTACACGACGACTGGCGAAATCCCGAGGCCGATGGGCGCGCGCCACCCGTCGATCACGCCATTCGAGGCGTTCGCGACCGATGACGGCCACATCATCATCGCGGCTGGCAATGACGGCCTCTTTGCCAAACTTGCCGAGGCGCTCGGGCGGCCCGACCTGGCGCAGAACCCGCTGTTCGCGACAAACCCGCTCAGAAACCAGCACCAGCCGGCGCTGAAGGCCGAAATCGAGGCGGCGTTGAGCGGCGGCACCACCCGGCACTGGCTTTCGGCATTGGAAGACGCCGGCATCCCGTGCGGCCCCGTCAACAATGTCGCGCAGGCGATCGCCCACCCGCAGGTCGCCGCGCGCAACATGCTGGTCGAATGCGACGATCCCGTCACCGGGCGGTTGCAGCTGGCCGGCAACCCGATGAAGTTCTCCGCCTTTGCCGACCCGGCGACGCGCGAACCCGCGCCCGAACTCGATGCCGACCGCGACCGAATTCTGCGCGAGTTAGGTCTCTGAGCCCGTCGCGGGCGCCGCCCGCAGCGATTGTTTTGCACCAGCGATGTCGGTAGCCTTGCCCAACATGCGCAAGGGGAGGATCAGATGGTGGACACCGTCGGTCACGGCGACTACCGCTACAACATCGTCGAAAACTGGGCGAAACTGCCGGACGGCTGGTCATTCAAGGAAGTCGCCGCGGTCGCGGTCGATAAAAACGATAACGTTTATTGTTTTACGCGCGGCGAACATCCGATGATCGTGTTCGATCGCGACGGCAATTTCCGGCGCTCGTGGGGCGAAGGCCAATATATGCGGGCGCACGGCGCGCATATCGGCCCCGACGACTCGATCTACTTGACCGACGACGGCGGTCATTTTGTTCGCAAATGCCGCCTCGAAGACGGCAAGGTGCTGCTGGAACTGGGGGTGCCGGGCCAGCCCGCACCGTATCTTTCCGGCGAGCCGTTCAATCGCTGCACCCATACGGCGCTGTCGCCCGAGGGCGACATCTACGTGTCGGACGGCTACGGCAACGCCCGCGTCCACAAATACGCGCCGGACGGCAAATTGCTGTTCTCGTGGGGCGAGCCCGGCAGCGATCCCGGCCAGTTTCATCTCGTGCACAACATCTGCACCGACGCCGACGGCTGGGTCTATGTCGCCGACCGCGAAAACCACCGGGTGCAGGTGTTCGATGGCAACGGCCGGTACGAAACCCAATGGAACAACCTGCACCGGCCGTGTGGGCTGTGCATGCCGTATGTGAAAAAGCCGGTGTGTTATATCGGCGAACTATCGGTCAATCGCCTGAACGCCGATTTGGGACCGCGCGTCAGCATCGTCGACAACGGGGGCAGGCTGCTGTCGCGCATCGGCGATCCGTTTGCCGGCACCGCGCCGACGCAGTTCATCGGGCCGCATGGCTTGGCGATCGACTCGCGCGGCGATCTTTATGTCGGCGAAGTGTGCTGGACCTTGTGGCCAGGCCTGTTTCCGGGACAGCCGCATCCGCCGGGCCTGCGCGCCCTGCAGAAATACGAGCGCATCGTCTGATGCCGCCCGCGCGCTTTCGACTACCGACGACGCAGTGCCAGGATTGCCAGCGCGCACCAGCCAAGGATCAATGCGACGCCGCCGAACGGCGTTACCCAGCCGAGCCAACGGGCGCCGCTGCCGGCCAGCGCGAACAGGCTGCCGCTGAACAGCACGATGCCGATCGCGAAGCAGGCGCCGGCAAACGCCGCGGCGCCGCGCCGCGGCTCGCGGCCCTGCGCCAGCGCGATAACGGCGATCAGCGCCGCCGCGTGCACGGTGCCGTAAAGCGCGCCGGTACGCAGCAACTGCGCCGCCTTCGGATCGTCGGTGACATGCGCGGCCAGCGCGCCGGCAATGACCGAGGCCGCGCCGCCGAGACCGGCGACTGCGAGCCAGATGCGGATCAGCATCGCGCCGCCGCCGAGCGTTCGCGCAACCGGTCGCGATAGAGCGCCAGCGTGTCGCGGGCGACCCGCTCGTCGGCGAATTCGCGCTCGACGAGCGCCCGGCCCGCCGCGCCCATCGCGCGCCGCAGCGCCGGGTCGCCGGCAAGCCGCGCCAGCGCGGCGGCGAGCGCAGCAATGTCGCCGGGCGGCACGAGCAGCCCGGTCTCGCCATTGCGCACGACGGCACGGCAACCGGGCATATCCGTCGCGACGATCGGCCGGCCGCAGGCGGCGGCTTCCAACAGCGCCTTCGGCACGCCCTCGCCATAGGTCGACGGCAGCACCCCGATCGCGGCGCGGCGCCAGATCTCGCGCACATCCGCGACGCGGCCGAGCCATTTGACGCCGGGCGCCGCCGTGAGGCCGGCGAGATCACGGTCGTCCAGCGACTGGCGGTTGTCGGGATCGATCGGACCGACCAGCAGCAGCCGGATCTGCGATCCCTCCGCGCGCAGCCGGCGCACCGCCTCGACGGCGTCGAGCACACCCTTGCTGCGCAGCATGCGGGCGACCAGCGCGACGGTCGCCTCCGGGCCGGCCGGCTCGGGCAGCGGTGCGAAATGCGCCGTGTCGACGCCGGAGCCGCCGATCAGCAGGAGACGGGCTGCATCGATGCCGGCGGCGACGAGGGCCGCGCCGTCTTCCCGGTTCTGCACGATGACCCGATCATCGCCGGCCAGCAGGCGCAGCGCCTGGCCGAGCAGCCGCCGCTTCATGCGGGTGAAGCCGGAGGCGGCGGCAAACTCGGAGCCGAAACCGGCGATTGCCGCGATCGCCGTCGGCCGTCGCCGGCCGCCGGGAAATGCCAGATGCAGCGCAGTCGCGCCGAACAATACCGGCTTCAGCGCGACATGATGCACGAGGTCGGGGCACTCGCGGCGGTAGAGCGCGGCGATTGTCGCGACCGCGCGCATCGCGCCGAACAACCCATCGCCGCGCCGCCGCCATGGCAGCGGGTGTAGCCGGAAGCCTTCGCCGAGGATGCGCTCGCCATGCTCGCGCACCCGCGTCGCAACGTTGACCTCGAACCCGGCATCTCGCGCAGCCCGCGCGGCCGGCAGGCGATGCGACCAGAAATACCAATCCTCGGTAACGAGAAAGATGAGCTTTGGCCGCGGGCCGGCGGGCGGCGGGGCGGCAGCGTCGAGCGAAGCGGGCATCGTCAACAGCACGGCAGCATCCACGGCACTTGACGCGGATCGGCGCGGACCGCGCCGCTCCGGCCGCCTTTTAACTCAAATCGGTTCAGGCGGCATCAACCAGCACAATCTCGGCGTCGGCCCGGGCGACGATGTCGAGGCGGTTCTCGCCGGTGATCGCCGCGCCGTCGCGCGCCGCCAGCACGATGGCGTCGCCCAGTTCGACCGCGCCGGCGGCCGGCACGAGATAGGCGTGCCGCGCCGGGTCGAGCGGCACCGTAAGCCGCTCGCCGCACCTGAGCGTCGCGCCGAGCACCCGCGCATCGGTGCGGATCGGCAGCGCATCGCGATCTTCGGCAAAGCCGCTCGCCAGGGTCACGAGCCGACCGGAACGGTCCGCCTTCGGGAAAGGCCGCGTGCCCCAGGACGGCGCACCGCCGCGTGCGGTCGGCTCGATCCAGATCTGGAACAGACGCGTCGTTTGGCGTTCGAGATTGTATTCGGCATGGCGGATGCCCGCACCGGCCGACATGACCTGGACGTCGCCTTCCGCCGTGCGGCCCTTGTTGCCGAGCGAATCCTGGTGGGTTATGGCGCCGTCCATGACGTAGGTGATGATTTCCATGTCGGCGTGCGGATGCGGCGGGAACCCCGCGCCGGCAGCGATTTCGTCGTCGTTCCAGACCCGCAGCCGGCCCCACCCGACCCGCGCCGGATCATGGTATTCGGCAAACGAGAAATGATGCCGCGTCCTGAGCCAGCCGTGGTCGGCGCCGCCCAACGCCGCAAAGGGTCGCCTTTCGATCATTGCCGCCGCTCCCTCGCCGGCTGCTTCCGGCGCACTCAATATCGGGCGCCGGCGGTGCCGGTTCCAGGCACGCGCCTCAGCCATGCCATGGCCAGCCGCTCCGGGTCGCGTAATCGAGAAAGGAATACCCGATCAACACCGACAACCAGAAAAACCCGCTGCCGGCGAACACCCATTTCACGCTCGGCGGCCCCTTCAGCCGCATGAAAAAGGTGAACAGGATCCCTGTCTGCACCGCCGCGATGCCGTATTCGAGGACCGCCGCCCAGCTGCCGAGGCCGAGGAAGGCGGTCCATATGCTGATCCCCGTCAGCACCAGCAGAAACGCCCACGCGATGACGAACAGCGCCGGGCCGGCCTTCCGGGCATCGACTTCGAGGTTGAGCTTCACGACCGCCCCAACAGGTAAATCGAGGGATAGAGAAACAGCCATACGGTATCGACAAAACTCCAATAGATGGCGATAACCTCCAGCGGCTGATAGTATTCAGGCGTGATTTCACCCCGCCGGATCCGCCACAACAATACGTAGGCAATCAGCGCGAGGCCGATCGTCAGATGGATCGCATGCAGCGCGGTGGCGATCCAGTAAAAGTCCCAGAACAATTCCCCGGCCGGCGCCTCTTCCGGCTTCATCAGGAAATTCACTGCCGGGACAACGCGGTCGGTGAAATCCTGGTAATATTCATAACCTTTGACGGCCATGAAGATGAAGCCGAGCGCCATCGTCGCGATCAGCCACCAGATCATCGCCCGCCGCCGTCCCTGGGCGCCGCTGTTGACCGCCAACACCATTGTCAGGCTGCTGGTCAACAGGATGCCGATATTGACGCTGCCGCACCAGAACACGGCGTCCTTGCCGGCCACGTCAAATTCCGCGGAGTAGAAAACCCGGTAGAGGAAATAGGTGAAGATGATCGCGCCGAAAAACACGGTCTCGGTCGCGAGAAACACCCACATGCAATCCTGTGCGGAATCGCCCTGGTGTTCGAGCGAGGCGTATTGGATGTGGGGCTCGACGGTGTATTCAGAGGGCATAGTGGGTGCCGTCCTGGGTGCGGTAGCTGCCGTCCTCGGGGTCATAGGAATAGGGCCCGAGCGTGACGACCGGCGTCACTGCAAAATTGTGCTCGGGCGGCGGCGACGGCGTCGTCCATTCGAGGCCGGTGGCGCCCCACGGGTTGGGCCCGGCGCGCTTGCCATAGAGCAGCGACCAGCCGAGATAAAACAGCGGCAGGGCATAGGCGACTGCCAGAATCGAGGCGCCGGCCGATGACAGCACGTTCCACGACTGCCATTGCGGCGGGTAGGCGTAATAGCGCCGCGGCATGCCGAGATAGCCGAGGACGAATTGCGGGAAGAATGTCACGTTGAAGCCGACAAAGGTCAGCAGTGCGGTAAAGCGCGCAACGGCTTCCGGATACAGCCGGCCGGTGATCTTCGGCCACCAGTAATGCAGCCCGGCAAAGAAGGCGCTGACCGCGCCGCCGACCATGATGTAGTGAAAATGCGCGACGACGAAATAGGTGTCGTGCACGTGGATGTCGACCGCCAGCGTCGCCAGCATGAGGCCGGTCAGGCCGCCGATCGTAAACAGCAGGATGAAACCGATCGCGTAGATCATCGGCGCGTCAAAAATGATCGAGCCCTTGTGCAGGCTGACGGTCCAATTGAACACTTTGATCGCCGACGGCACGCCGACAACAAAGCTCATCAATGAAAACACGACGGCGGAATAAATCGAGATGCCGGCGGTGAACATGTGATGCGCCCAGACGAAAAAACCGAGCACGGCGATCGCCATCATCGAGGTCGCCATGCCGCCGTAGCCGAAAATCGGGCGCCGCGAGTAGCATGAGATCACCTCGCTGACGACGCCCATCCCCGGCAGGATCATGATGTAGACGGCCGGGTGGGAGTAGAACCAGAACATGTGCTGCCACAACAGCGGATCGCCGCCGCGCGAGGGGTCGAACATGCCGAGCCCCATGATGCGGTCGGCGCCGAGCAGGATCATGTCCATCGCGAGGGCCGGCGTCGCCAGCAGCATGACGACGCTGACCGCGTAGATCGCCCACACAAACAGCGGCAGCCGGCTCCAGGTCATCCCCGGCGCGCGCAGCTTGTGAACCGTCACGACGAAATTCAGGCCAGTCAGGATCGACGAATACCCGTTGATGAAGATCGCCATCGCCGCTGCGAACACATAGCTGTTCGAGTAGAGCGTCGAGTACGGCGTGTAGAAATACCAGCCGGTGTCGACGCCCCCCAGCAGCACGGCATAGAGCACGACGAGGCCGGACAGATTGAACACGTAAAGGCTCAACAGGTTGAGGCGCGGGAACGCGAGGTCGTGCGCGCCGATCATGATCGGGACGAAGAAATTGCCGAGCGTCGCCGGGATCGAAGGGATGAGGAACAGCCAAACCATGATGATGCCGTGCATCGTGAACGCACGGTTGAAGATGTCCGGCTGCAGCAGCCCGTCCGGTGTCGCGAGGCTCAGCCGCACCAGCGTCGCGGCCATGCCGCCGATGAAGAACCAGAACGTGATCGACGCAAGAAACATCATCGCGATGCGCTTGTGGTCGGTCGTCAGCAGCCAGGAGCGGATCGTGTGGCCGCTGTCGAGATAGCTCGGCTGCGCAAAGTCGGCCGGTTGTGCCGCTTCGACGCTCATGGCGCGGACCCCGCGTTTTGGCTGTTCAAAGAGCGGATGTAGGCGATCAGCTCGATCAAATCGTCTTCGCTCAGCTGGCCTGAAAAATCCGGCATTACCGGCGGATAGCCGGCCACCGTGAAGCTGCGCGGGTTCAGGATGCACTCACGCAGGTATTTTTCGTCGGCCCGGCGCACGGTGCCGTCCTGCAGGTGCACGAGGGTGCCGTAGACGCCGACCAGCGAGGGCGCGTGCACGGTGCTGTTGGCACCGTGGCAGCCGCTGCAGCCGCGCGCGCGAAACAGCTTTTCGCCCTGTTCGGCGAGCGACTCGTGGATACCGCGCTCGGCGAGCCAGCGGGCGTAATCGGGCGGCGGCATGACGATGACCGCGCCGTCCATGTGGGCATGCTGCGTGCCGCAGAATTCGGCGCATTCGAGCCGGTAGGTGCCCGGCCGTTCGGCCTTGAACCACAACGTCTCGTAAGTGCCCGGGATCACGTCGCGCTGCAGCCGGAACGCCGGAATGTAAAGGGCGTGGATCACGTCCTCGGAGGCGAGGACGAGGCGAATTGATTGGCCGGCCGGCACGTGCAGCGTATCGATTTCGCGCTGCCCGCCCGGGTGTTCGAACTTCCACATGAACTGCTTGGCGACGACATAGATTTCCAGGTTCCCCGGCGGCGTCTGGTATGCCCAGATGTAAACGTACGAGCCCCAAATGAAGGCGACGAGAAACAACAGGAACGTCGCGCTGGTCCAGCCGATCTCGAAATGCCAGGTCTTCTTTGTCAAATCGGCGCGCGAGGCGGCGCTGCCACGGCGATAGACGAAGCCGAAGCTGGCGATCATGCCGACAACCATCGCCAGCACGGCGAGTGACAGTGCGAGCTCGGCGACAAACAGCGAATTTATCGCATGACCGGTATTGGCGGCCGTCCGCGGCCAAAAGGGCATCCAGTGGTACATCGGCTTCAGCGATGACGGCGGCGCAGGATGACGGCGAAGAGGGCGAGCAGCGCAATGCCGGCGGTGATGTCGGCGATCGTAAATGCCGCCATGACCGGCACGGTGAACCGGCCGACGATGCCCTGGACGTGACACAGCAGCAGCAATCGGCTGATCGGGCTGAGTGCCTTGTCTTGCTCGGCGTCGGCAATCGCGGCTGAGAGCTGCGCCGGCGTTACGGCAACGCCGAGGATGTAGCGGCTGATGCGGCCGGTCGGCGATGCGATGATAAAGCCGGCCGGGTGGATGTACTCGTCGAGTTCGGGGTCGTAGGCATAGGGAAAGCCGACGGCCCGCGCGATCGGCCGCACCGATTTTTCCGACCCGGTCAGAAAGTGGATGCCGGCGGCGCCGTCGTAATGGTGATAGCCGGCGAGGTATTTTGCCTTGGCGGCGGCGGCGTCGCGCGGCGTGTCGCGCGGGTCGATGCTGATCGCCACGAACTGGAAGTCGCGCCCGGCGTCGAACGGCAATTTGTCGAGCGCCGCAACGACGTTTTGCAGCGTCACGCCGCACAGCGTGCGACAGTGCAGGTATTCCAGAATCAGAATGACCGGCGTGTGGTGGAAATAGCGGCGAAGGCTCACGGTGCGTCCCCCGGAGTCCCGCAATATCGTCTGCAGCGGCAGCGTCGCGCCGGCATGCGGCCGCCACGCGAAATTCCACACATCCGCAGCGGCGGCGCGCGGCGCGCCCATCGGCATTCCCAGCAGCGCGGCGGCAAACAGCAGTGCGGCAACGCGCCTCATCGCGGTGCCTGTGGGAAACCGGTGATGCCCCGGCGCGCCAGTTTCTGCATCGCCGCGGCGATCGGGATATGCACGATGCCCTTGGACTTATCGATCCAGTAATAGGTGTCGAGCTTCCTGTCCTCGGCGACCTGGAAACTCGCAAGATCGAGATAGGGTGCGATCTGCAGCCGCGGCGCCGCCGGTTCGACGAGCAGCCGCCGGCTCTGATCCGGCATCGAACGCGGAAACGCCGCGAGCAATACGAAGGGCGAGATGATCAGGAGCGCCAGCGTCGCGAGAAACAGCCAGCCGACAAGCCCGATCGACCAGTCTTTGTCTTCAAAGGCCGTGTGCGGGTTTTGTTGAATGAACTTGGCGGTCTCAGCCATGCCCCGACTTCCACAATGGCTCGGTTCCCGGCACCAGGCGATCGACGTAGCGCAGCGCCCAGCCGAACGGCAGGATGACGAGGCCGCCCAGTGCGAGGAGCGCCGCCACGTCGAGCCAGAACGGCCCGGCCGTGCGGTACTGCGCCAGCACGAGCCACCACTTGTCGGCGATGCGGCTGAGCAGCACAAACACGCATACCGCCACGACGACGCGGCGGTCGTATTTGCCCGGCGTCCAGATCAGGATGAAGAACGGCAGGAAAAAACCGCCGGCGGCCGCGGCATAGAGCGCGCCATGCCATGCCGGCGCGAGGCGGTCGAGATACCACGGGATCTCGGTTTTGAGATTCTCCTCCCAGATGATCAGGAACTGGCTGAATTCGACATAGGCCCACAACAGAGTCGTCGCGAGCAGGATGCGCGCGAGGTCGGCCATGTGGTCGCGACGGTCGGCCGCCGGCCAGCCGGCCAGCGCCACCGTCAGCAGCACGAGCGCAAACCCGGTGTTGAACCAGCTCGCCGCCGCGATCATCGGGAAGATCGACGACCAGAAGCCCGGGGTCAGCGACAGCATCCAATCGATCGACGCAAACCCGCTCGACAGCGCCAGCGCGACGAGCCCCAACCCGCTCACCCACGACAGCCCCGGTGCGATCGGGCTGCGCATGCCGCGCGGCGCCCACAGCGCAAACGCCGCCAGCCCATTCCACAGCATGACGTAAGCGGCGTAGCGCGCATAGAAGGCGATCGGGTTGAGATACCAGGTGTTGGTCAGGCTCGACGCCGGATGTGTCCAGCCGTAAAGCGCATGCAGCCCGACAAAGGCAGCGATACCGGACAGCGTCGCGAGCGGCATCGTCGCGATTGCCGCGTCAAGCACCGGTCGGGTGCTCGCCATCCACTGCCCGCCGGTCAGATCGTGCACCAGCACCAGCGCGACGCCGGCGAGCGGCACGCCGAGCCAGAACAGGTAGGTGCACAGCCAGGCGCGGAAGAACACCTGGCTGCCATAGAACCAGCCGCCGACGATGCAGCCGGCGATGCCGAGGGCGAGCACCGTGAGGCCGCCCGCGTTGAACGCCAGCCACGAGCGCGAGCCGGTCATTGCTGCAGCACGGGGCGGATGCCCGCCGGCACATCGGCGAGCGTCGCGTTGGAGCTCGCCTGCAAGGCGCGAATATAGGCGATGACGGCCCAGCGGTCGGCGGGCGCGACCCGGTCGGCATACGGGTACATGACGCCGTGGCCGTGGGTGATCACGTCATAATAATGCTGGTTGGACGCTTTTATCAGCGGCTGGCTGTAGAAAGACGGCGGGTGCGGGAAGCCGCGCTGCACGATCATGCCGTTGCCGTCGCCGAACCGCGCGTGGCACGGTGCGCAATAGATGTTGAACCGCTGCTGGCCGCGCTGCAGCAATGCCAGCGTGACCGGCGGCGCCGGCGGCGGCTGCACGTGCTCGTCGCGGGCAATCGTATCGGGCGGCGGCAATACCGGCCACATCGCCTCGGCGCCGAACGGCAGCTCATAGGGCAGCCGCTTCGGCTGGTTGGCCATGTTGTCGCAGGCGGCAAGGGCCACGACGACGCCGGCGATGATCAGGAGCGGCCGCGCCCTCACCGCGCCACCTCCTCGATCCGCTCGGCGTCGAGCCGCTCGAACAGCCGGCGCACGATCCCCCGCTCGAAACTCGCGTCGTTCGCGGCGAGAAACAGCACAAAGCGGTCGCGCGACGCCCGCACGATCTCCTCGGCGTTGTCGATCGGGTCATAGAGCAGCGGCAGCCGGCACGTCACGAGCAGCGCAAAGAGACCGGCGGCGATGGCGCAGAGCAGCCCGAATTCGACGGCGGAAACGATGAATGCCGGCCAGCTGTCGAGCGGGCGGCCGCCGACGATGATCGGGTAGCTCAGCACCGCGTCCCAGTACTGGATGAAATAGCCCCACAGCGCGCCGGAGACGCCGCCGAGAAAGAGCGCTGCCGCGAGAAACCAGCGGCGGCGCGAATGCTGCGGATGCAGGATGCGGGCTGCTTCGGGAACCGGGCAGGGGGCGTAGGCCTCGACCCTGCGGAAGCCCAGCGCGACGATCCGCGCCGCCGCCGCGGTCATCGCCGAGGGCGTCGTAAACACACCGATAATGCCGTATGTCTCGTCGTTCATTGCGGCCTCGCCTCTTCGACGAGTTGCCGCATCTGAAACATCGAGACGACCGGCACGAGCCGGATCAGCAGCAGGAATATGACGAGGAACAGGCCGACCGAACCGGCCAAGGTCGCCCAATCCCAAAACGTCGGCCAGTATTCGCCCCAATAGGACGGCATATAGTCGCGGTGCAGGCTTTGGACGACGATCATATACGGTTCGAGCCACATGCCGATGACGGCGCCGAGGGAGATCAACACCAAAAGGATCTCGCTGCGGCGGACGATCGGAAGCCACAATAATTGCGGGATGACGGCGTTAAGCGCGAGCCTGGCCCAGAAAGCGGGGGCATAGAAACCGGTCAACCGGTCCATGTACATCGTATGTACGGCGATATCGCTGCCGTAAATCGCGCCAAATCCTTCCCAAAGGTAGGAGTAAACCAGCAACAAGCTGCCGACGAGCACCAGCTTAGCCAGAATGTTCAAATGATAGCCGGTAATGATATCCTGTAAATTATAGGCATGCCGTAAGCCGATCGCGAGCATCAGCACGAGGCCGGTGCCCGACAGCACGGCCCCGAAAAAGAAATACGGCGGGAATTGCGTCGAATGCCACCCCGGCGTCAGGCCGCCCGCAAAGTCGAGCCCGACAACGCCGTGCACCGAGATGACGAGCGCCGCCATGACGGCCGCCGTCAGCTCGTACGCCGTGCGATGGCTCTGCCACTGCCGCGCCGAGCCGCGCCAGCCAAGCGCGGCCAGCCCGTATAGAAACTGCTTTCTCGGCGCGCGCGCCATGTCGCGCAGGCTCGCAAGGTCGGGGAGGATTCCGATGTAATAAAAAAATACGCCGCTGACGACGAAGCACAGGATCGAGACGAAATCCCACAGAAGCGGGCTGAGGAAATTCGGCCATACCGCCATGACGGTCGAATACGGGAAATTCCAGTAGAAAAGCCCCTGTCGCCCGAGATGCAGGATCGGCATGATGCCGCCGGCGGCAAGGCTGCCGAGCACGGCGGCCTCGGCGATCCGCTGGGTTGCCGGCCGCCACGGCGAGCCGGTCACGTAGAACAGCGCCGACAGCAGCATCGCCCCGGCCGCCAAGCCGGTCCACCAGACGTATTCGGCGATCGCCAGTCCCCAGGCGACCGGGATGTTGATGCCCCAGGTGCCGACGGCAAAAACGAACACCCAGGCCATCGCGACGACCAGCACGATGACGAGCAGCAGCGAAAACCCGAACGACAGCGTCCACCACAGCGGCGGCCGCGGGCTGAGCACGCGCCCGGCAATCTCCTCGTTGAGCCGCGCCAGATTGACGCCGGGGCCGATAATCGGTGCGTCGGGCGGCAGATTGATCAGCGTCGTCACGACGGCTCGCCCTTCGGGTCCTCGATCGACCATTCGTCCCGTTCCGACGACGCCGGGATTGCCGGATTGGGGTTGCGGATCAAGGCGCCGTAGCTGGTGCGCGGACGGGTGTTCAATTCGGCGAGCAGCACATAATCGATCGGCGTCGCTTTGCGGCGCGACACGGCGCTATGCGGGTCGTCGCGGTTGCCGAAAATGATTGCCTGCGTCGGGCAACTCTGCTGGCAGGCCGTCCTGATTTCGCCGTCGCGCAGCGATCGGTTTTCGCGGTCGGCGGCGATCTCGGCGGTCTTGATGCGCTGGATACAGTAGGTGCACTTCTCCATGACACCGCGGTCGCGCACCGTCACTTCCGGGTTCCACGATTCGGGGCGGCGGTCGTCCTCCAGCGCGTAGGCGTAGAAATTGAAGCGACGCACCTTGTAGGGGCAGTTGTTCGAGCAGAACCGCGTCCCGATGCAGCGGTTGTAGACCATCAGGTTGAGGCCTTCGTCGTCGTGCACCGTGGCGTGCGCCGGACACACGATTTCACAAGGCGCATCCTCGCAATGCATGCAGGGGATCGGCTCGAAGGCGGTCTCGGGGTTGTCGGGCGGTCCGGCATAGTAGCGGTCGATGCGCAGCCAGTGCATGACGCGGCCGGCAAGCACCTGGTCCTTGCCGACGACCGGCACGTTGTTCTCGGCCTGGCAGGCGATCGTGCAGGCCTGGCAGCCGATGCATGAATTGAGGTCGATCGCCATCGCCCAGGCCGGGCTCACATAGGGCGTTTTTGGATAGAGCGACTCCTGGTTGTCGCGCTGGCGCAGCGCCGCGGGATCGCGATCGAACGCGCCGAGTGTCGCCTCGCGGATCAGGTCGCGCCCCTCGATGTGATCCTGCCCCTGCGTCGTCGCCAGCGCGTAGCGCCGGCCGATCTTCCGCAGCGAAACTGCGTCGACGACCCACGGATCGGCGGCCGACCGCAGCCGGTAGGCGTCAAACCCGACCCCGGCGCCCAGCCCGCCGGCCGCCCGGCCCCAACCCAGCGGCAGCGTGATGCAATCGGGCGCCTGTCCCGGCAGTACAAAGACCGGCGCCAGCACGTTGCCGACTTTCGTTGCGATCTCGACGACCTCGTGCGTCTGAAGACCGAGCCGCCGCGCCGTCGCCGGCGCGACCAGCGCCGCGTTGTCCCAGGTCAGCCGTGTCAGCGGGCGCGGCATTTCGAGGAGCCAAGCATTGTCGGCGTAGCGGCCGTCCCAGTTGCCGTCGTCCGGGCGGAACAACAGCTGCAAACCGGGCGCTTTGGCCGGCGACGCCGCGGGCGGCGGCGCCTCTGCGGTGGCGCCTCGCGCCGGCGCGGTGACCGGCGGCGACGCCGTGCCGACGATGCTGCCGCGGCGCAGCGCCTCGCGCCAGAATGCGGCGAACTCGCCGGCGCCGTGCGATTGCGCCCAGCCGCGCCAAAAGGCGCGCACGATCTGATAATCGTCGGGCGCCGTGTCGCCGAGCAGGATCGATACGCTCTGCAGCGCCGAATGCCCGTCATAGAGAGGGCGGATCTGCGGCTGCAGGATCGTCGCCGTGCCGTCGAAGGCGCGCGCATCGCTCCACGCCTCGTAGGGATGCGCCGCGGGGATGTGCCAAGTGCCGGCGAGCGCCGTCTCGTCGGTGTAGGCGGCGACGCTGACCGAGAACGGCACGCGGCGCAGCGCCGCCGCGAATTCGAGGTCGGCCGGCGCGCTGTAGACCGGGTTGGTGTCGAACATCAGCAGCGTGTCGACCTTGCCCGCATGCATATCGGCGACGAGGTCCGCCAGCGACCGGCGCTGCGCCTGCGGCGCTGCGGCGACCGGCTCGATCGCTTTTGCGGTTTTGCCGAAGCCGCCGAGCGCGCCGTTGATCGCGTTGACCAACAGGTGAATCTCGACCGATTGCTCGCGTCCGGCATGCACGAGGGCACGCCCCTTATGCGCGGCGAGATCCGCCGCAGCCGCGTTCAGCCACGCGACATGCGGGCCGACCGCCTGCGGCGTTGCCGCGGGCCCGGCACCGAGCGCGCCGACGAGATGGTGCAGCGCCGCAAGGATCTCGTCCGGCCGCAGGGGCAGGCGGTGGTCGGCCTTGGCGCCGATCAGCGTCGGCGTGCTCTCGACCGCATAGATCCGGCTCATCGTGCCGCCGGTCTCGGCAGGGCGGCGGCGGGCTGCGAGGTGCCGGGCGTAGGCCAGCCAGCCCGGTGCCGCCGAGATCAGGTCGCTGCCGACGGCAAAGATGACGTTGGCAGCGCCGGGATCGAAGACCAACTCGACCGGCCGGCCGAAGGTCTGCGTCGCGGCTTCCAGTTCGTTGTCGCGATCGAGCGGCTCCCATTGATGCCAGCGCATGGCCGGGAATGCCTTTTGCACGGCGGCGATCTGGGCTGCCAGCGACGGCGAGGTGACGGTGCCGGTCAACAGCCGCAGGCCGTCGCCGTGGCGCTGCGAGAGGCTGCGGCGGCGCTCGTACAAGGCGGTGACAAAGCCCTCCCAGCTGGAGATCTGTCCGTTGCCGATGATCGTCTGCGCCCGCCGCGGATCGTAGAGGGTCAGGATGCTCGCCTGCGCGATGGCGCTGGCGGCGCCGAGGCTCGCCGGGTGATCGGGATTGCCCTCGATCTTTATCGGCCGCCCCATCTGATGCGCGATCAATACCCCGTCGGCGTAGCCGTCCGTCGTGTGCGCGCTCGCATAATAGCGGTTGCGCCCCGGGATGATGCCGCGCGGCTGCTCGACATAGGGCAGCAGCTGCCGCGGGTTCGGCTCGGGACCGCAGCCGGCAAGCCCGGCCAGCGCGATCGACGCGGCCATCAGCTGCAGGAAGCGTCGGCGGTCGGGGGCGGCGAGCGCAGCGTCGCGGAAGCGCGGCACCTCGCGCGCGACGAATGCCGCAAAGCGCGGGCTTTCAGCCAGTTCTTCCAAGCTGCGCCAATAGGTCCGGGCCGCCGCGCCGGTCATCGGTGGCACACCCCGCAGTCGGTGAGGTTGCGGTTCGGAATGTGGTACTCGGCCATCAGCTGGATGCCGGACGGCGTTCTCTTCGAGCGCACCCAGTGCGGGTTGAACACCTCGTTCCGCGGCCGCAGCCGCGGCGCCGGGTCGCGGTGACAGTCGAGGCACCAGCTCATGTAGAGCGTCGTCGCTTTCCAGGTCAGCGCCATGTCGCCGATCGGGCCGTGACACTCGGTGCAGCCGACGCCTTTGGCGATGTGGATGCTGTGGTCGAAATAGACGTAATCCGGCAGCTCATAGACGCGCGTCCAGCGCAGCGGCTCGTCTTGTGCCAGGCTCTGCCGGACCGGTGCCAGCACGTCGGCGTGGGTCCAGATCTGCGAGTGACAGGTCATGCAGATTTCGGTCGACGGCATGCCGGCGTTCGCCGAGGTTTCGACCGTCGTGTGGCAGTAGCGGCAATCGATGCCCAGGCCGCTGACGTGATGGCGATGACTGAACGGCACCGGCTGCGGCGGCGTGTACCGCTCTCCGGTGTTGTAGCCCATCACGGGGACGACCCAGATCATCAGCAGCAGAAAGGCCGCGATCCCCGCCGCGCCGGCCAGAACGGCGTTCATCAGCAGGTTCGCGCGCGGCCCGAAAACTGCCACCCATTCCCCCCAAAAGTCCTTCCGTCAGCCGGCTCGGCGGTCGGCGGCGGCAAACGTAAGTAGCAGGGGTTAGTTCCCGACCGGCCGGCTGGCTGGCCGATCAACTGAGTGGCCCGATTGCAGCGCGCGATCGATCTTTATCTTGGGCTAATTGCACCGCCGGTCGATCGGCATTCGCAGCGGGCCGGCGCTACGCGGTCGGCGCCGGCTCATCGCGAAGCTGGGCGATGCCCGATGCGGCGAAGCGGGTTGCAACTCGTCCTATCCGAGCCGCGATCCGCGCCGGCGTCGACGTATTGGCGCGGCATATCAACGGCGACTATGGCGGCGGCAATCTCACGCGTGTCGTCGTGCTGCAGGGTGCGGCGATCTTCACCGACCCGATGCGGCAAATCGCCACCCGTTCGCGGTCGAATACATCGAAGCCGCATTGCCGCAATCGGCGCGCGGTCTGGCGCCTGCCGCGCCGGGGATCAGCGTCGGGGATCAGCGGCGGACGAACCGGTTCTCCGGCCGCGGCAGGCCGAGGTTGTCGCGCAGCGTCCGGCCCTCATACTGGCGGCGGAAGAGGCCGCGGCGCTGCAGTTCCGGGACGACCCGGTCGACGAATTCGTCGAGCCCGCCGGGCACCCACGGAAACATGACGTTGAACCCGTCACAGGCGCCGCTGCCGAACCATTCCTCCATCTCGTCGGTGATCGTCTTCGGCGTACCGACCATCGCAAGCCCGCCGTAACTGCCGGCGATTTGTGCGAGCTGCCGCACGCTCAGGTTGTCGCGCCGGGCGCGTGCAAGGACGCGCTCACGGCCGCTCTTCGAGGCGTTCGATTCCGGGATGTCGGGCAGCGGGCCGTCGAGATCAAAGCCCGAGGCGTCGTGCCCGAGCGCGATCGACAACGACGCGATGCCGCTGTCGGGGTGCACGAGGCTGTCGAGCAGCGCCCGCTTGTCGCGAGCCTCGGCGTCGCTGTCGCCGACGACGACAAGGCAGCCGGGCAGGATCTTGATATGATCCGGGTTGCGTCCATAGCGCTCGGCGCGGCTCTTCACGTCGGTATAATAGGCGCGCGCATCCTCGATGCGGCCGCCGCCGCCGAACACCATCTCGGCCGTCTCGCCGGCGAGTTGGCGGCCGGCATCCGACGCGCCGGCCTGCACGATGACCGGCCAGCCCTGCACCGGCCGCGCAATATTGAGCGGACCGCGCACCGAGAAGAATTCGCCCTTGTGGTCGAGCACGTGCAGCTTTTCCGGGTCGAAATAGAGCCCCGCCTCGACATCGCGGACGAAGGCGTCCTCGGCCCAGCTGTCCCACAGCCCGGTCACGACATCGTAGAACTCGCGCGCCCGGCGATAGCGCTCGCCGTGCTCCATGTGCTCGGTCAGGCCGAAATTGAGGGCGGCGTCCGGGTTGGATGTCGTTACCAGGTTCCAGCCGGCGCGGCCGCCGCTGATATGGTCGAGCGAGGCAAATCGGCGGGCGATCAGATAGGGCGGCTCGAACGTCGTCGAGGCGGTCGCGATCAGGCCCAGATGCTCGGTATGCATCGCCAGCGCCGGCAACAGCGTCAACGGGTCGAAGGAGGTCACCGTCGCGCTGCGCTTCAAGGCCGCCATCGGCATGTTCAGCACGGCCAGGTGGTCGGCCATGAACCACGCGTCAAAGCGGCCTTCCTCGAGCTTTTGCGCAAAGCGGATCAGATGCTTCAGGTTGAAATTGGCGTCCGGGCAGGCGTCGGGGTAGCGCCACCACGCCGTATGAATTCCGACCGGGCGCATGAACGCGCCGAGCCGCAATTGTCGTCGCCGCGCTGCCGCCATATTTCAGCTCCCCGCCGCTCTTCGGCGAATATGAGCGCCCGCCAACAAAGCACAAGCCCGCGGGCGCGGCGCCCGCGGGCTTGGTCTTGCGGGATTCGGTCGCTCAGTGCTGCGGCGGGAACAGGGCGAAGCACTTGTCGGAGTTGAAAATCCAGCTCTCGACGTAATCGACGATCTGCGGCTCGCGGCCGAGCGCATGCATCGCGCCGCCGAGGCACACCCAGTTGAGGAACTCCTGCTGCCCGGCATCCTCGATCTGCGCCGTGGTCAATTCGCGCCAGCGCGCCAGCTTGCCCGAGGAGAGTTCGTCAAAGCGCGCCCGGTCGCTGGCATTGTCGGGATAGAGGTAGTGGTTTTTCGGCGTCAGGAACGCGTGCGACCACGACGACGAGGCGACGAGCGCGACCCGCCACGGGCTGTCGGCCAGTGCCTTCGCGACCGCGCCGCCGACATCGAAACAGCGTTTCGGGTTGGGGCCGGGCGGATCGACAAGGTTGGGGTCGGCGTCGCCGGTCAGGTGCGCCGTCGAGCCGCGCTTGGCGATGACCGACGAGCCGTAGCAGTTCACATGAAACGGCACGACCGGGTAGGGGAAGCCTTTGCGGTCGTAGTCGAGGTACAGAAGCGTATTGATGAACGCGTGCGGCAGGCCGTTGTCGTAGCGCATGCGATAGGCGTAGCTGACGTCGAAGTCATCGGCAATCAGCTTCGCCGCCAGCGTCGAGGCGGCGGCGTAGTGGCCCTTGGTGTGGATGACCGTGTCCTGGCCTTCGCCCCAGACGTTGTCATTCGGCCGGCCGGCGCGGGCATAGGGTTTCGAATCGATTTCGTCGAGCGCGAAGACGCAGAACGACGGTACGCCGTCCTCGCGGAAATTCTCGTACTGGTCGTCGCCCCAGATCAACACGAAATCCGGGTCGAACGCGTCGATCGCCTGGCGCGCCTTGCGGAAGCCGTTGACGAGCCGGCTGCGATGCTCCTTCGCCGCGGCGACGGGGTCGGCCCACTCCTTGCGCATCGCCTCTGGCCATGTCTTCGGATCCTTCAGTTCGGCCGGCACCTGCTCGCTGTTCAGCGTGCGGGCGAGCAGCCCAGCCATCTGCTGGTCCGGCTGAATGAGGCCCGGGTAATGCGTGACGCCGACGCCCAGAATGTCACCCATCGCGTCCCTCCTTATACTGGCAGCAGGCTGCCGCCACCGATTGCGCTACAATACCAGAAACCGAGCGGGTTGCGCGATGGCGTTGCGGCATGTCCGGCACGCATATATCGCCGCCCGATGGAGGTGTGATGGACGAGCGCCAAATCGAAGCCGCCGTCGGCGAGTTTGCGGCGGCGCGCGAGCGCGGCGAGTTTTTTCCGCGCGCCTGGAGCGGCCGCCTCGCGCTCGAGGATGCCTATCGCATCCAGCTGGCGTTGCTGAACCGGCGCAGCGGCGCCGGTGCGCACCGGCTCGGCTGGAAGGTCGGGCTGACAGCGGTTGCGATCCAGCAGCAGTTTGGCGTCCATGAACCCGTTTTCGGCTGCCTGCTGGCGGAAGGCCTGCGGCGCTCCGGCGACAGCTTTTGTTACGCCGACCTGATCGCTCCCGGCTTCGAGAACGAATTGTGCATTGTGTTGGGCCGCGATCTGCCGGCGGACGCGACGGCGAACGACGTGGCGGCTGCGGTCGAGCGGGTCCATCCCGCCTTTGAAATTGTCGAGACGCGCGGCGACTTTACGCGCGAACTTGCTCTGGCGCTCGCCGACAATGCGCAGCAGCGGTCATTTGTGCTGGGCGAGCCGGTCGTCGCTGCCCGGCTGCCGGATCTCGCAGCGGTGCGGGTGCGCGTTGCGATCAACGGCGCCGAGGTTGCGGCGGCCACGGGCGATGCGGTGCTCGGGCATCCGTACAACGCGGTCGCCTGGCTCGCCGCCAAGCTGGCACAGTTCGGCGAGGCGGTGCGGGCCGGCGATTACGTGATGAGCGGCTCGTTTACCCGCCAGTTTGCGCTCAGTCGCGGCGATCGCATCGCCGCGGATTTCGCCGGCATCGGTGCCGTCACCGCAAGCTTCGCGTAGCCGCGAGCTACCGCGGCAGTTTGCTTCTCCCCATCAGGAATTCGTCGATGGCGCGGGCGCACTGCCGGCCCTCGCGGATCGCCCAGACGACGAGCGATTGGCCGCGGCGCATGTCGCCAGCCGCGAAGATCTTTGCCACCGAGGTCTGGTAGTTCCGGGTGTCTGCGGCGACATTGCCGCGCGGATCAAGCGAGACGCCGGCCTGCTCGACGAGGCCGGCGCGACGGGGCCCGAGAAACCCCATCGCCAGCAGCACGAGGTCGGCCTGCAACTCGAAGCCGCTGTCGGCAATCTCCTGCATCGACCAGCGCCCGTCCGGCCCTTGCGTCCACGCGACGCGGACGCAGTCGAGCGCCTCGACGCGGCCGTGCGAGCCGCGCGCCCGCTTTGTCAGCACGGCCCACTCGCGCTCGCTGCCTTCCTCCTGTGATGATGAGGTGCGCAGCTTCAGCGGCCAGTCGGGCCACGTCAGCGCCTTGTTCTCGTGGTCGGGCGGTCTCGGCAGGATTTCGAGCTGCGCGACCGACAAGGCGCCTTGCCGATTGGCCGTGCCGATGCAGTCGGAGCCGGTGTCGCCGCCGCCGATCACGACGACACGCTTGCCGGCCGCAGTGATCGGGCCGCCCGGCGCGGCCCTGGCCTCGTCGTCCCCGGCGTTGCGCTTGTTCTGTTGCGGCAGGTAATCCATCGCGAAATGGATGCCGTCGAGGTCGCGGCCGGGCACCTCAAGGTCGCGCGGCCATTCGGCCCCGCCGGTCAGCGCCAGCGCGTCGTAGTGCGCCAGCAACTCCGCGATGGCGACATCGACGCCGATTTCCACCGATGCGCGGAACTCCACCCCCTCAGCCGCCATTTGTTCGATGCGGCGGTCGATCAGCCCTTTCTCCATCTTGAAGTCCGGGATGCCATACCGCAGCAGCCCGCCAATCCGGTCGGATTTCTCGAACAGGGTGACGGCATGACCGGCGCGAGCCAGTTGCTGGGCGCAGGCCATGCCGGCCGGCCCCGAACCGACGACGGCGACCCGCCTGCCGCTGCGCCGCGCCGCGATAACCGGAAGGATCCATCCCTCCTGCCAGCCGCGATCGACGATTGCGCATTCGATTGTCTTAATTGTGACCGAATTGTCCTCGATGTTGAGCGTGCATGCCGCCTCGCATGGCGCCGGGCAGATCCGCCCGGTGAATTCCGGGAAGTTGTTTGTCGAATGCAGCGTAACCAGCGCCTCGCGCCAATGGTCGCGATAGACGAGGTCGTTCCAGTTCGGGATCAGGTTGTTGACCGGGCAGCCCTCGTGACAGAACGGAATGCCGCAATCCATGCAGCGCGAGGCCTGCCCGCGCAGCGCCGGCTGCGGCAGCGGATGCACGAATTCCTTCCAGCTGTGCTTGCGCGTCGCCGGCTTGTCGTAGCCGCGATCGGCGCGCTCGACCTCGAGAAACCCGGTCGGCTTGCCCATGCCCTCGCCTTCGCTCCGGCGCCTCGCGAGCCGGTCAACATTGCTGCCATATCGCGATAATGCCGCGTACAACCGCGAGGTTCAACGATAACCCAAGCCAGGCGCGCCGCCAGCGCGATTTTGGCGCGCCCCTGCACGGCGACCGGCGTCGCGGCGGCCCGCGCCGCAACAGGCCCGCTCCGGCGATTATTGCTTTGCCTGGCAGGCGCGAGAGCGGATGATGCGGTATTAGTTTTTTAACCTTTGCGCTTAATCCTTGCTGCCCCGCGCCTTGCCTTTACAGCTGACGAGAACCGGCTTGCCTGTCCTTGCTGAGATCGGAGAACTGACCCCTGCCGACTGCGACGTCGTCGCCCGGCTCGAACGCCGCCTCGGCCGCCTGCACGCGCGCCAGCGCCTCGGCATCGAAGCCGATCACGAGGCGGCCTCGCGCGCCGGAGGGTTCGACCCGTTTCAGCTCGACTGTTGGCGCCCGGTGATCCGCCACGGGCTGAAGCTTTCTGGCCTTTACCGCCGGGCGCGCCGCAACGCCGAGCGGATCGAAATCCGCGACAACGTCGTTGCCTCGTGCCGGCTGCCGGCTGCGTTCGACGGCTTTACGATCCTGCACATCAGTGATCTGCACGTCGATACCAACGACCGGGCGATGGCTCGGCTTGGGGAGTTGTTGCCGCCGCTCGTCTATGACATCTGCGTCATGACCGGCGATTTTCGCGGCCAGACCTTCGGCGCGTTCGATCGCGCGCTCGACGGCCTGGCACGGGTCTGCGGCCATTTCTCGGCGCCGGCTTTCGGCGTTCTCGGCAACCACGACACGGTGCGTATGGTGCCGCCGATGGAAGACCTCGGCATTCGGATGCTGCTCAACGAATGTGAGACGCTGACTCGCGGCGACGACCGCATCTACCTGGCCGGCATCGACGATGCCCATCTCTATCGCGTCCACAATATTGAGAAGTCGGCGGAACAGATCCCTGATCGCGCTTTCTCGATCCTGCTGTCGCATACCCCGGAAGTCTATCGCCAGGCGGCGCATGCGGGGTTCGACCTGATGCTTGCGGGCCATACGCATGGCGGGCAGATCTGCCTTCCCGGCGGCGTGCCGGTGACGCTTGACGCGGCGCTGCCGCGGCACATGGGCAGGGGCGCCTGGAGTTACGGTGCGATGGCCGGCTATACGTCGGCCGGGGTCGGGTCGTGCGTCGAACCGGTGCGGCTCAACTGCCCGCCGGTGATCACGCTGCACCGCCTGCAGCGGATCTGACCCCGGGGCGCAGGCCGATATCGCGGCGGCAGAACCCGTCGGGCCAGCGGATGCGGTCGACGGCGCGATAGGCGCGGGCGCGCGCCTCGCCGACATCCTTGCCGAGCGCCGTCACGCCGAGCACGCGTCCGCCATCGGCGACCAGGCGGCCGTTGTCGCGCCGCGTTGCGGCGTGAAAGATCTTGACGTCGGGGTCGCTCGCCGCGGCGTCGAGGCCGAGGATGTCGCCGCCGCGCGTCACCGGCTCGGGATAGCCGTTCGCGGCCAGAATGACGCACAATGCGCTGTCGTCATACCAGCGCAGATCGACCTCTCCGAGGATGCCGTCGCGGCAGGCGATCAAGGCCGGCAGCAGGTCGCTTTTCAGGCGCATCATCAGCACCTGGCATTCCGGGTCGCCGAAACGGACGTTGTATTCGAGGAGTTTCGGCCCCTCGTCGGTCAGCATCAGCCCGGCATAGAGGACGCCATTGAACGGCCGGCCGGCGCGCGCCATCGCCCGCACCGTCGGCAGGATCATCTTTTCCATGACTTCACCTTCGAGCGCCGGCGTCATCGCCGGGGTTGGCGAACAGGCACCCATGCCGCCCGTGTTGGGGCCGGCATCGCTGTCATGGGCGCGCTTGTAGTCCTGGGCCGAAGCGAGCGGCAACGCCCGCTCGCCGTCGACCAGCGCGAAAAAGCTCGCCTCCTCGCCCGCGAGATAGTCCTCGATGACGATCTCGGCGCCGGCTGCGCCGAACCGTCTCTGCCCGAGCGCCGCATCGACCGCCGCTTGCGCCGCGGCAACGCTCGGCGCGACGACGACGCCCTTGCCGGCGGCCAGCCCGTCGGCCTTGACGACGATCGGCGCGCCGCGCGCGGCGATATAGGCGGCCGCGGCGGCGGGATCGACAAAGCGGCGATAGGCGGCGGTCGGGATGCCTGCGCCAGCGCACAGCTCCTTCATGAAGGCTTTCGAGCCTTCGAGCGCGGCAGCCTTCGCCCGCGGGCCGAACGCGGCGATGCCTGCCGTCTCCAGCACGTCGACGAGGCCGGCGACGAGCGGCGCCTCCGGCCCGACGACGACAAAATCGATCGCCGCTTTTTTGCAGAAGCCGATCAGGCCGGGCGTATCATCGGCGTCGATCGCGACGCATTCGGCGTCCTCGGCGATGCCGGCATTGCCTGGCGCGCAATAGACCTGGTCGGCGAGCGGCGAGCCGGCGATCGCCCAGGACAGCGCATGCTCGCGCCCGCCCGACCCGACGATCAAAACGCGCATCGGATATTCCTCGTCATTCCGCGGCAGGGCCGCAACGGGCGAGGGCGGAAACTGCGGCCGTCGTTGCCGATGCCGCGGTCCCCTTGGATGATGGCTCGAGGTGGCATTCGCGCTTCCCCTCCGGCTCCGGTAATATAAGGCGATGGATGACCTGCCGCTCAATGCCGCCGTCGCCTGGGGCGGCGATGCCGCCCTGCCGCTGCGCTCGAACCTGCCGGAGTATACCGTCTCCGAACTGTCGCAGGCACTCAGGCGCGCGATCGAAGGCGGTTTCGGCCATGTCCGCGTGCGCGGCGAGATTTCCGGCTGGAAGCGGCACGGCTCCGGCCATTGCTACTTCGCACTGAAAGATGCCGACGCGGTCATCGACGCGGTATGCTGGCGGCTGACCGCGCAGCGCCTCCCGCTGCGGCCGGAAGACGGCATGGAGGTTGTCTGCACCGGGAGACTGACGACCTATCCCGGCCGCTCGAAATACCAGCTGATCATCGATACGGTCGAACTTGCCGGCCGCGGCGCGCTGCTCAAGCTGCTCGAAGAGCGCCGCCAGCGGCTTGCCGCCGAGGGTCTCTTTGCCGCCGAGCGCAAGCAGAAATTGCCGTTTCTGCCGAATGTGATCGGCATCGTCACGTCGCCGAGCGGCGCCGTCATCCGCGACATCCTGCACCGCCTCGCCGACCGCTTCCCGCGGCGGGTATTGCTGTGGCCGGTGGCGGTACAGGGCGACGGCGCGGCGGCCCAGATCGCCGCGGCGATCGCCGGCTTCAACCGCCTGCCGCAAGGCGGTGCAGTGCCGCGTCCCGACCTGTTGATCATCGCACGCGGCGGCGGCAGCCTCGAAGATCTGATGGCGTTCAACGAGGAGATCGTCGTGCGCGCCGCGGCGGCCTCGGCGATCCCGCTGATCTCGGCGGTCGGTCACGAAACCGATACGACGCTGATCGACCACGCCAGCGATCGCCGCGCGCCGACCCCGACCGCCGCGGCGGAGATGGCGGTGCCGGTGCGGCTCGACCTCATCGCCGAATTGGGCGGCAAGGCGGCGCGGCTCGCCGCGAGCCTGTCGCGCCTGCTCGCCGAGCGCCGCCTCATGCTCGATGGCCTGGCGCGCGGCCTGCCCGACCCGCACGACTTGCTCGGCGGCGCGGCGCAGCGCCTCGACGAGCGCGGCGAGCGGCTGCGCCTCGCGATCGGCGCGCGTTTTGCGGCGGCGCAAACCCGGCTCGATCTCGCGGCGGCGGGGCTGCGGCCAGCGGCGCTTGCCGCCGAGATGAAGCGCGGCCGCGACCGGCTCGCCGATACCGCGGGCCGGCTGCCGGCCGCGATGGCCCGCCTGCTCGAGCACCGGGGCGCCGCCGCCGACAATTTTGCCGGCCGGCTCGCGACCCATTCCGAGCGTCACGACAGCCTGCTCGCGCGCGGCTATGTCGTCGTCCGCGAATTGGGCGGCGCCGAGCGGATTGTTACCGACGCCGCCGCGGTGCGGCCGAATGCGGCGCTCGAACTCGAATTCTACGACGGCAAGGTCGGGGTCGTCGCAGGCGGTTCGCGCCGTCCGGTGCGCCGCAAGCGGTCGGCCGAGGGCCAGATCAGCCTGTTCGATGGAGAGTGGTGACATGCGACCGTCCGGACGTGCGCCCGATCAGTTGCGTCGCGTCAGCCTCGAGCCGGGCGCGGCAAAATATGCCGAGGGCTCGTGCCTGGCGCGCTTCGGCGACACGCACGTCATGTGTGCGGCGACGGTGGAGGAGCGGGTGCCGCCGTTTTTGCGCAATACCGGGCGCGGCTGGGTGACGGCCGAATACGGCATGCTGCCGCGCTCGACCCATACCCGCACCGACCGCGAGGCGGCGCGCGGCCGGCAGAGCGGCCGCACGCAGGAGATCCAGCGCCTCATCGGCCGCTCGCTGCGCGCCGTCACCGACCTTGCCGCATTGGGCGAACGCCAGATCCGCATCGATTGCGACGTATTGCAGGCCGACGGCGGCACGCGCACCGCGGCGATCACCGGCAGCTATGTCGCGCTTTATCAGGCGCTGGCGAAATTCGTCGCCGCCGGCCTTCTCGCTGCCGTGCCGCTCAACGACAGCGTTGCCGCGATTTCCTGCGGCATCTGCGCCGGCGCGGCCGTGCTCGACCTCGATTATGCTGAGGATTCGCACGCCGAAACCGACGCCAATTTCGTGCTGACCGGCGGCGGCGGCGTCGTCGAAATTCAGGCGACCGCCGAAGGGGCGCCGTTCGACGAGGCAAGCTTTGCGCAAATGCTGGCTTTGGCGCGCGGCGGCATCGCCGAACTGACGCGGGCGCAGCGTGCCGCCCTCGGGGTATCGTGATGATGCGCAAGCTGGCCCGCGGCGAGCGCCTCGTCGCCGCCAGCCACAATTCCGGCAAGCTCGTCGAGATCGAGGAATTGCTGGCGCCCTTCGGCATCGCGACGGCCGGGGCTGCAGCGCTCGGCCTCGCCGAGCCGGAGGAGACCGGCACGACGTTCGAGGCGAACGCCACGCTGAAGGCGCGGCTGGCGGCGACGGCGAGCGGGCGTGTCGCGCTCTCCGATGATTCCGGTCTCGTCGTGCCGGCATTGGGCGGCGCGCCCGGCATCTACTCGGCGCGCTGGGCCGGGCCGGCAAAGGATTTCGCTGCCGCGATGTCGCGCGTCGAACGCGAACTGGGCACCGGCGACCGGCGCGCCTATTTCGTCGCGGTATTGGCGCTGGTCTGGCCGGACGGGGAAGCGGCGTTGTTTCGCGGCGAGGCGCACGGCCGCCTCGAATTTCCGCCGCGCGGCACGCGCGGCTTCGGCTACGACCCGATCTTCGTGCCGGACGGTTACGGCGAAACCTACGGCGAAATGGACCCGGCGCTGAAACACCGCATCAGCCACCGGGCCCGCGCCTTCGCGAAACTGCGCGACGCATGCCTTTGACCGCGGCCGACGACGAACCGCTCGCCGTCTACGTCCATTGGCCGTTCTGCCGCTCGAAATGCCCGTATTGCGACTTCAACAGCCATGTTCGCGACCGCGTCGATGCGGCACGGTGGACCCGAGCGCTGCTGCGCGATTTGGGAAAACAGGCGGAATTGGTGCCGGACCGCGCGGTCGGCTCGATTTTTTTCGGCGGCGGCACGCCGTCTCTAATGCCGGCCGATACCGTAGCGGCGCTGATCGAACGCGCGAAGTTGCTGTGGCCCGCCGCGCTGGATCTCGAAATAACGCTGGAGGCCAACCCGAATTCGGCCGACGCCGAGCGCTTTGCGGCATACCGGGCGGCCGGCGTCAACCGGCTGTCACTCGGCGTCCAGGCGCTCGACGAGGAGGCGCTGCGCTTCCTCGGCCGGGCGCATGACCATGACGAGGCGGTCGCCGCGATCGGCCTCGCGCACGCCATCTTCCCGCGCATTTCGTTTGACCTGATCTATGCGCGGCCGGGTCAGACCGTCGCCGCCTGGGAAGCGGAGCTTGACGCGGCGCTGGCGCTTGCCGGCGAGCACTTGTCGCTCTACCAGCTGACGATCGAAGAGGGAACCGCGTTCGGCAACCGTGCCGGGCGGGGCGAACGGCTGGCGGCCGACGAGGACGACGCGGCCGCGCTCTACGAGGCGACGCAAGCCCGCCTTGCCGCGGTCGGCCTGCCGGCCTACGAGATTTCCAACCACGCGCGGCCGGGCGCCGAATGCCGCCACAACCTCGCCTATTGGCGTTATCGGGATTACCTCGGCATCGGTCCCGGTGCGCATGGCCGCTTTACGCGTGCCGACCAGAAGTGGACCACCCGTCAGGTTCGCGCGCCGGAAGCCTGGCTCGCCGCGATCGAGGCGGACGGCGCATTTGAGGAAATGGCGCCGATCGGCCGCGAGGCGGCGGTCGAGGAGATGGTCATGATGGGGCTGCGGATCGTCGACGGCGTCGCGCGCGGCCGGCTCGAAGAGCTTGCCGACCGCAGCATCGAGGGTCTGTTCGGCGCTGCTCTGGCGCGGCTGATCGACGGCGGCTTTCTCACGCTCGACCGCGACCGCATCGCCGCGACCGCGGCCGGCCGCCAGCGCCTCAACGCCGTGCTCGCCGCACTGTTTGCCTGATCGTTATGGGGCGCCGGCGCGCAGCGCCCGCGCCAAGGTCAGGACGCCGACGAAAGCGGCGCCATTGCGGCGCAGTACGCGGGCGCATTCCTCGGCGGTGGCGCCGGTCGTCAGCACATCGTCGATCAGCACGAGCCGCTTGCCGCTGATGTTGCGCCCGGCGCGCAGCGCGAAGGCGCCGCCGACATTGCGCGACCGCGCCAAGCGGCCGAGCCGGCCCTGCGACGGCGTGCGACGGCGGCGGGTCAGCCAATCGGGTGCGACCGGCGGGCCGCCAGCCTTGTGGATCGCATGCGCCAGCAGGGCCGCCTGATTGTAGCGCCGCGCCACGAGGCGGGTCCAATGCAGCGGCACCGGCACGAGAAGATCGGCGCCGTCGAGCATGTCCGCGCCGGCGCGGCGCATCCATTGCCCCAGCGCGCGCGCCAGATGCGTGCGGTCGCCGTGCTTCAAGCCCAGCACGAGCCGCCGGCTGTGTTTGTCGTACCGCATGACGGCGCGCGCCCGCTGCCAGGCATGGCCGCCGCGGGCGCAGTCCGCGCAGACGACGCCCTCGCCGATCGGATGCGGGAAGGGCAGGCCGCATGCCGCGCACCAGGGCGGTGCGAAGAACGTCATCGTGCTCCAGCACGCGCCGCACAGTGCGTCCGGCTCGCCGACCGTCGCGCCGCATGCGAGACAGCGCGGCGGCAGCACCGCATCAATGGCGGCGCGGCCGGCCCGGCGCAGCCGGCGCCGCAGCGCCCGGGCGAGCGTGACCGGGATCTCGATTGCCGACATCACTCCCGCTATATCTCTCTCGAACCGCA
>DATJSO010000248.1:0-14138 GCA_035504075.1 Allostellaceae bacterium | reverse complement strand
CCTGAGCGACAAAGGCATCATCGTACTGCTGTCGCTCGGTGTGATGCTGCCGATGATGACCGGGCGCATCGACCTGACGATCGGGTTCGGCATCGTCCTGTGGCACATCCTGGCGATCAGCTTGCAGGTCTGGTACGACGTGCCCTGGCCGCTGGCCATCCTGCTGGTCCTGCTGTGCAGCGGCTTCTGCGGGCTGGTCAACGGCATGCTGGTCGAGGTGGCGCAGATCGACAGCATCATCGCCACGCTTGGCACCGGCACGATCTTGTACGCACTGGCGCTGTGGCTCAGCGGCGGGCGGCAGGTGATGGGAATCCTTGCGCCCGGCTTCATCGACGTCAACGCGTTGTCGCCGTTGGGCATACCGATGCCGGCGGTCTATGTGCTCTTGCTCGGCGCGGCGCTGTGGATCGTCACCGAGCGCCTGCCGCTGGGACGCCAGCTCTACGCGATCGGCGCCAATGAAAAAGCCGCGGCACTGAACGGCATCTCGGTGCGGGCCAACGTGGTCGGGGTGTTTGTCGGCTCCGGGCTGGTCGCCGGCTTCACCGGCTGCGTGCTCGCTTCGAAGCTGCAGATCGGTCAGGCGAATGTCGGCTTGGACTATCTGCTGCCGGCGCTGGTCGGCGCCTTCCTCGGCACGACGACGATCAGGCCGGGCCGGGTCAATGTGCTGGGAACCATCGTCGGCGTGCTGATCCTGGCGATCGGCATCTCGGGCATCCAGCAACTCGGCGGGCAATTCTTCATCGAGCCGCTGTTCAACGGCACCACGCTCGTCGTCGCGATCGCGCTGGCCGGCTTCGCGCAGCGTCGGCGGTCGGTCTCGGTAGCCGGGGCGACGAGGCCGGTAACCCCTGTCGAGTAGTAGCTTTTCACTGCGCGTAAAGGCAACGGCGCGATGCGACGACGTTGCCAACCGGGGAGGAGGAATCAAATCGATGTCAAGCATTCGCATGTCGCGGCGCACCCTGTTGGCGTCCGCTGCCGCGCTGGCCGCTCCCGTCGCCGGCGCTCGGGCCGAGGACGACTACCTGACCAAGGCCAGGGCTTATATCGCGAAGGCGACGCAGCCGGGCGCACCGTGGACCGGCCCGACGACCGGGCCGAAAGCGCAGCCCCACAAGCTGGTCATCTATGTTTCACAGGACCAGCGCAACGGCGGTGCCCAGGGCGTCGGCGACGGCGCGCAGGAAGGCGCCAAGGCGATCGGATGGAACTATCGCATCATCGACGGCCAGGGTTCGGTGGCACAGCACACATCGGCCTTGAACGAGGCGATTGCGCTGAAACCCGATGGCATCATCCTGGGAACGATCGATGCCAAGGAGCAGGCGCCGGTGATTGAACATGCGGTGAAACTCGGCATCAAGGTGGTCGGCTGGCACAGTGCCGGCGAACCGGGGCCGGTGAAGGACCCGCCCGTCATCACCAATATCACGACCAATCCGACAGAGGTCGGCAGGCTCGCCGCTTTGTACGCCGTCGTCGATTCAAACGGCACCGCGGAGGCGGTGGTGATCGGCGACAACCTCTATGCGATCAGCACCGTCAAGACCGATGCGGCGACCGCTGCGATCAAGGGATGCAAGGGCTGCAAGGTACTGGCTTTCGAGGACACGCCGATTGCCGATGTTGCGAACCGGATGCCTCAGCTCGCAACCACGCTGCTGGCGAGGTTCGGCAAGAAATGGACGTACACGATCGCGGTCAACGATCTCTGGTTCGATTTCATGGCTCCCTCGCTGCAGGCGGCGGGCGTCGATCCGGCGGTGGGTTACCCGCGGCAGATTTCCGCCGGGGACGGTTCGGTGCCGGCATTCGAGCGGATCCGCGCCAGGCATTACCAGATCGGCACGGTCGCCGAACCACTGCACCTGCACGGATGGATGTGCATCGACGAACTGAACCGCGCCTTCGCCGGCGACAAGCCGAGCGGTTTTGTTCCGCCGCCGCATCTGTTTGTTCACGCCAACATCAACCGCGACGGCGGCGAGCACAATATCTATGACCCGGAGAACGGGTATCGGGACATCTACAAAAAGATCTGGGGGACGTGAGGCATTTGCCGCGCGCGCTTCGCCAGGTTATTCGCTCGCGCCGGCGCGGCCGAGTTCGTCGGCCGCCCGCTTCGGCAACGGGTCGATGATCTATCGATCCGCTGCCATCGCGACCGGCGGCAAACCGACGGCTCGCATGATCGCGGCATGCAAGGCGAGCCGATCGGCGGCAGCGAGCGGCTGGCGTGTCTCGCGGTCGACCAGCTCGCCATCCGACGAGATCGACAGCGGCAGACGCCACGCCGTCGGTCGAACGCTGTCCGCATCCCGCCTGTATTCAGCTATCGCGGCGGCACATGACTGTGCTGTCGCCGCCGGCGCAGGCGTCGTGCGGACCGCGACCCAGCGCTCCACCGAGTAACCGGTAACCAGTTGGACATACCGCACCGTCTCCGCCGGCAGAAAGCTCAGCCCTTGCAGCCATTGGCTGAGCCGCGCCGGGCCGGCATTATATGCCGCGGCCGCCAAGCCCAGATTTCCGAACCGTCGATGCAACCTCACGAGCAATCTCGCAGCGTCTTCGATCGAAGACGCCGGGTCGCGCGGGTTCCGCAGGCCCTCCTCTACCGCCGTTTCCGGCATGAACTGCGCAACCCCTTCGGCGCCGGCCGGGCTGGTCGCCGCGCTGCTGAACCGGCTTTCGGTCCACAGCAGGCGGCTGAGATAGCCAACCGGCAGCCGGTTGGCGGTGGCCGCCAGTTCGATGTCGCGGCAGACCAGCGGGTGCACCGACTTTGCCGCTCGCCCTTCGGCCGGAGCCGCCAAGGCCGAAACGGCAACCAAGGCAACAAAAAGCACAGCCAACGCGAGCCGATCGCGGCTGCGGCCGGGTACGCGCGGCCGGCACGTCCGCGCATCAGGGGGGGAACGATCGGACATGCGTTATCGCGGCGGAGGATAACCGGAGGTGTCGCCGCGTACAAGACCGCGCGCATCGGTCGTTTCCGCCGCCTCGTGCGAGGGCTAATCTGCCCCTCGGCAGCGACAGCGGGGTTGGCAATGAAATGGCGAGTGGGCGAGGTGACGGTGACAAAGATCGTTGAGCTGGAAGTGACCGGCGGCAGCCGCTTTCTGCTGCCGCAGGCGACCTATGAAGAAATTCTGCCGATCGCCTGGCTGCGGCCGCATTTTGCCGACGAGCGCGGCCGCCTCAAGATGAGCATCCACGCGCTCGTCGTCGAAACGCCGAGTTGCCGCATCGTCGTCGATACCTGCCTCGGCAACGACAAACGGGGTCGCCGCATCCCGACCTGGAACAATCTGCAGGGCCCGTTTCTCGCCGATCTGGCGGCGGCAGGTTTTCCGCGCGAGTCGATCGACATCGTGTTGTGCACGCATCTGCATGTCGATCATGTCGGATGGAACACGATGCTGGCCGATGGCAAATGGGTGCCGACGTTTCCGCGGGCGCGCTATCTGTTCGGCCGCATCGAGTTCGCCCATTGGCGGGCGCAACAGGAACGCGACGACATGGCGGCGGTGTTCGCCGACTCGGTGGCGCCGATCGGCGACGCCGGGCTTGCCGATCTGGTCGAAACCGACGCGCGGATCTGCGACGAAATCAGCCTCGTGCCGACCGTCGGCCACACGCCCGGCCATGTCAGCGTGCGGATTTCATCGAAGGGCGAGGAGGCGCTGATCACCGGTGATTTCATGCACCACCCCTGCCAGATCGCGCGGCCGGAGTGGTCGACGCTCGCCGACAGCGACCCTGACGCCGCGCGCCGCACCCGCCACCATATGCTTGCCCAACTCAGCGAGCGGCCGGTTCTCGTCATCGGCACGCATTTCGCGGGCGCCACGGCTGGCCGCATCGTCAAGGACGGCGGCGCCTACCGGCTGGCGGTCTGAGGCCGGACCGAAGATGAAAGCCGGTCCGGTTGGGGACCAAACGAACCCATAAGATATTGAAAATATGTGAACAAGGCGGAGGGAGCGGGATTCGAACCCGCGATGGAGTTGCCCCCATACACGCTCTCCAGGCGTGCGCCTTCAACCGCTCGGCCACCCCTCCGTGCCCATTGCGCGGCGTTGCCGCAGTGTAGTGAGCGGGCTGCGGTGGCGCAACGCGGCCCGCCCGCGCGCGCCGGTGGCGCCGCCGCCCGCGGCGGCCTAAACTCGCACGCGGAAAAGGCTGGCGGGCAGGGAGATGGTCGCGCGCGTCCGCACGGTGGCGTTTCGCGGGGTCGAGGTCCTCGATGTCGAGACCCAGGTGACGATCGCCGCGGGGCTGCCGGCATTCACGATCGTCGGCCTGCCCGACAAGGCCGTCGCCGAGTCGCGCGAGCGGGTGCGCGCGGCGCTGTCGGCGCTGGGGCTGGCGCTGCCGCCGCGCCGCATCACGGTCAACCTGGCGCCGGCCGACGTCCTGAAGGAAGGCAGCCATTTCGACCTGCCGATCGCGTTGGGGCTGCTCGGCGAGATGGAGGTGCTGCCGCAGGACGAGTTGCTCGGCTACACGGCCTTAGGTGAGGTCGCGCTCGACGGCTCGCTGACCGCCGTGCCGGGCGTGCTGCTGGCGGCGCTTGCCGCCGCGGCGAAGGACGGTGGCGTGATCTGCCCGGCCGAATGCGGCAGCGAGGCGGCATGGGCCGGCGAGGTTGAAATCATCGCGGCGCCGAGCCTGCTGGCGATCGTCAACCATTTCAAGGGAACCCAGCTGTTACCGCCGCCGGAGGCGAGGCTGGCAGCAACGCGCAGCGCCGGCCTCGACCTCAGCGACGTAAAGGGCCAGGAGAGTGCCAAGCGCGCCCTCGAAATCGCCGCGGCCGGCGGCCACAACCTTTTGATGGTCGGACCGCCGGGCTCCGGCAAGTCGATGCTGGCGGCGCGGCTCCCCGGCATATTGCCGCCGCTGCAACCCGCCGAAGCGCTGGAACTCGGCATGATCCAGTCGGTGGCCGGCGGGCTGCGCGGCGGCGGCCTGTTGCGCGAGCGGCCGTTCCGCGACCCGCATCATTCCGCCTCATTGCCGGCGCTGGTCGGCGGCGGCCTGAGAACCCGCCCCGGCGAAATCAGCCTGGCGCATCATGGCGTCCTGTTTCTCGACGAACTGCCCGAGTTCAACCGCGCCGCATTGGAGGCGCTGCGCCAGCCGCTGGAGACCGGCCGGGTCAGCGTTGCCCGCGCCAACAGCCACGTTACATATCCGGCGCGCGTCCAGCTCGTCGCGGCGATGAACCCGTGCCGTTGCGGCTTCCTGTCCGAGCCGGGGCGCGCCTGCGGCCGCGCACCGCGCTGCGCGCTCGATTATCAATCGCGTCTGTCGGGGCCGCTGCTCGATCGCATCGATCTCTACATCGACGTGCCTGCCGTGTCGCCGGCCGATCTGGCGCTGCCGCCGCCGGCCGAGACGAGCGCCGATGTGGCGCGTCGCGTCGCTGCCGCGCGGGCGCGCCAAATCCGGCGCTATGCCGGACTGCCCGAGGAGCGCCGCATCCGTACCAACGCCGAGGCCGACGGCACCTTGCTCGACGAGGTCGCAACCCCCGAGCCTGCCGGCAGCGCGCTGTTGCAGCGGGCCGCCGAGCGGCTGCGCCTGTCGGCGCGCGGCTACCACCGGGTGTTGCGGGTCGCTCGCACCTTGGCCGATCTTGACGGCGCGGGCAGCGTCGCGCGCCACCACATCGCCGAAGCGCTGAGCTATCGCCAGCCGATCAATGCGCCCGCGGCCGCCGGCTGATGCACCGCATCGGCACATTCGGTCAGGATGGTTGCTTTTTGTTTACCAATCCAAGCGTACAGTCGCGCCTCAGTTGACAACGGCTGCGCGTGCGGCGGATGGCCCACATTCTCGTCATCGACGACGATGCGGTACTGCGGCGGGTCATCACGCTGGCGCTGGAGGCGGCCGGTCATACCGTGCTGCGCTGCGAAAACGGCCGCAAGGGGATCGATTTTCTGGTCCGCGAGCACACCGACCTACTGATAACCGATATCGTCATGCCCGAGATGGACGGCGTCGAGACGGTGCGCGCCGCGCGGCAATTGCAGCCGCACCTGCCGATCCTGGCGATCTCCGGCGGCGGCTCCTTCGATCCCGAGGGCTATCTCGGCGTCGCCCGGGTGTTTGGCGCCGACGCCGTGTTGTCGAAGCCCTTCCGTCCGGTCGATCTCGTCGACAAAGTGACGGAGATGCTGGCGGCGTGACGGAGATGCTGGCGGCGTGACGGTATTGCGGCCAGCCGATCGCCGAGGACGGGAGACCGCCGGTCGGCGAACTCACGCCGGGCCTGCGGCCCAATCGAGCAGGCGCTCGAGGAAGCCCTGGCCGGCGGCCAGTTCGCTGCGCGCGATATATTCGTCGGGCTGGTGCGCGACCGCGATCGATCCGGGACCGCAGACGATCGCCGGGATGCCGGCCTGCTGGTAAAGCCCCGCTTCGCTGGCGAATGATATTGTCGTCGTCGCGTCGGCGCCGGTCAGCCGGCAGGCGAGGTCCTCGGCGGGCGACGCGGTCTGCGGCAGCAGCGGCGGCACATTGACGACAGTCTCAGTTTCGACGGCCGCGCCGGGAAAGACCGCGCGCATCCGCGGCAGCAGGTCGGCGGCGATGAACGCGTCAATCCGGGCTTTCAGCGCCGCCGCATCGTCGTCCGGCAGGTTGCGCAGATCCCATTCGAATTCGCAGTCGCGGGCAATGATGTTGACCGCCGCGCCGCCCCGGATCGTGCCGATCGACAAGGTTGTGTGCGGCGGCTCAAAGCCGCACGCCGGCCGCGCGCGGGCCTCCGCCTCGGCCGCGACGTGGCAGATCGCGGTGATGATCTCGGCAGCGGCGGCGATTGCGTTGACGCCGCGTCCCGGTGCGCTCGAATGGCCTTCGCGCCCGGTCACCCGGGTGCGGAAAAAGGCGCACCCTTTCTGCCGGTTGGCGACCTGCATCGCGGTCGGCTCGCCGACAATCGCGAGGCGCGGCCGCGCAACGCCTTCGGGCAGGCTCTGGATCAGCGCCGGGGCGCCGAAACAGCCACTCTCCTCGTCATGCGTGAACGCGAGGTGCAGCGGCACCCGGAGCGGCCGCGCCACCGCCTCCGGCACGAGCGCCAGCACCAGCGCGAGAAACCCTTTCATGTCGGCGCTGCCGCGAGCGTAAAGGCGACCGTCGCGCTCTTGCAGGCGGAACGGGTCACCCCGCCAGGCCTGGCCCGCGACCGGCACGACGTCGGTGTGGCCGGACAGAAGCACACCGCCGGCTTCCGGCGGGCCGATCGTCGCGAACAGATTTGCCTTGCCGTCGAATGCGCTGCTGCGCGCCGAGGCGATGCCGAACCCGGCCAGGTAATCGGCCACCCAGTCGATTAGCGCGAGGTTCGACCGGGACGAAACCGTGTCGAATGCGACGAGCCGGTCGAGAATGCCGACCGCCGCAACAAGCCGCTCGTCGGCCGGCATTTCAAACGTGTTCGCCGGCGCCGCCGGCCGGCGTCCCGATCATCGACAATACTTCGCGCCTGGTCGTCGGGTCGGTGCGGAAGACGCCCAGCATGCGGCTCGTCACCATGCTGACGCCGGGCTTGTGGACGCCGCGCGTCGTCATGCATTCGTGCGCCGCCTCGATGACGACGGCGACGCCCTTCGGCTGCAGCACCTCGTCGAGCGTGTTGGCGATCTGCGCCGTCATCTTCTCCTGGATCTGCAGCCGCTTGGCATAGACCTCGACGAGCCGGGCGAGCTTGGAGATGCCGACGACGCGGTTGTTCGGCAGGTAGGCGATGTGCACTTTGCCGATGATCGGCGCGATGTGATGCTCGCAATGCGACTCGAAGCGGATGTCCTTCAGCATGACGATCTCGTCATAGCCATCCATCTCCTCGAATGTGCGTTGCAACAACGCGACCGGATCCTCGTCGTAGCCGCTGAAATACTCCTGATAGGCGCGCACGACGCGATCGGGCGTGCCGACGAGGCCCTCGCGCTCCGGGTCGTCGCCGGCCCAGCGGAGCAACGTGCGAACGGCTTCCAGCGCTTCCTCGCGCGACGGCCGCCGCGCCCGCACGGTCTCCTTCCTGTCATGGTTGCGCGGCAACGCGCGCGGCAAAGGATCGGCAACAGACATCGGATCTCGCTTTCTGGCAGACGGAAGGGGAAACGGCGACGCAGCGATGGCGCAGGCTGCATCAATTGAGGCGAGCCGGCCGCTCGACGTCGCCTTCGGCGCGCAGCCGCGGCGGCAGGTCAAGCGAAAACGCCGGGACGCGCGCGAGAAACCGCTCGCCGCCCGCCGTCTCCATCTCGTAATCGCCGACCATGAAGCCGGACGGCGTCGCGAGCGGACAACTGCTGGTGTATTCGAAGCTCTCGCCGGGAGCGAGGATCGGCTGCTCGCCGACGACACCGGCTCCGCGCACCTCTTGCAGTCGCCCCAGGCTGTCGGTGATGCGCCAATGGCGGTTGCGCAGTTGCACGGTGTCGGCGCCGCCGTTCGCGATCCGCACGCGATAGGCCCAGACAAAATGGCCGTCGGCGGGCGAGGAGTGCTCTTCGAGATAGAAAGGCTGAACCGTGATCGTGATCGCGCGGGTGGTTTCGGAGTACATGCGGCTGTTCTTCACTGCGTGCGCGGCGGACCGGCACCTCGAAATGTCGGTCGCGCAGGCCGCCGCGTCAAGGCGAGCGTCTAAGAACCGGCACCCGGTGCAAGCAGCGCCAGCACCTTTTCATCCGGCCGGCGCGAGCCGTCCGGGTTGATCGATTGGATGCAGACGTGGTCGGCGCCGGCGTCCCAATGCTCCTGGATGCGCTTCCGGATCGCCGCTTCGCTGCCCCACGCGACGTTGGCGTCGATAAAGCGGTCGGAGCCGCCGCCGTTCAGTTCGTCGTCGGTAAAGCCGAGGCGGCGCCAGTTGTTGACGTAATTGTCGAGCTGCAGATAGGGCGCAAGAGCCTGCCGGGCAGCCGAGCGCGCCGCGGCCGCATCGGTCTGCAACAGCACCCAGACTTCGGGGCATAACACCTTGCTGCCGCCGAGAATGCGGCGCGCTTCGGCGGTGTGCTCGGGCGGCACATTGTAGGGATGCGCACCATCGGCGAGTTCGGCCGATAATGCGAGCATGCGCGGCCCCAGCGCGGCGAGGATGGTCACCGGCTTCTCGGCAGGATCAGACGCCATATAGGGCGCCAGTTTCATCTCGTTCAAGTAGTTGCGCATCGTCGCGACCGGCTTGCCGTAGGCATGGCCGCGCAGTCCGGTCACCGCGGGCGCATGCGAGACGCCGATCCCCAGCAGAAACCGGCCGTCCGACTGCTCGGCGAGGCCGCGCTGCCCGTTCGCCATCGCCATCGCGTCGCGAGCGTAGATATTGGCAATTCCCGGCGCGACGATCAGCGTCGTCGTGTTGGCGAGCAGCCAGGCGGAATGCACCAGTACATTGCGGCCGCGGCTCTCGGGCAGCCACAGCGCCGAATACCCCCAGGCTTCGACCCGCTGCGCAAAGGCGGCGCCCTCCGCCGCGGTCAACACGTCCATCGCCGCCCAAACGCCGAGCCTGCCGAGCTGCATCGTCCGATCTCCTGCGGAGAAATCAACGGTTCCCGGTTATTCTACCACCGGCCGCCGGCAGCCCAACAAGACGCCCGTGCCGGCGACCCGCGCCGAAAAAAAGCGGGCGGCATCTGCCGCCCGCCTTTCACCCGACCCGCGGCCGGCGCGGGCGCAATTCAGCAGGCGTAATAGCGCCGGTAATACGGGTCCCAGCAACTGCGCGCCGGTGGGTAGTAAGCAGCCGGCGGCGGATAGTAGGCCGGCGGTGGCGCATAGTACGGGTTGTAATAGGGGTTGTAGTACGGCGCCGCAGCGGCCGACCCGACCGCCGTGCCGAGCGCGAACGAGCCGAGCCCGATGCCGACCGCCGCCCCCGGGCTGACCGCCTGCGCCGGTTGCGGCACCGTCACCGCAACGGCGGCGGCCAATGCCGTAGCGACCGCTACCGCGCGGCCGGCCCGCCTTGCCATCGTCCTCATCGTCATACCGTCCTCCGCTGACCAGCCGCGCCCCTGACGCACCTCTTCCCCGATTGAAAGAGCGCGCGGCGTGAGGCCGCATCATAAAGTGTACGACCACAGAGCGCAAACGGACGGACGCCTTGGATTATTCCGATCGCGCCCGCGGCAGACTCCCGCATCAGGCGAACGATTCGGTGATCGCCGAATAGACCAGCGTACGCAGATCGCGGCGCAGCGTCAGCCGCGCTTCGCTGCCGATCACCTGAGTCATGAACACGACGGTCAGCTGCTCCGCGGGGTCGATCCAGAACGCCGTTGCGGCCGCGCCGCCCCAGAAATATTCGCCGAGCGAGCCGGGCAGCCGCGTCTTCGCGACATTGATATTGACGCCGCAGGCGAGTGAAAAACCGACCCCGGCATAGCTCGTCTCGCTGAACATGCCGGGCAGCGCCATGTCGGCCACCTCGCCGTTTTCGGGCAGGTAGTTGAGGCTGAACAGAGCGACGGTCTTGGGGCTGAGGATGCGCACGCCGTCGAGTTCGCCGCCGTGCAGCATCATGCGGCAGAAACGCAGGTAATCATGCGCCGTCGAAACGAGGCCGCCGCCGCCCGATTCGAGTTGCGGCGGCTTTGTGAAAGCGCCCTCGCGCGCATCGTCTTGCAGCTTCAGCCCAGGACCCTTCCCGGCCGGCTGATAGCACGACGCGAAACGCTCGAGCCTGTCCGACGGCACATAGAATGCCGTGTCGTTCATGCCGAGCGGCTCGAACAGGCGCGTGCGCAAAAATTCACCGAAACTCATACCGGAGAGCTTTTCGACCAGATAGCCCATCACGTCGATCGAAACCGAATAATTCCATCGCGTGCCCGGCGAGAAATCGAGCGGAATTTGCGCCAGTTGATCGACCATCCCCTGCAGCCCGCCCTCAGTGCTGCGCTCGGCGATTTTGGCGCGTCGGTAGGCTGCGTCGACCGCGCTGCGCATCATGAAGCCGTAGGTGAGGCCGGAGGTATGCGTCGCCAGGTCGATGACCTTCATCGGCCGCGCGACCGGCGTCGTCAGGTAGCCGCCCGGCACGGCAATCACCGCCGACGGCATACCGCTGGCGTAGACGGCGAGGTCCTTCCACGCCGGGATGTGGGTATGCACCGTATCGTCGAGGCCGAGCTTTCCCTCCTCGACCAGCATCATCAGCGCGACCGCGGTGATCGGCTTCGACATCGAATAGATGCGAAAGATCGCGTCCTCGCGCATCTTCTTGCCGCGTTCGATATCGATGTGGCCGGCCATGTTGGTGTGAACGAGATGGCCCTTGCGATAGATGTACGTCAGCATGCCGGGCAAATAGCCCGCATCGACATAGCGGTGCTTCATCACGTCATCGAGCCGCGCCAGCCGCTGCGACGACATGCCTGCTGTTTCGGGCTTCATGTGTGATCTCCTCCAGAAACTTTATGCCGATGCCAAGGCCAGCGAATAGCGCGGGTCGGCGGCCAGGCATTCGGCCTGCGGAATGCCGAGTTCCCGCCGCACCTCGTTTGTGCCGAGGACCATCGCGACCATCTTGTACTGGGCATGGCGCCGGCTCATTCCTTCGCGCCCCATGCCGCAATCGGACGATATGATCAGCCGCTCCGCCGGAACGTGGCGCAGCGCCTCGCGGATCAGCGCAGATACCTGGTCGGGCCGCTCGATCTGCAGCGTATGGTGGTCAATGACGCCGATCGCCACCTTTCTGTCGGTGATCGCACCGCCGATCGCGGCGAGATCGCCGGGGCCGGAGGAGCACGTCTCGAAGGTGATCGCGTCGGCATCGACTTCGTTCAGCGCGGCAAGCGTCGGCCGGTAGCTCGGAACGTCGCGAAAGATGCGCTGCTGCGCCGGATTGCCCCAGCACGTGTGGCACCACACCTCGGTCTTCTGCCGCAGGCCCTTTACCGTGTTGTTGAACAGCTTTACCAGATCGGGAATATCGAGCCGGCCGAACGGCCTGCCGCGCACCGGCACCATATGGATCTGCGGCTCCTCGAGCTGGATTACCGCGCAGCCGGCATCGGCCAGCGTGTGCAGCTCGGCGTTGAGCGCCTCGCTGAAGGCCCAGCAGCGCTCGACCGGATCCTTGTAATAGTCGTCGGCCACCGCGGCGGCGAGCAATTCCGGCAGGATCGTGCCGAATTTGACCGGCCGGCGCGTCTGCCGCTGCGCCACCTTCCACATCGCCGCGTATTGCAGATCGCCCGGCCCGAGCGGCCCGACGATGCGCGGCAGCACGCGGGCTTCCAGCTGGTCGTGCAGGATGTGACCGCGCGGCGGCGAGGCAGCGGCAACGGCGGGCGGCGTCGGCTGCGCCGTCTGCGACAGCCCGGCCATGTGGGTCAGCGGGTAGCTCTGCCAGCTGAAACCGCCGACCTCTTCATCGTAATGCGCATCGCCGTCGGTGCAGATGTCGAGACCTGCAATCTCCTGGGCGCGCAGATGCGCCGACACGGCATCCTCGTACTGCTCGCGCCAGCGCGCGTTGACCATCGCTTCCAGAAAGCTTTTCGTGCCGAGCACGGCGGTGTGCCAATGCGGCCGCGGCAACGACCCGATGATCGACGTCGGCAGCAGCAGGTCAGAGGACGCGTTGTACATGGCCGGCTCTCACGATACTGCGGCGGGAAAGCGCCGTACGCCGTGCTCGCCGAACGCGCGCAATATCCGGAAGTCGCGTCGGCCGCGCGGCCGCGCCAAATCGACCCCGCTCGCCGTCGCGCCGGTCGGTTCGATTGTCAGCATTGCCTGATGCCCGTCAGCCCCATATTGCCGGCAGTGTAGAGCAAATCGCGTCAGCCGGCGTATGTTCTCTCTTCATGGCACGAGCCGCCGCAACGACCGCCGCGCCGCATAAATGAGGAGAGGCAGATGGAACCGTTGGACGAAAGCGTTCTGCCGGCGGGCGTGCGCAGTCGTTTTGTGCGTGGCGTCAACGGCCTCGACATTCATATCCTCGAAGCCGGGGATGCGCCGGCGGGCCGGCCGCTTGTGCTGTTGCTGCACGGCTTTCCCGAGATCGCCTATTCCTGGCGCAAGGTCATGCCGGCATTGGCGGAAGCGGGGTTTCACGCCGTCGCGCCGGACCAGCGCGGCTATGGCCGCACGACCGGCTGGAGCCCCGATTTCGACGGCGACCTGCGGCCATGGCGCATCTTGAACGCGGTGCGCGATGCCTTGGGTCTCGTCGCGGCGCTCGGGCACCCGTCGATCACGGCGGTGGTCGGCAACGATTTCGGCGCCGGCATCGCCGCGTGGTGCGCGCTGGTGCGGCCCGACGTGTTCCGCTCGCTGGCGCTGATGACGCCGTTCGGCGGCCCGCCCGAACTGCCGTTCGCAACATACGGCAGGGAGCCTGTGCCGCCGGCGACGCCGACGATCCACGAGGCGCTCGCCGCGTTGCCGCGGCCGCGCAAGCATTACCAATGGTATTACGCGACGCGCCCGGCCAACGCCCAGCTCATGCATTGCCGGCAGGGCGTGCACGATTTTCTGCGCGCCTATTACCACCACAAGAGCGCCGACTGGCAAGGCAACAAGCCGCATCGCCTGGCGGCATGGAGCGCCGAGGAGCTGGCGAAGATGCCGACCTACTACATCATGGACCTGTTCGACGATATGCCGGCGGCGGTCGGCAGGGAGATGCCGTCGGCCGACGAGATCGCCCGATGCCGCTGGCTGACCGAGGCGGAACTCGCCGTCTATGCCGGCGAATGGCGGCGCACCGGGTTTCAGGGCGGGCTCACTTGGTATCGCTCGCGCACGACCGGTTTTTCGGAGGCGGAATTGCAGCTCTTTGCCGGCCGCACGATCGACGTGCCGTCGATCTTTATCGGCGGCAAGAGCGACTGGGGCGTCTACCAGACCCCCGGCGCCTTCGAGCGCATGCAGGAGCACGTATTGACGCAAATGACGGGTTGCCACCTGCTCGACGGCGCCGGGCACTGGGTGCAGCAGGAGCAGCCGGAGGCCGTCAACCGGCTGCTGCTCGATTTTCTGCGGCGATAGACGACGGCAGCCGCCGCCTCGTTACATCCCCGGTGCGCCGGGCCGGTCGCCGGACGCCGCATCAGCTTGCCACGCCGAGCCGGCTCGCAGCG
>DATJSO010000247.1:0-12851 GCA_035504075.1 Allostellaceae bacterium | reverse complement strand
GCCGGTCCGGTCGCCGGACGCCGCATCAGCTTGCCAAGCCGAGCCGGCTCGCAGCGCCGCTGTCGCGCGGTCCGCGACCGCAATCGGCGTGCCGGTTCGCCGCCGGGCCGCGTCGGCAACCCGGCGCCAGTCGACGATCGCCGCGTAGGGACCGGCCGCCGCCCTGACGACGGCCGCGACGCCGCGGGCCGGGTCGGATGCGATACCGCGGTCGGTGTCGATCGCCTGCGCCTGCGTTTTGCTCGGGTAGACCTCCACATACAGCCGGTCGCCGAGCCAGCCAGCCGTGGCGGGCTGGTTTACGGTGCGCACCGGCGTCCCGACCGAGACCTCGCGGAACAGTCGGGCGATGTCTTCGGGGTAAAGCCGCACGCAGCCGTGGCTGACGTTGCGGCCTACGCCGTCCGGCTTGTTGGTGCCGTGGATCAGATAGTCGGCCCAGCCGAGGTGCAGCGCATAATCGCCGAGGGGATTGTCCGGTCCCGGCTTGACGACGGCCGGCATGCCCGGCCGCTCGGTGCGGATCGAAGCCGGCACATACCACGTCGGATGCGGCTCCTTGCGCACGATGCGGGTCGCGCCGATCGGGGTCCGCTGGCCGATGACGCCAAGACCAACCGGATGCGTTTCCACCCGGTCGCCGTCGGGCGGAAAATAAAACAGCCGCCACTGCGCTAGGTTGATAACGATGCCCTGATGCGGCGCTTTCGGCAGCACGTAAAGCGCCGGGATCGTGATCGTGCGGCCGGCGCCGGGAGCCCACGGATCGATGCCCGGGTTGGCGGTCACCAGTTCGGTGTAGCCGAGATCGAAGCGTCGCGCGATGTCGGGGAACACTTCGCCGGGCCGCACGACGTAGTGCCGGATCTCGCCGACAGCCTGCTGGTCGGGAACCAGCGTGAATGCCTCGGCGGGCGAGGCCGGCGGCGCCGCGCCGGTGCCCCGCAGGCCGGTGCAGGAAGCGCAGCAGAGCAGGACCAGTACGCCAACCGCCCCGAGACGCCATGACGACCGGCCGCGCTCGCGGATTTGAACGCGCCTGTCGGGTTGCGGCCCGGGTTTAATCATCTCCCCCTCATTCGTCGTTTCCCCGTTGGTCAGGTGTTACGGTCGGCGCCAGAACGGCGGCCGGACGCGGACCGGATCGAGCAGCGACCAGTCGCCGTCTTCCAGGACGTGGCCCTGCGGGTAGGGCGGCCGCGGCTCGAAGCCGAGCGAGCGAACGACCCGATCGTCGCGGTAGTAGCATTGCAGGATGACGCGGGCGAGCGTCGCCACCGGCGTGCCGCCCGCCGCCCGCAATTGCTGCGCCGCCGCCTCGCGCCGCGCCGCATCGAGGCCGGCGAGCGGCGCGCCGGCAAGCAGCGCGAGTTTGTCGAGCGCCGCGCGCACGTCGCCGGCATCACGGCCGAGCGTCGCCGCGATATCGGCCTGGATCGCCGGATCGTCGGCGCCCGGCACGTCGAATTCGGCGCTTCCCGGGATCATCAGGCCGGCCAGCGCGCGCAGGTCATCCTGCTGGCGCGCCGTAAGCAGAATATTTGCAAGCATTGCGGCCTCAATCGAACAGATTGGCGAGACGCTGTTTCATCTGGTCGGCGACATAGAGCGCCAGCGCCTGGATCGTCGAAGTGGGGTTGACGCCGCCTGACGTGACAAACAGGCTGCCGTCGACAATGAACAGGTTTCTCACGTCATGCGAGCGGCCCCATTCGTTGACGACCGAGCGCTCGCGGTCGGTCCCCATGCGGGCGGTGCCGAGCAGATGCCACCCGCCGTACGGGATCGGGCTGTTGATGCAGATGTCGGTCGCCTCGGCGGCGGCCAGCACCTCCTTCGCGCGGGCAATCCCGTGCGCCATCATCTTTGCCGTGTTCTCGCCGATCGTGTAGTCGATCTTCGGCGCCGGAATGCCGTGGCAATCCTTCAATACCGGGTCGAGCGTGACGCGGTTGTGTTCTTCGGGCAGGTCCTCGCAGATTGCCGACAGGCCGATGCGATGGCCGTTGAGGCGACGGAACGCGGCATGGTGGCCGGCGCCCCACGGCAACAGGCCCTTCTGCTCGCTGGCGACGGCTTCCATGATCGGCCCGACGCCGCGGCCGAACTGGAACGTATAGCCCCGCACAAATCCGCGGCTCCGGTCGGTCTCATAGAATTCCTTGCTCCACAGGCAGGTCGGCGGCGCGCGGTTGCTGTCGGTCGGCTCCTGCACATAACCCCACAACTGGGCGTAGGGATGAAACATCAGGTTCCTGCCGACGAGGCCGCTGGAATTGGCCAGCCCGTTCGGGAACTTGCCGGAAGTCGAATTCAACAGAAGCCGCGGCGTGCCGACGCCGTTGCAGGCCAGCACGACGACATGCGCCGGCTGGAATTGCTCCTGGCCGTCGGCATCGTAATAGACGACGCCCGAGGCCATGCCGTGCTCGTCGGTCGCGATCTCGCGCACGCGGCAATGCGTGCGCAATTCGGCGCCGGCGCGCAGCGCCGCCGGCCAGTAGGTGATGTCGGTGCTCGCCTTTGCGCCCTGGGCGCAGCCGGGCGTGCAATGGCCGAGATTGATGCAGCGCGCCCGGCCTTCGTAATCGACCGTCGCGACGGTCGTGTCGCTCGGCCACCAATGCCAGCCGAGGCGGTTCATCGCGCGCCCGAGGATCGTGCCGGAGCGGCCCAGCGGCAGGGGCGGCATCGGCGGATCGCCGCGCGGCGGCGCGCCGGGATCGCCGGCAAGACCCGAGACGCCCATCATGCGATCGTTTTCATCAAAAAACGGCGCCAGCGTCGCGTAATCGACGGGCCAGTCCGCGGCGACGCCATCAAGGCTTTTGACGCGGAAATCGGAGGGATGCAGGCGCGGGAAATGCGCCGTGTACATGATCGTGCCGCCGCCGACGCCATTGAAATTGACGACTTTGATCGGCGAATTGTCGTCGTTTACCGGGTAGTCCTCGGGGCGCGCGCGAATGTTCGGGCTGGGCGAGAAATCGCCGTAGAAGCGCGCCTCCCAGTCGCGGCCGGCGCTCGGATAGGTCAACGGGTTCATCCAGCCGCCCTGTTCGAGGCAAAGGATGTGCATCTTCGTCTCGGCGAGGCTCCACGCCACCGCCGCCCCCGACGCGCCGGCGCCGATGATCAGCACATCCACCGGATCTTTCATTCTCACCGTCCCCTCGTTTCGCGCAGCATGCCGCGATCGGCTCTCGCGATGCAACACGCCGCCGCGCCGCCGGCGTGATACCGTATCGCGGCCGAACCCAAGTTCGGCGCCGCCGTGCAAGCTGAGAGGCCGTGCAATGCAGATCGTCGATGCGCAAATCCACACCTGGGGCTCGGGGCTGCCGAGCAACCAGTCGCATTGGCAGGTGACGCATTTCACGCCCGCGGAGGCAATCGCGCTGATGGACGAAGGCGGCGTCGATGCCGCCGTCATCCACCCGCCCGGCTGGGACCCCCGGGCGACCGACATGGCGTCTGCCGCGGTCGCCGGTTATCCAGGCCGCTTTGCGATCATGGGGTCGCTGCCGCTCGACCGGCCGCAATCGCGCGAGCGCATCGCCGACTGGCGCGGGCAACCGGGCATGCTCGGCCTGCGCTACACATTCCTCAGCGACCCGGCGCGGCGCTGGCTCGCCGACGGCACGCTCGACTGGCTGTGGGCGGCGGCCGAGGCGGCGCGGGTGCCGATCGCGATGCTGGCGACAGATTCGCTGCGCGACATCGGCCGCATCGCCGAGCGCCATCCGGCGTTGCGCCTTACGATCGATCATCTGGGTGGTCGCGGGGGGACCAGCCAGCACAAGGACGCCGCCGCGATGACCCACATCCCCGATCTGCTGGCGCTGGCGAGGCACCCCAATGTCGCGGTCAAGGCGACCGGCGTGCCGCATTATGCGAGCGAGCCCTATCCGTTCCCGGCGCTGCATCCCTACCTGCGGCAGGTGTTCGACGCATTCGGCCCGCGGCGCATGTTCTGGGGCACCGATATCACGAAGATGCCGTGCTCGTGGCGCCAGTGCGTGACGATGTTTACCGAGGAACTACCCTGGCTCAGGGGCCGCGACCTCGACCTCGTCATGGGCGAGGCGCTGTGCGCCTGGTGGGGCTGGCAGCGCGCCGGTGTCCCGAACTGATTGCCGGCAATCTTTTGGCCAAGCCAACCCGAAGAAGGCGAGCGCCGTCGGCCGGGAGAGGTGGCAAGTTACGCGGAGCAGCCGGCCTCCGATGCCGGGCGGCCGTCGGCGGCTTTTGCGAGGCAGCGCGTGACACAGTCGCGCAACGTTGCCGGCTCGAACGGCTTGCTGATGACCTCGCCGGCGCCGAGCTTGGCCGCGATATTGAGAAAATCGAGATTGCCGAGCCGACCGCAGCCGGACATTGCGATGATCTGCGCGTCCGGACGCACGCGGCGTATTTCGCGGATCGTTTCGATGCCGTCCTGGTCCGGCATGATGATGTCCGTGATGACGAGCCGCGGCTCAATGTCATGGAACAGGGCCAGTCCGCGGCGCCCGTCTTCTGCGACGGCGACGTCGTAGCCCCATCGCCTCAGCATCCGCGCGACCGAGCCGCGCACCAGCGCATCATCGTCGATGACCAGAATTTTCGTCATGTTTTCACCCGCCGTGGAGACTGCACAACTGAAGATTGCAGGAGGCAATCTACGCGGCGCCGGGCGCGGGCGAAATCCGGTTGTTTCCGTAGGGAAAATTACCTATCGGCCTGGAATGACGGGTTTTTCGCCATCGCGGCTTGCCGCCTCGCCGGCGGCGAGGGCGAGGCGGACCAGCGCCGAGAAGTTCGGCGCCTGCGTTTTGCTCATGATGCGGGCGCGGTGCGCCTCGACCGTGCGCGGGCTGACACCCAGGTCATAGGCGATCGTCTTGTTCGGCAGGCCGGCGACCAACCCGCTCAGCACCTCGCGCTCGCGCTCCGACAACGATGCCAGCCGCGAGCGCGCCGCATCCCGCTCAACTTCCTTGCCCGCGCTGTCGGCGAGCCGTCGCTGCGCCAGCGCGACGCTGTCGCGCAGTGCCGCTGAGGTAAACGGCTTTTCGATAAAATCCACCGCGCCCGCCTTCATTGCCTGCACCGCGATATTCACGTCGCCCATGCCGGTGATCATGATCGTCGGAAAGCGCGGATCGCTTTTGGCCAGAGCGCGCAGCGTGTCAAGCCCGTCAAGCCCGGGCAGGTAGACATCGAGCACCAGACAGCCGGGGGCCAGCGCCGGCACCACGCCGAGGAACTGGCGTGCGTCGGCAAACGAGATCACCGAATACGCCGGTTCGAGGATGCGGCGCACCAGCGTCTGCATCTGCTCGTCATCATCGACAACGTAGACTGTCGGCGCGTTCATCTGCTTTGCCTCGGTCCGCGGACGGTAGGTCACCGAACCCGGCCGAGTGAATGATTGTGTCATGATCTACGTGCAGTTGCAATATGGGGAGCATTGGGCGACCTGAGGTCCGGCAGTGACGTGCCGCGGCTCGCCGGCAAAACCGGTTGCGGCACGGCCGGCCTCTGTTAGGCTGCGCCCGGGCGGCGCGAGCGGCGACGATGGAGGGCAACCGGCATGAACGACGTGATGAGCCTGAGCGCAAAGGCCGACGCGCTCGAGCGGCAGATGAGCGAGGAGCTTGACTACATCGTCATCAAATCGCGGCTCTACAGCCTCGCCGACGGCGATCTGTCGCCGCCGCCCAATGCGGCCCGGCTGATGGCCGAAAATCCGCGGGCGCGCGTGCTGATGGGCGATGACCCGCGGCTGCCGGCGATGCCGGAAAAGCCGACGCTGATCGATTTTTTCCAATACCGCTTTGGACCGTCGATGCACCTGTTGCAGAGCGCACGGCATGCTGTTCGGGCCGGCCTCGGCGAAAAGATGGTGCTCGCCTGCCTGTTGCACGATATCGCGACGGTCGGCTTCATCCGCGGCGATCATGGCTATTGGGGCGCGCAGCTCGTCGAACCCTATGTCGATGAAGAGGTGACGTGGGCGATCCGGGCCCACCAGGTGTTGCGCTTCTACCCCGACGAGTCGGTCGGTTATGAATATCCGCAGTCTTACATCAAGACATTCGGCGCCGATTATCGTCCCGACCCCTATATCGAGGAAGACTACAAGCGGATGCGCAACCACAAATGGTATATGTCGGGCCGCATGATCACGGTCCACGACATTTATTCATTCGATCCGAATGTGCATGTCGAACTGGCGGAGTTCACCGACGTGATCGGCCGCAACTTCCGCCAACCGAAGGAAGGGCTGGGTTTCGACAACAGCCCGGTCGCGCATATGTGGCGCGCGATGATCCGCCCGGCCAAATATCTGTAGCGGCGCGACCCGCAACGAGCAGCCGCCGCGCGCCCGGCGCCTGCCCCCTGGTGGGGCAGGGCAGGGGGTGCGGCAACGGGCGCTACAAGTCGGTTGCGACGGTATTGAAGATCGAGCTGAGGTTGGTGCCGACGAGACGGAACGCGGCGATGGCCGCGACCGCGATCAGCGCCGCGATCAGCCCGTATTCAATCGCGGTCGCGCCGTTCTCGTCGCGCAGCAGCCGCTGGATCATCGCATTCCCCTTGGTAACGGTCTGTAGAACCTGCATCGATAGTCTCCTCGTTGGCCGGAGCGCCGCTGATGTTACAAGCCGGACGCGACGGGCGTTGAACAAGCTGCCCCGTTCGGTTCCGACCGACTGGAGCGTCGCAATCGCGCTATCGAAGTCGCGGCATCAACCGGCCCGCCGTGCTTCCCGGCCTTCGCGGCGGCTTTGCCCGCGCTGCGAGCGAAAACCGAACCGGCCCTGGTCGCACGTTGAGCCACCGCCGCCGCAGGCTCCTCTTTTGATTGCGTGTCCCCAATAAACTCCCCGCCAGTTAAGGCGCAGTTAATGGGCCCCGCCGGCGGGTGAAATTCGCCGACGAAGCGCCCCGCTTTTTAAATCGATTTCCGCCGAATTTCGGGCGGAGGCCGCTCATCCGCCGGCTGCGAGAGCGCGCCCGACGGACGGGCGCCGCGCTCATGGCGAGCCGGTCGGCGGGGAGGCGCAATGGGCGAATCGCATGGCTGCGACGATCTGCTCTTGTTCACGTTCGCGCCGGCGCGATATCAAGGGCCGCGATGGCGACGATCTTCCTCATCGTTTTTGTCGATCTCGTCGGCTTCGGCCTGGTCATCCCGCTGCTGCCCTTTTATGCAGTGCGCTTCGGTGCGACGGCGCCCGAGGTGACATGGCTGCTTGCCACGTATTCGCTGGCGCAGTTCATAACGGCGCCGCTCTGGGGCCGGCTCAGCGACCGCATCGGCCGCCGGCCGGTGCTGATGGCGAGCATGGCGGCGGCGGCGCTCGCCTATGTCTGGCTCGGTGCCGCGACGGATTTGTGGATGCTGTTTGCGGCCCGCGCCTTTGCCGGCGCCTGCGCCGGCAATATCGCCGCCGCCCAGGCCTACATCGCCGACACGACAAAGCCCGAAGAGCGCGCCCACGGCATGGGCATGATCGGCGCCGCCTTCGGCCTCGGATTCATTTTCGGGCCGGCGATCGGCGGGTTTCTCGCCGGCAGCAACCCCATGACGGCCAACCTGCAAAGCCCGGCCTGGGTTGCGGCGGGGCTGTCCGTGGCGGCGCTGTGCGGCGTCCTCTTCCTGCTGCGCGAGAGCCTAGCGCCGGCGCTCCGCAATACGGCCCGGCCGCGCGGCCGCCTCGGGATGATCCGCGGCGCGCTGCGCCGGCCGGTCCTGTCGCGCCTCGTCACGATCTTTTTCCTCGTGACCTTGGCGTTTGCCGCAATGGAGAGCATTTTTGCGTTATGGGCATTGCGGCAGCTGGATTGGGGGCCGGAGCGGGTCGGCTACGCGTTCGCCTATCTCGGCCTCCTGTCGGCGATCATGCAGGGCGGGTTGACCCGCCGGCTGACGCGGCGCTATGGCGAGGAGCCATTGTTGTCCTGCGGTCTGGTGCTGCTCGCCGCCGGGTTGGTCGTCGTGCCGTTTGCGTCCGCCCTGCCGATCCTGCTCGCCGCCTTTGCATTGCTCGCCTTCGGCCTCGGCCTCAGCCAGCCGGCGCTGAACAGCCTGATCTCGCGCCACGCCGACAGCGGCGAGCAGGGCGAGGTGCTCGGCGTCACGCGTTCGCTCGGCAGCCTGGCGCGGGTGATCGGGCCGCCGATGGCGGGTTACCTGTTCGCCGATATCAGCCACAGCAGCCCGTATTTCTGGGCGGCCGTGCTGGTTGTCGGCGCGCTGGCGATCGGCTGGAGCGTGCCGCCGCTTGCCGTGGCCTCGCCGCCGGCCGAATGATCCGAACGCAATCGCGCGGGGGGCGATGACCGCGCATCGCCCGCGCCGCGCCGGCCGCGTGCGGGCATTGCGGGCGCTGGCACCCTATCTGTGGCCGCGCCAGGCGCCGGCGTTGCGGCTGCGCGTCGTTATCGCGTTGCTGTTGCTCGTCATCGGCAAGCTCGTCACGATCGCGGTTCCGTTGTTCTATAAACGCGCGGTCGACGCGCTGGCGCCGCATCCCGGCCTCGTTGCGGTGCCGGTCGCGGCGATTCTCGCCTACGGCGCGGCGCGCGTGCTGTCGCAGGGCTTCAACCAACTGCGCGACGGCGTCTTCGCCAAGGTCGAGCAGCGCGCGGTGCGGCAGATCGCGCTGCGGGTGTTCCGGCACCTTCATTCGCTGTCGTTGCGCTTCCATCTCGACCGGCGTACCGGCGGTCTCGCGCGCGCGATCGAGCGCGGCACCGCCGCGATCGAATTTCTGTTGTCCTTTCTTTTGTTCAACATCGTGCCGACGTTGTTCGAGATTGCGATTGTCTGCGCGATTTTGTGGCGCTTTTACAGTTGGAGCTTTGCCGGCGTGACGCTGGCGACGATCGCGGCCTATATCACCTTCACGTTCAGCGTGACCGACTGGCGCATCCGTTTCCGCCGCGAGATGAACGACCGCAACACCGAGGCCAACGCGAAATCGGTGGACGCGATGCTGAACTACGAAACGGTCAAGTATTTCGCCAATGAGGCGCACGAGGCCTCGCGCTACGATCGCGCGCTGGCGGCTTACGAGCGCGCCGCCGTCAGGAGCCAGACGACGCTGTCGGCGCTCAATATCGGCCAGGGTGTCATCATCTCCAGCGGCCTCGTCGGGGTCATGGTGCTGGCGGGCGAGGGCGTCGCCGCCGGGCGGATGACGGTCGGCGACTTCGTGCTGGTCAACACCTACCTGATCCAGCTTTACACGCCGCTCAATTTCCTCGGCGTCGTCTACCGCAACATCAAGCAGTCGCTGACCGACCTTGAACAGATGCTCGGCCTGTTGCAGATCGCGCCCGAGGTCGAAGATCGCCTCGGCGCGCCGGCGCTGTCGGTGCGGCGCGGCGCCATCGCCTTCCGCCATGTCGATTTCGCCTACGACCCGCGGCGCCCGATCCTGAACGACATCGACTTCGCCGTGCCGGCCGGCGCCAAAGTCGCGATCGTCGGCGCCAGCGGGGCCGGCAAATCGACGATCGCGCGCCTCCTGTTCCGATTTTACGACGTCGATGCCGGCGCGATCGAAATCGACGGCGAAGACATCCGCGAGGTGACGCAGGACAGCCTCCGGCGGGCGATCGGCGTCGTGCCGCAGGATACCGTGCTGTTCAACGATACGATTTTCTACAACATCGCCTACGGCCGGCCCGGTGCCGGCCGGGCCGAGGTCGAGGCGGCGGCGCGGCGCGCCCATATCCACAATTTCGTCGCGGCGCTGCCCGATGGTTATGACACAGTCGTCGGCGAACGCGGCCTCAAGCTGTCGGGCGGCGAGAAGCAGCGCGTCGCAATCGCCCGCGTCGTCCTCAAGGCGCCCGAGATCCTGATCTTCGACGAGGCAACCTCGGCGCTCGATTCGAAAACCGAGCGCGAGATCCAGAACAGCCTCGCCGAGGTCGCCGCCGACCGCACAACGCTCGTCGTCGCGCATCGCCTGTCGACGATCGTCGATGCCGACGAGATACTCGTGCTCGACGCGGGTCGCATCGTCGAACGCGGCCGTCATCGCGCGCTGCTCGCCGCCGGCGGCGCCTACGCTGCGATGTGGGCGCGGCAACAGGCGGAAGCCGAGCGCGAGGCGGCGCTCGAAACGGGCTGAGCCTGCCGGGCGGCGCCGCAATGCCGGGCGGAACGAAACTTTGCGCCACCGCGGTCGTTAATCGGGAACCGGCGACACGACCGGCAACATCAGGGGTAATCGCGGCCTGCCCGAGCGTTCGTCCTGTTGCAGCAGGCGAAGCCGAGGCCGCGTGAGGTCAATGGATCGAATCTGTAAAATAATTGTCGTCGAGGACGATGACGCCGTACGTGCTTTATTGGGTGATGTCCTGGATCACGCCGGCTATGAATTTGCCCTCGCCGGAACCGCGGCGGAGATGCGGGTGGCGCTCGACCGCGAGGATTTCGACGTTGCGATCATCGACGTGTCGTTGCGTGGCAGCGAGGACGGCTTCGCGCTCGCCGAACTCGCCGGCGAGAGGGGATGCGGCGTCATCCTGACGACCGGCGACCCGGCGCAGCGCGCCCGCCTCGAAGCGAGCGGCCGGCGCCACCTGACCAAGCCCTTCCGCATGCAGGATCTGACCGAGTTGATCGACCGGCTGCTGAAGGACAACGCTGCACTGTGCGTCACCCGGCCAAAGGGCGATCGGCCCCCGCTCTCCGCCGCTGTCTGAGGGCGGCCGGCGGACGGAAACCGCCTACAGCCAGCCGGTGTCGCCTTCAAGGCCGAGCAGGTATTGCCCGACCGTCTCGAAATGCTGTTGGCGGCCCTGCAATTGCTGCGCGACCGAGTGGATATCGCGGAAGCGGCGCTCGAACGGGTTCTCGTTGAAGATCGCCGTGGCGCCGGCTGCCTGGTAGAGCATGTCGACGACATCGACGGCGGTGTGAATTGCAAAGGTCGCGGCCAGCCTGATCGTCATCCGCTCGTCGAGCGTGATGTGGCCGCGCGCCGCGACCGCCGCGGCGATGTCTTCGAGCGAACCCAACAGATACCGCCGCGCCGAGGCAAGCCGCGCCTCGGCGAGCGCGGTCTCGCGCTGGGTGACGTTGTTGTTGCGCATCGTGCTCGGCGCGCCGCGTGGGATCTTGTCGTGCGCCAATGCGATGAAATGCGCCAGCGTGCTGCGGGCAATGCCGAGCGCAACGCCGGCGAACCCGGCAGCATACAGGATCAGCGAACTGAAGCGGTAGAGCAGGCCGCCTTGCCGCGCCGGCTCGGCGCGGCGTGACAGCACATCGACCGAATACGCGTCGGGCACAAACAGGTCTTCGACCAAATACTCGTCGCTGCCGGTGCCGCGCAGCCCGATGGTGTGCCAGATGTCGGCGAATTTCGCCGCGCTTTTCGGGAACAGCATTGTGCGCACGACCGGCGCGCCGTCCGGGTCGAGGCGCGGCCGCCCATCCGGTCCGATGACCGGCATGTGGCAGCCGAGCCAGGTCGCGTGATGGCTGCCGCTGGCAAAGCTGAAGCGCGCGGTGACCCGGTAGCCGCCCGGCACGGCCCGCGCCTCACCCGGCCCCGGCCCCCAGGCGAGGATGCCGTGCGGCTCACCGAAGATCGCCCGCGCCGCCTCGGGCGCGAGATAGGCCGCCGTCATCGAGCAGCCGGAATTTTGGTTCAAGCACCAGGCGGTGCTGGCGTCAGTCTTTGCCACTTCCTCGATGATCGGCACATAGTCGGCCGGCAACAGTTCGGCGCCGCCGAGGAAATGCGGCAGCAGCAGGCGAAAGAGGCCGCGCTCGACGAGCGCCGCGACGATGCGCTCCGGCAATTCGCGCCGTTCGTCGATTTCAGGCGCCGCAGCGGCCAGCGCCGGCGCCAATTCGCGCACCCGCGCCAGATAGTCGGCGCCGTTCGGCCGGCGCTGATCCTGGGACGCGCGCTCGGCTGCTGTGCGGGCCATGTCGCTGCGGTCCTCCCTTGCTTGTTGCCGGCCGCACTCCACCGCCGTTATTGCAGGCTGTCAAGGCGCTCGCCACGGCCGAAGGCGTCCACCGCGCCGCCAATTCGAAGCCAGCGCTTACCGGATGCCGCCCTGCCTGTTACACTGACGAAATGCGATCGCGAGTTTATTCGCGCCACCGAGAAAGCAGATGAAGCGCCGCTCGATCCTGTCAATTGCAGCGCTGTCCGTCTTCGCGTCACGGCCGGTTTTGGCTGTGCCGGCGGTACCTCGGATCGATCGCTTGAATCTGATTAATGCGCATACCGGCGAGCGCTTCTCCGGCGCCTATCGCGACGCCGACGGGCCGATCGGTTCCGCGATGAAGGAATTGTCGTTTTTTCTGCGCGACTTTCATTGCGGCCAAGAAATCAGCATGGACGTCCGCGTCCTCGATTTTCTCAGCGCCGTGTTGAGCGCGGTCGGCGAGAGCAGGGCGACCATCCTGTCGGCTTATCGCACCCCGGCGACCAACGCGATGCTGGCGCGCACGACATTCGGCGTCGCCGAGCGCAGCCAGCACCTGTACGGCCGAGCGCTTGACATCTATCTGCCGGTGCGGCTTGAGGAAGCGATGCTCCACGCCCGCGCGATGCGGCGCGGCGGGGTCGGCTGGTATCCGAATTCGCATTTTATGCATGTCGATTGCGGTCCGGTGCGCAACTGGACGCTGACCGGCGGCGGCTTCGGCCGGCTCCTGCTGGACGGCAAGGCAAGCAAATACTTTCCGGAACCGATCGCGATTTCGGCCAAGGGCGAATTCGTGTCGCGCCGCAGCGGCCGACCGCTGACCCCGACCGATCGGCTGGCGCTGCACGATCTCGTTCAGAAGGCGTTGAATTCGCTGCACCGGCGCTGATATCGAG
>DATJSO010000246.1:0-4224 GCA_035504075.1 Allostellaceae bacterium | reverse complement strand
GTTTCGATCTCGCGCTGACAGAATTGCTTGATGGCGGGCTCCATCGTTTTTTCGTCGCCATCGGGACGCCAGCCGGCGCTGAGCTACTGTCTGAGATTGCCTGGCGTCCCGCCGAGAGCGGTGACGAGGCAGCGGCTACCGCCGCGATGGCCCGAGCTGCCGCACAGATGGGCCGCGTCATGCCGGATGCGGATGAGGTACCTGAATTGTTGCAGCAGAACCCGGATCACCCGCGCTGGAACGAGGTTGCCGATCGCTGCCTGACCTGCGGCAATTGCACGATGGTCTGCCCGACCTGTTTCTGCACCACCGCCGAAGACACCGTGTCGCTCGATGGCGCCTCGGCTGAACGCACCCGCCACTGGGATTCGTGCTTCACGACGGATTTCTCCTATCTGCACGGTGGCAGCGTGCGCGCCTCGTCGCGTTCGCGCTATCGCCAGTGGATGACCCACAAGCTTTCGACTTGGGTCGACCAGTTCGGCACTTCGGGCTGCGTCGGCTGCGGCCGCTGCATCACCTGGTGCCCGGTCGGGATCGACATTACCGAGGAGGTCGCCGCGATCCGGGCCGAACCCGCCACGGCCGCCGGGCGTGCGAGCGGAATCTAGGCATGCGAACGCGCGGCCTCGAACAGCTGATCTGCGAGCATCCGATGTTTGTCGGCCTCGCCTCACCGCATTGCGAATTGATCGGCGGCTGCGGCAAGAACGTCCGCTTTGACACGGGGAAGTATTTGTTTCGCGAAGGCGAACCGGCGAATGAATTCTTTCTGCTCCGGCATGGCCGCGTCGTCCTGGAGATGACGGCGCCGGGGCGCGGCCCACTGCGCTTTCTGACGATCGGCCCCGGCGAGATCGCCGGCGTCGCATGGTTGATCCCGCCCTACCGCTGGGTTTACGACGCGGTGGCGCTCGACTTGACCCGCGCCATCGCAATCGATGCAAGCTGCCTGCGCGACAAGGCCGAAGCCGATCACAATTTCGGCTACGAAATCATGAAGCGGTTCATGCCGGTGCTGGTGCAGCGGCTGCATGCGGCGCAACTGCAGATGCTCGATGTCTACGGCAGCGGCGATTGACGCGACGATCGTGCCGGCGGTCGTGAGCGTCCGCAGCCGCCGGCGCGAGACGCGCGACACCTGGACGTTGGCGGTCGAGGCCGGCGATTTCGCGTTCGCACCGGGCCAGTTCAACATGCTTTACGCATTCGGCATCGGTGAAATTCCGGTCAGCGTCAGCGGCGATCCGGGCAAACGCGGCCCGCTGGTCCACACGATCCGTGCGGTCGGTGATGTCTCGCGGGCGCTGACGCGGCTGAAGCGGGGCGATGCGCTCGGTCTGCGCGGGCCATTCGGCAGCGCCTGGCCGGTTGTCGAGAGCCGCGGCCGCGACGTCGTCGTCGCCGCCGGCGGGCTGGGGCTGGCGCCGCTGCGGCCGGCGATCTACCCCCTGCTGGCCGAGCGGAGCGCTTATGGGCGTATCGCGGTGCTCTACGGCAGCCGCAGCCCCGACGACATCCTCTATCGCCGCGAGTTGGAAAGCTGGCGCCGGCGGCTTGATATCGAGGTCGAGGTCACGGTTGATCACGCGGGGAGCACTTGGCGCGGTAATGTCGGGGTCGTGACAAAGCTGATTGGCCGCGCCGGCTTCGACCCGGACCGCACGGTGGCCCTGGTATGCGGACCGGAAATCATGATGCGCTTCACCGCAAACGCGCTCGAAAGTGCCGGCGTCGCGCCGGAGCGGATTTACGTTTCGATGGAACGCAACATGAAATGTGCGGTCGGGCATTGCGGCCACTGCCAGTTCGGCCCGACGCTGGTCTGCCGGGATGGGCCGGTGATGCGTTACGATCGGGTCAATCGCCTGATGTTGATCAGGGAGGTGTGAGGTGGCGGGGGACGCGGTTGCGCGCAAGCCGAAGCTGGCGGTGTGGAAGTTTGCCTCGTGCGACGGCTGCCAGTTGAGCCTGTTGGATTGCGAGGATGAGCTGCTGGCGCTCGCCGACAGGGTAGACATCGCCTATTTCCCGGAAGCGTCGCGACGCATGCTGCCGGGGCCCTATGACCTGTCGCTCGTCGAAGGCTCGATCACGACGCCCTCCGATGCGCGGCGCATCCAGCGGGTGCGGCGCCAATCACGCCGCTTGGTGACGATTGGCGCCTGCGCGACCGCCGGCGGCATCCAGGCGCTGCGCAACTTCGCCGATATCCGCGCCTTTGCCGCCGCGGTCTACCCGCATCCGGAATATCTTGATGTGCTCGCGACCTCGACGCCGATCAGCGGCCACGTGACGGTCGATTTCGAATTGCGCGGCTGCCCGATCGACAAGCGGCAATTGCTCGAGGTCATCAACGCGTTTCTCGGTGGTCGCCGGCCGGCGCTGCCCGGTCACAGCGTCTGCATCGATTGCAAGCGGCGCGGCAATCCGTGCGTCATGGTCGCGCACGATACGCCCTGCCTCGGGCCGGTGACGCAAACCGGGTGCGGCGCGATCTGCCCGTCCTACAACCGCGGTTGCTACGGCTGCTTCGGTCCGGTCGCCGGCGCCAATACCGCCGCCGTCGCGCGAGAATTCGCCGCTCTCGGCATGGCCGAACGCGATATCGCCAGGGCGTTTCAAACGTTCAACGCCGCCGCCGGAGTGTTTCGCGAGGAGGCCGAAAAGCATGGCGCGTAGGACGCTGAAGGTCGATTACATCGCCCGGGTCGAGGGCGAAAGCTCGCTCGACCTTGATATCCGTGACGGCAAGATTGCCGGCGTGCGGCTCAGCATTTTCGAGCCGCCGCGTTTTTTCGAGGCGCTGTTGCGGGGCCGCGGCTACGAGGAAGTCCTCGATATTGTCGCGCGCATCTGCGGCATTTGCCCAATCGCCTACCAGATGAGCGGCGTGCATGCGATCGAGAACGCGCTCGGCATCGCGATCGACCCGCAGGTGCGCGCGCTGCGCCGGCTGCTCTATTGCGGCGAATGGATCGAGAGCCATTCGCTGCACGTGGTCATGCTGCACGCGCCGGATTTTCTTGGTTATCCCGATGCGGTGGCGATGGCGCGCGACCACGCCGAGGCGGTCGAGCGCGGCCTGGCGCTGAAAGAAGCCGGCAACGAGTTGCTGCGGCTGTTAGGCGGCCGCGAAATCCATCCCGTTAACGTGCGCGTCGGCGGGTTCTATCGGGCGCCGCGTCAGGCGGAATTCGCATCGGTGACCGAGCTTCTGAAACGGGCGCGCGACGATGCCGTCGCGATCCTGCGCTGGGCGGCCGGCTTCGAGTTTCCCGAGGTGAGCCGCGACTACGAGTTTGTCGCACTGCGTCATCCCGCTGAATACCCGATGAACGAAGGCCGCATCGTCTCCTCCGCCGGACTCGATATCGCAGCCGCCGAGTATGAGAGCGAGTTTCTTGAACGCCAGGTGCGCCATTCAACCGCGCTGCATTCGCGCCTGAAGCGGGGCGGCACCTATCTCGTCGGCGCGATGGCGCGCTATGCGCTCAACCGCGACCGGCTGCCGCCGGAGCTGCAGGCACTGGCCGATGAAGCCGGTCTCGATCCGGTTTGCCGCAACCCGTTTCGCAGCATCCTCGTCCGCCTTATCGAAGTTGCCTACGCCTGCGGCGAGGCGCTGCGGCTGATCGCCGAATACGAGCCGCCGGCGCGGCCGTTCGCCGCCGCCGAACCGCGTGCCGCGATCGGTTGCGGCTGCACCGAGGCGCCGCGCGGCGTCCTCTATCATCGCTATAATCTCGACAGCGATGGCACGATCCTCGACGCCCGCCTGGTGCCGCCGACCGCGCAAAATCAGGACGTCATCGAGGAGGATTTGCGCGCGGTCGCGGAGGCGCGGCTCGGCCTCGACGACGAGGCGTTGAAGGCCGGTTGCGAACAGAGCATCCGCAACCATGACCCGTGCATCTCCTGCGCGGCGCATTTCCTGTCCTTGCGGGTGAACCGGGAGTGACTCGGGATCACTGCGAGGCACTGGTCGTGGCGATCGGCAACCCCGATCGTGGCGATGATGGGTTCGGCGCGGCCGTCGCCGCCCGGCTCCGGGCGCAGGCGCCTGCCAACGTTTGCATCGTCGAATGCCGCGGCGACGTGCTCGCGCTGCTCGAGCGCTGGAGCGGCTACAAGATCGTGATCGTCGTCGATGCGGCCGCGCGCGATCGCGAACCGGGCCGCGTTCGCCGCTTCGATCTCGCGAATGACACGCTTCCGGCCATG
>DATJSO010000245.1:0-8295 GCA_035504075.1 Allostellaceae bacterium | reverse complement strand
GGCGGGGTTGCCGTTGCCGAGCCGCCAGTGATCGAGCGCCGCGACCGGTGCGGCGGGAACGCCGAACCCGCCGGCCTCGGCGATCGCGCCTTCCAGCGGGAGCTGCACGGCGATCGCCGCCTCGATCTCCTGCTTTCGCGGCACCGCGCCGGTCTTGTAGTCGATGATCCCCAGCCCGCCCGAGGCGAGTCGGTCGATGCGGTCGGCGATCGCGGTGATCGTGAACGGCCCGCCCGGCGCATCGACGACGAGCTTGCCCTTCACCTCGCTGAGGCTTTCGGCGATGTCCGCCCGCCGCAATCGCTCCTCGGCGACAAACCACGCCGCGATGCGCAGAAAACGCGGCCACCAAAACGCCCAGGCGCCCGGCCGCGACAAGAGCGGGCCGAATTTCCATTTGCCGATATCGCCGAGTACCTGCTCGGCATGGGCCGGCAAGTCGCGCGGGTGACGGCGCACGAATTCGGCGAGCGTCTGATGGATCGCGATGCCGAGATCGGCGCGGTCGGGATCGGCGTCGACCGCGTCGAGCGCGCGCAGCCGCAGGACATGCTTGGCGTAGATCGCGTAGGGGTCGCGCCGCCACATCTCGATATCGGTGACGGCGAGCTGACGCGGCCGCGCCGAGAGCGGCGGGCGCGGCGCCGGTGGCGGCAGCGGGCGATGTGCGGCGGGCTGGTCGCTCGCCGCGGCGGCGGCTTCGATCTCCGGATCGGGGCCGAGCCGCCCGTCGAGCCCGACCGCGCGCAGCACCGCATCGAGCCGCAGCAGCCAGCGCGACGGCACGGTCGGCACGCCCTCATGCCGTGCCGCGCGGGTCAGCGCCACCTCCGGCGCGCCGAGCGCCTGGGCAAAATCATGCGCGGCGATGCCGATCGCGCGTTCGGGCAGCGGGATGCCGAACTCGGCGCGCATCTGCCGCGACATCCACGGATCGGCCGGCACCGCGCCCGGCCAGGTGCCTTCGTTGAGCCCGCCGAGCACGACGAGGTCGGCCTGCTGCAGCCGCGCCTCGACAAGCCCCCAGATCGCCAGGCGCGGGTGCCGGCCATAGGTCGGGCGCACCACCGTGCCGCGCGACAGCGCCTCGAACAGCGCCGGGTAATGCCGGCCGGGGAGGGACGGGAAGTCGCGCGCCGCGTCGAGCAGGTCGTGGCAGAACACGGCGGCGGCCTCGCCCGCCGCGTCGCGCCACAGCCGCGCCGCGCCGCTCTCGTCGTCGCTCGCCGCCAGCCGCTCGGCGGCGGCGATATGCGCGCTCGTCAGCTGGATGACGCTGGTATTGCGGGCGGCGAGCAGCGCCGGCAGTTCGCCGAGGCAGGCTTCGAGGCGATCGAGAAAGCGCCGCAACTCCGCGGATTTGTCGCCAAGCGCCGCCCGAAGGCCGTCGAGGCCCGGCGCCGGCCGCGGGCCGCGGATCTTGCGTTCGAGGTCACGCGTGAGTTCGCGGAACGCCTCGCGGGGCATACCGCCCGCCGCCAAGGGATGTTTCAGCGCCGCCAGCAGCGGCACCGGTGCCAGCTCGCTTGCTGCCATGTCGAGCACGAGCCGCAGGAAGGCGCCCGGCGGCGTGCGCGCGAGCGGAACGCCGGCGGAATCGTCGATGTCGACCTTCCAGCGCCGCAGCTCGGCGACAACACGGCGCGCCAGTTCGCGGTCCGGGGTGACCAGCGCGGCGGTCGCGCCCGGCTCTTCGAGCTTGCGGCGCAGCAGGAGGGCGATCGTCACGGCCTCATGCTGCGGGCTCGTGCAATCGTAGCGGCTGAGGCCGGCGAACGCGTCTTCCGGCTCGGGCTTGAGGTCGCGCCAGGCATCGGTGAGGTTCGCCGGGCGCAGCGCTTCCGACACCAGCCGCAGCCGCGTCGCGCGCCGGCTTTCTGTCGCCGGCCGCCAGGGACGCACGTCCCCCGCCGCGAGGCCGAGCGTGTGGAGAAGTCGAACCAGCAAATATTGCGGATGCGCCGGATCGTCGGCGATCGCCTCCAATAGCCCGGGCGTGGCGCCATGGTCGAGGCCGGGCAGGATCACCAGGCCGTTGTCAAGCCCGGCTATGACGCCGATCAGTTCTTCAAGCGCCGGGATGCCGCCTGTCAGCCCGGCGGCGATGACCGGGTCGCGTGGCGGGCTTTTGCGCCACAGCCCTGCCTGGCGCGCGATCAGCCGGTTGCGCCGCTCGGCCGGGTCGAGCGTGCCTTCGGCTGTGAGAATCACCGGCCATTGTCGCGGCAGGATGTCGAGAAAGCGCAGCACCACCTGCCAATGCTCGGCGAGGTCGAGCGGCGCCAGCTTGGCAAGCTCGGCAAAGCTCACGCCTTCGATCGCGGCGGCATCGAGCAGCCTTACCAGCGCCCCGGCAAGGGCAGCCGCCTGGCCCGGCAGCAGGCGCTGCGCGCCATCGCCCTCGCTCCACTCGAGCACCAGCCGGGTCAACAGCAGGCACCGCCGCAAATCCGGGGTCGCCGGCGGCACCGCCAAGGTCTCGTCGTCGCCGATTTCGTCGGCGTCTAGATCGCCCACCGGCCGCATGCGCGGCAGCAGTAACGGCGCGCCGGGGTCTCTGCCTTCGCCGGTCAGGCGCAGAAACGCCTCGCGCAGGCTGCGCACCGCGCGCCGCGTCGGCAGCAGCACCGTCATCCGCGGCAGCCGCAGCGGGTCGCCGCCTGCCAACGCCACGAGGCCTTCCGCCACGGTGCCGAGAAACGGCCGCTCGGGGTCGATCGTGTAGACGTGCGGGCGCATTTGCGGCTCGCCGCCTTTGATCGTCATTCCCGCGAAAGCGGGAACCCAGGGCAAGCGACGGAACGGTCGCCCCTGGACCCCCGCTTTCGCGGGGGCGGCGAGCTTAGAAGCGGAGGTAACCAAGACATCCTAATGCTCGGCCTGCAATTCGGCGATGCGGGCGCGGGTCGCGTCGAGGCCCTCGGGCGTGCCGACATGAAACCACTCGCCATCATGCACGATAGCGCCGAGCCGGCCGGCATCCTCGGCGTGATCGTAGAGCCGCTTCAATGAGAACACCGTGTCGTCGATCCCGGCGAACAGCCGGCAGTGCAGAATCTGGATGCCGGCGAAGATATAGGGCGCCACCTCGCGCTCGCCGCGCCGTCGGGGCTGGCCGAGCGGGTCGAGAAAATAGTCTCCGCGGCCCTCATAGCCGATCGCGCTGATCGTGCGCTGCAGCAGCAGCGCCGCATCCATTTTCTTCGCGTTGAAGGCGCGTGCGAGACGGCCAAGCGCCGGGGTCAACCCGTCGAGCCACATGATGTCGCTGTTGACGACAAAAAACGCATCATCAAGCAAGGGCAGGGCGTTTTTCACGCCGCCGCCGGTTTCGAGCAGCACCTCCTCGCGCGACAGCTCGATCTTTGGGTGTCGGCGCTCGGCCAGCCGCGCCGCGATCATCTCGCCCTTGTAATGCAGGTTGACGACGACGCGCTCCACGCCAGCCGCTTCGAGCCGGTCGATCGCATGGTCGAGTAATGGCTTGCCGGCGATCTCGACCAGCGGTTTCGGCAGGTGGTCGGTTACCGGCCGCAGCCGCGTGCCGAGCCCGGCGGCGAGCACCATCGCCGATTTCGGGGCCGCGTTCATGCGGCGCCGTGCTCGGGGATGCGCCGCGCGGCGTCCGGCAGGTGCCGGTCGAGCCAGCGTGCCAGCGGACGCAGCGCCGGCTCCTGCATGTCGGCTTCCAACAGCCGCCAGACCCGCGGTATATGGCCGAGATAGCGCGGCTTGCCGTCGCGCTGCCAGAGGCGGGTGAAAATGCCGATGATTTTGGCGTTGCGCTGCGCGGCGAGGATCGCCGCCGAGCGGCGGAAGGCTCCCTGGTCGATCGCCGGAAACGCCGCAAGATAGCGTGCCGTCATTGCCTCGCGCAGCGCCGGCGGCACGTCCCGGCGCGCGTCTTCGAGCAGCGAGACGAGGTCGTAGCTCGCCGGACCGCTGAGGGCGTCCTGGAAATCGAGCAGGCCGCAGCCCTGCACGCCTTTGCGGCCATCGAGCAGCATCAGGTTGTCGACATGATAATCACGCAGCACCAGCGTTGGGCCGTTTACCGCCGTCAGCGGCAGCGCCGCGCGCCACAGCGCGAGATATTCCTCACGCAGCGCCGACGGCACCGGCGCACCCAGCACGGCCGGCGCATACCATTCGATGAGCAGTGCCGCCTCGCGCAGGAGCGCGTCCTCGTCGTAAGGCGGCAGCGCCGGCGGCACAGTCACCGCGCGCTGCAGCGCGATCAGCGTATCGATCGCCAGCGTGTAAAGCTGGTGCTCGTCGACGCCGCGGTCGAGCAGCCGCGTATAGGTGTCGTCGCCGAAATCCTCGATCAGTAGGATGCCCTGCTCGTGGTTCTCGGCGAAAATCTCCGGCGCGCTGAGCCCGTGGCCGCGCAGCATCCCGGCGACCGCGACATAGGGGCGGACATCCTCATGCGGCGGCGGCGCGTCCATAAGCACGGCGCGCCGGTCGCCATCGACCAGCCGGTAATAGCGGCGGAACGAGGCGTCGGCGGCAAGCAGCGTCGGCTGGGTGGTCCCCCAGCCAGCCGACGCAAGAAATCCGGCGATCGCTGCCTCGCGTTCCACTTACGCCCCCGCCGCGATCGCGGCGAGCCGCGCCGCCCAGTTGCCGTCGCCGGACAGCGTCGCTCGGCGCGCGCCCCGTGTTGCCGCGAAATCGAACGCGAGCAGGAGATGCCGGCGCGGCAGCAGGGTGCCAAGCCGCTCCGGCCACTCGATCAGCGAAATGCCGTCCTCGAAGGCTTCCTCGATGCCGAGCTCCCAGGCTTCCTCGGCGGCGCGCAGCCGGTAGAGGTCCAAATGCCACACCCTGGCGTCCGGCAGGTCATAGGTCTGCACCAGCGTGAAGGTCGGGCTGGGCACAGCCTCGTTGCCGCCACGCGCGCGGATGAAGGCCCGCGCGAAGCAGGTCTTGCCGGCGCCGAGCTCGCCCCGCAAGGCGATCACGTCGCCCGATCGCGCCACCGCGGCCAGCCGCGCGGCTAACGCTTCGGTCGCTTTTTCGTCGGCCAGATCGATGATCGTCATCGTCACCTTGTATGCCTTTATGGTTGCAACGGAGCAATATTCCGCTGACGCGTGCCGATCGTTCACGCCGTCACCCCCGCGGAGGCCGGGGTACAGATCGGCGGCGCTGGACACCGGCCTTTGCCGGTATGACGAGTGTTTCGGCTGCGCGGCGGGGAATTCGGGTAATCTAAGTCAATGCAGGATAATGCACATACGACCGACGTGGCGATCATCGGCGCCGGACCCGTGGGGCTCTTCGCGGTGTTTGAGTGCGGCATGCTCGACATGAAATGCCATGTCTTCGACGCGCTCGACATGGCCGGCGGGCAATGCGCGGCGCTCTACCCGGAAAAGCCGATCTACGACATCCCCGGCTATCCGCGAATCGATGCGGCGCTGCTGGTCGATCGCCTCGCCGAGCAGGCCGAGCCGTTTGCCCCGACCTATCATTTCGGGCACTCGGTCACCGGCTTGGAGCGGACTGCTGACGGGTTTGTCGTCAACAACGCGGCGGGAGAGCGGGTCGCGGCGCGGGCGGTGGTGATCGCGGCCGGCGGCGGCGCGTTTGGGCCGAATCGCCCGCCGATACCGGGAATCGAGGCGTTCGAGGGCAAGAGCGTCTTTTATCTCGTGCGCCGCCGCGAGGATTTTCGCGGCAAGCGCGTCGTCATCGCCGGTGGTGGCGATTCGGCGGTGGATTGGGCGCTGTCGCTCGCCGAGCTGGCCGCGCATGTCATGGTCGTGCACCGCCGGCCGAAATTCCGCGCTGCGCCGCAATCGCAGGCCCAGCTCGAAGCATTGGCGAAAGAGGGCAGGGTGGAGCTGGTGATCCCCTTTCAGCTCGCGGCGCTCGAAGGTACGGACGGGAAGCTTGGCGCTGTCGTCGTCGCCGATCTCGCCGGCAATGAGCGGAGGCTCGAGGCCGATTGCCTTTTGCCGTTTTTTGGTCTCGCGACCGAGCTCGGCCCGCTCGCGCAATGGGATCTGACATTCGACGACAACCGCATCGCGGTCGACCCGGCGAGCTGCGCGACCTCACGCCCGGGCATCTTCGCGATCGGCGATATCGCCGCCTATCCTGGCAAGCTCAAGCTGATCCTCACCGGCTTTGCCGAGGCCGCCGCCGCGGCGCATGCGATCCACCCGCTGGTCCATCCCGGCGAGGCGCTGCATTTCGAATACTCGACGACCAAGGGTGTGCCGGGCAGCTAAAGCGCCGGAAGTCCCGGCGGCAGAGGACACCCTTGCGACGCCTGCTCGAAGGCGTAGGCGAGGCGCAGCAAGGTCGGCTCGCTCCAGGCCCGGCCGCAAAAGGTGATGCCGAGCGGAAAGTCGGGCGTCTCCTTGCCGTCGATCCCGGCGGTGAGGCCGCCCGGCACCTGGACGCTCGGATAGCCGCATTTGGCGGCGATGCCCGCTCCGGTCGCGCCGGTGAACAGCACCGCGTCGAGCTTGTGCTCATCCATATACGCGTCGAGGCCGCGCTCCTTGGCGGCGAGCAGATCCATCGCCCGCGCCGACTTGTATTCGAGCTCCGATAGATCGCCGCGCGTCGCTTCCGCGGCGAGAAACAGATCCTGGCCGAAGCGCAACGCGCGGTCTTTATTGGCTTGGTTGAAGGCGATGATGTCGGCCATCGTCTTCATCTTCGTCTCCCGCGCCCAGTCGCGCAGATAGAGATTGAGGTCGTGCTTCAGCTCGTAGAGGAAGACGATCGGCGGATAGGCCGGTTCGTAGCGTTTCTTGCTGAGCGGATTGCGGTTGAGGACACCCATGACGGTGCCCGGCCCACCGATCCAGCCGACGGTCGGGATGTTGGCGCGGATGAGCGTCGCGCCGGCCGCTTCGAGCGTTTCGACGGCCGATTTCAACACCGCCGCCGACCGTGCCGAGAGCTTGCCCATATAGACGTCGTTGCCGGGGTCATCGGGGTCGCTCGGCACGCCGATGCGCGCGCCCTTGAGCCCGTCCTTGTCAAGCACCGCGGTGTAGTCGGCCGGGCGCTGCAGCGGTCGCGTCGCCGGATCGGCCGGATCGCGCGCGGCCAGCACGTTGAGGAGGATCGCCGCGTCGCGCACCGTGCGGGTCAGCGGGCCGGCGGTGTCCTGGCTGTGCGAGATCGGGATGATACCGGCGCGGCTGATAAGCCCGACGGTCGGCTTCACGGTGACGACGCCGTTCATCGTCGCCGGATTGAGCAGCGAGCCCGAGGTCTCGGTGCCGATCGCGGCGGCGCACAGCCCGGCCGCCACCGCGACCGCCGAGCCGCCGCTCGACCCGCCCGGCGGCACGATCGGGATGCCGCGCTCGTCGAGCTGGGGTGCGAACGGGTTCTTCACCTGACCGCCCAGCGAGCTGTACCCCGCCGGCATGTCGATGGTGAGGATATTGGCGAATTCGGTGAGGTTGGCCTTGCCGAGAATGACCGCGCCGGCGGCACGCAGCCGCTGCACGACGGCCGAGTCCTGCCTGGCCCGCGCGTTTTCAAGGGCCAATGAACCGGCGGTAGTGTGCTGGCGGTCGCCGGTCGCGCAATTGTCCTTGACGAGGATCGGCACGCCGGCGAGCGGGAAGCGCTTCGACGGCTTCTGCTCGTCGCGCAACCCGGCGACCGCGAGTGCGTCGGGATTGACCTCGCGCACCGCGTTGAGCTGCGGGCCGGCGCGGTCGTAGGCCTCGATCCGCGCGAGATAGGCGCGGGTCAGCGCGCTCGATGTCGCGCGCCCGTCGGTCAGCGCCTGCTGGATGTCGGCCAGTGACGCGTTTTCCACGCCGATCTCGCTGTCCGCCATGGCCTTTCCCGTTCCCCATGCCGCTGTTGCCGTCGTTGCCGCCACCCCGGCGAGCCAATCGCGCCGCGTCGGCTGTCTCATTGCCCGAGATACCAGTCGAGAATCCGTTCACCGGTCCAGCACACGACATCGGCGTGGCCTCTTATATGGGCGAGCGCGTTGCGGAAATATTTGAGCCGGTGCGGCGCGCCCATGATGTAGGGATGGACGACCAGCGCCATGACCCGCGCCGAGTCGCGCGCATCGCGATAAAGCTGCTCGAACTGGTCGACCGCGCGGTCGAAGTATTCCGACGCCTTGTGATGCTGGATCAGCATCATCGCGACATCGTTGCATTCCTGCGTGTAGGGCAGGTTGACGATCGACTTGCCGCCGCGGGTCTTCAATCGCACCGGCTGATCGTCGAGCACCCAGTCGCAGACATAGTCATAGCCCGCGTCGGCGAGCAGGTCGGGCGTGTCCCAGGTCTCGGT